>JACPOU010000063.1 GCA_016191345.1 Chloroflexota bacterium
ACCGACCACCTCGGCCCGCTCGATCCTGGCCTCGTAACCGGCCGCCTCCACGGATGCGCGCAGGTCGTCGAGCCCGACGCGGCGGGGGTCGTACCGGACGGAGGCAGACTCGGTCGCCAGGTTGACGCTCGCTTCGAGGATGCCGTCCACCTTCCGCAGGTAGCGCTCGATCCGATTGACGCACGACGCGCAGGTCATGCCCTCAACCGGGAACCGGACGCCGGCCGTCGGCTCGGTCGTCAGCGGCGCCACCGGCTCGGTCTGCACTGGCCGGCTCACATCGATGGGACGTAGCCCTGGTCGAGGTACCGCTCCGGATCCTCGCCGAACTCGAGCTTGCAGCCCCTGCCGCAGAAGAAGTAGTCGACGCCCTGGTGCGTAAGGTGGAGCGCCGCGGCCCGTGCGGTGTCAGCCTCGACCGCCATGCCACATACCGGGTCGACAACGTGACCGGCCGTCGACTCCGGGCCGGGTCCGGCGGCGTGGTCGTGACCATGCTCCGGCTCCGGGTCGTGGACACTCGGTCCGACGAGCCACGCGGCCTCGAGACGCTCGCCCCATGGCGCGTCAAACACCTGAAGCTCCGGCCGGAACCCGGCCCTCGCCCCCAGGCCGGTCCCCGCATTCGGTCCGACTGCGAAATGGTTCCCGCAGCAACAGCCATCCTCCACCACCGCGCCGCCCCGGCGGTACTCCACCGAGGGCGTGCAGCCGCACGGACACGCGTAACCGGCTCGTACCGAAGCGTCGCCTGCCTCGAGCACCGTCAGATCCATCTTGCGTCTCCCTGTCATTGATACTCCCCAGGAGTATACCATCGTCCTCCAATGCGATCTGCGAAGCGCCGGGAAGCCTAGATCGGGATGACCAGGGAGACGCAGGCCAGCGTCACCAGGGCGAAGGCGCCCATCCATGCCAGCGGCAGACGGCGTCGCTGCGCAATCGGCGGATCGAGCAGGGCAGCCAGGCGCAGATCCCCCGCCGAGGCGAATCCGATGCCGACGCCGTCCGGTGCTGGCGCGAGCTTGAGCAGCGCCCCCGCCAGGGCGGAGCGCGAGCTTCCGCTCTGGATCGCGTGGCGGTCAGCGGCGATCTCGAGCGCCGCCAGCCGCCTGCCCAGCCACGCCCGCCCGGGTCCGAACCAGCCGATGAGCGGCCTGATCGCGTCCAGTGCGAGCAGCTTCGCGGGCGCCCGATCCTGCTGGTGATAGCGCTCGTGGTGCAGCACGGCGCTCAGCTCTTCGGGACCGAGGAGCGTCTGGAGGTGGGGACCGCAGAAGATATCGGGCCGATGCAGGCCCGCGACGAACACGCCCCGCGTCGCGGGCAGCTCCCGCACGGCGACGCCCAAGACGAAGCTCTCGCGCGCCAGCCGGCGCAGTCGGGCGTGCAGCCGCGCATGCAGCGCCATCCGCCAGGTCAGCCGCGCGAGGATCACCGTCAACAGGCCGGCCGCGGTTGTCAGCGCCAATGCCAGCGTCTCCGCCGAGTGGGCCGGCCCGACCAGGAGCAGGCCGCAGAGACCCACGGCCGCCACCAGGGCCAACGCCGGCGCCCCATTGATCAACCGAGCGCTCATGACCTGTCCCGCCGCTCGTCCCCGTTGGCGGCGAGCGCGCGGAGGCCCCTCGCCAACGGCATCTCGACCTCGGTGAGGTCCTCGGCGAAGCGGGCCAGGGACTCGGCCCCGAAGCGGTCGATGAGCCTGCGCAGCTCACGATGCCCGAGCAGCGCGGCGAGGCCGGCCTCGTCCATGGCGGCCCGATAGCGGAAGCCGCGCCCATCGGCGCGGCGCGACACGTAGCCCTTGGTGAGGAGCCGGACCAGGACGGTCATCACGGTCGTGTAGGCAAGCTTCCGCCCAGCCGAGGCATTGAGCGCCTGGACCATGTTGGCCACGGTCTGCGGGCCGGCCTGCCAGAGGCGCTCCATGATTCGCCGCTCGAGCGGACCGAGGTAATCCTCTTCCATTGACGAATGGACTCCCATGCGGCGTGCGCCCGGAGGCTGACCACGAGCCCGAGAGGGCCGTTCACACGACCTACCCGGCTCGAGCGGGGCCGTATCTCCTCCGCCGAATGCTACATTCTCGTAGTAGCCCCGTCGATCACGCTACCGACCCGCTGCCGAAGGAGACCTGCCATGCGAGCTCGCGTCCCTGAGCCGGCCTCCGCATCGCGCGTCCGGTCGATGGCCGCGATGGTACTGCACGCCCGCCGTGATGCCCGGCAGCCGTTCCGTTCGATGCCGGGAACGACGCCATGACCGACGCCGAGGCGATCACCGACATGCCGGTCCGCGACCCATCGGGTGTGGGTGGGCGGGCGGGCGCCGACCTCCTGCTCGAGGTGGAGGGGCTGCGTACCGTCTTCGTGACGGGCGAGGGCGTGGTTCGGGCCGTCGACGACGTTTCGTTCGGGCTGCGCCCCGGCGAGCGCCTGGGCGTGGTCGGCGAGTCGGGCTCGGGCAAGTCGGTCACCGCCCTCTCGATCATGCGCCTGATCGATCCGCCCGCCGGCCGGATCGTGGGAGGTCAGGTCGTCTACGACGGCCGGGATCTCCTGGGCCTCAGCGAGCGCGAGATGGAGCAGGTCCGCGGCGGCGAGATTGCGATGGTCTTCCAGGACCCGATGACCTCGCTGAATCCGGTCTTCACCATCGGCGACCAACTCGTCGAGACGATCCGTATCCATCGCCGGGTCTCGCCGCGCGAGGCACGCGACATCGCGGTCGAGTCGCTGCGGGATGTCCAGATCCCGTTGCCGGCGGGGCGCCTCGACGACTACCCGCACCAGCTTTCCGGGGGGATGCGGCAACGCGTGGCGCTCGCGATGGCGATCGCCTGTGAGCCGAGGCTCCTCATCGCCGACGAGCCGACGACCGCGCTGGACGTCACGACCCAGGGCCAGATCCTCGATCTGATGCTCAGCCTCAGCGAGGAGCGGGGCACCGCGGTCATCCTCATCAGCCATGACCTCGGCGTCGTGGCCGGGTTCTGCGACACGATCCTGGAGATGTACGCGGGCAGAGTGACCGAGCGCGGCAGCGCGGAGGAGATCTTCTACCGGCCGCTTCACCCGTACAGCGCGGGGCTGCTGGCCTCCATCTGCCGCCTGGATCGCGCGCGCGGGGAGCGACTGGCCTCCATCCGGGGGGCGCCGCCGTCGCTGGTGGCAGTCCCGTCCGGATGCCCGTTCCGGCCGCGCTGTGACTTCGCGCGCGACCGGTGCGAGCAGGAGCGGCCCGAGCTGCGGCGCCTCGAGGGCACCCACGCGGCCGCCTGTCACTTCGCCGGCGAGCTGCCCCTCGCGGCTGGCACGGATGCGCCGTCGGCCATCCCGCCGGTGAGCGCATGATCGCGCCGGACCGGACGACCGGGCCGGCCCCGGCCCCCGATCTCGGACCCGATGTCCTGCTGCGCGTCGATCGCCTGACGAAGACCTTTCCAATCACGCGGGGCCTCTTCCTGCGCCGGCAGGTCGGCGCAGTGCAGGCCGTGGCGGGCATCTCGTTCAGCATTCGGCGAGGCGAGACGCTGGGCCTGGTCGGTGAGTCCGGCTCCGGCAAGTCGACCACGGCGCGCTGCATCCTGCGGCTGGTCGAGCCGAGCTCAGGAAATGTCTGGTACCGGTCCGACCCGGCCGACGAGCCGATCGATGTGGCGAGCTCCGGTGCCGCGCGCCTTCGCCGCCTGCGGCGCGAGATGCAGATCGTGTTCCAGGATCCGTACGCGTCGCTCGACCCCAGGATGCGCGTCGAGGCCATCGTGGCCGAACCGCTTGCGGTGCACCGGATCGGCTCCCGGAACGACCGCCGCGATCGGGTGCGCGAGCTGCTCGAAGTGGTGGGCCTGCAGCGCGAGCACGCCGATCGCTTCCCGCACGAGTTCTCGGGTGGCCAGCGACAGAGGATCGGTGTCGCTCGCGCGCTGGCCCTCAACCCGTCGCTGCTCATCCTCGACGAGCCGGTCTCCTCGCTCGACGTTTCGATCCAGGCCCAGATCCTGAACCTGCTGCTGGACCTTCAGCAGCGCCTCGCGCTGACCTACCTGTTCATCGCCCACGACCTGTCGGTGGTGCGCCACATCAGCAGCCGGGTGGCGGTCATGTACCTGGGCCGGATCGTGGAGATGGCGGACTGCGATGCCATCTTCAACGACCCGCTCCACCCCTACACGCACGCGCTGCTGTCGGCCGTGCCCGTGCCGGATCCGCGCCTCGAGCGGCAACGCCGACGGGTCGTCATCCGTGGCGACCTCCCCTCGGCGGCCAATCCGCCCAGCGGCTGTGCGTTCCACACCCGCTGCCCCCTGGCCCAGGTGCCCTCCCCGTGCGCCACGGACGCGCCGGACCTCGTCGAGGTGAGCCCCGGGCACTGGGTCGCCTGTCACTTCCCCGGCCCGCCGCGAACGAGCCGGTAGGCGCAGTCTCAGCCCGCGGGGCCGCCCTTCTCTGTGGCCCCCTGGGCCCGCCGCGGGACCAACAGCGCATCGAGCATGCGGCGTGCTCCGCGGTGAACGCGCAGCGTCCCGGGGTCGAGGGCATCGCGCAGCCCGTCGCCGACGAAGTTGATCGAGATCACGGTCAGGAAGATCATGGCGCCCGGGAAGACCGCCAGCCACGGGTTGGTGAAGATCTGCGGCTGGGCGTTCTTGAGCATGGATCCCCACGAGGATGCCGGCGGCTGCACCCCCCGCCCCAGGAAGCTGAGGGTCGACTCGGCGATGATGGCGCTGGCCACGCCCAGGGTGCCGGCCACGATCACCGGCCCGAGGGAGTTCGGCAACAGGTGCCGGAGGACGATCCGGATCGGTCCCGCGCCGGTGGCCCGCGCCGCCTCCACGAATTCTCTCTCGCGCAGCGAGAGAAACGACGCGCGCACCAGGCGGGCGACGTTCATCCAGCGCACGATGCTGATCACGATCACGATGGTGATCACGCTCGGCGGCAGGATCGAGGTGACCAGGATCAGGAGGAACAGGTCGGGCAGCGACAGGGCCAGGTCGACCAGCCGCATGAGGGCGTTGTCGACCCATCCCGGCCGGAAGCCCGCGAGGGCGCCGACGGTGATGCCGATCGCGAGCGCGACCATGGTCGCCAGCCCACCCACTGCCAGCGACAGCCGGCCGCCGGCCAGCACGCGGGTCAGGACGTCGCGGCCGAGCTCATCGGTCCCCATCGGGTGGGCCAACGTCGGGGTCTGGTAGCGGTTCGGTACGTCCAGCACATCGGCAGGGTACGGGCTCAGCAGCGGACCCAGCAGCGAGGCCGCCACGATGAGGCCCAGGATCACCAGGCCGGCGACCGCCATCCGGTTCTGGGCGAAGACCGGCCAGAACCGTCCGCCGCGCAGGCGCTCGGGCGCAGCGACGGCCTCGGCGGGAAGGGGCGCGGTGGTGCCAAGGTCAGTCATACCGGATCCTCGGGTCGAGCAGCGCGTAGAGGACGTCGGCCAGGAGGTTCGACATGATGACCACCAGCGAGCCGATGACCAGGATGCCCATCATCACCGGGTAGTCGAAGCGCGCGGCGGAATCGATGAAGAGCCGACCGGTCCCGGGCCACGAGAAGATCGACTCGGCCACCAGCGCGCCGATCAGATAGTCGGGGATATGGAGCGCCACCACGGTCACGAACGGGATCGATGCGTTGCGCAGCGCGTGGCGCAGGTAGCGCCGCACCGGTGGAACGCCGCGGGCGCGGCTGAAGCGCATGTAGTCCTTGTTGAGGACCTCGATCATGGCGGCCCGCAGGTAGCGCGTGAAGAATCCCACCGTCACGGTGGCCAGCGTGACCGTGGGCAGGACGAGGTACCGAAGCCGGGTGGGCAGGTCGGGGTCGACGCCGGGCGGGCCCATCCCGCCGCTGGGCAGCACGCCAAGCACGACGGAGAACAGGATGATGAGCATCAGTCCCAGCCAGAAGATCGGGATCGAGAGGCCGACGAAGCTGGTGAAGGTCAGCGCGTGGTCGAGCCAGCTGTACTGCCGCACGGCGGCCAGCAGGCCGAGCGGCACCGAGACCACGACCGAGAGCGTGACGGCCGAGGCCATCAGGATGAGGGTCGCCGGTAGACGCTCGAGCACGATGTCGAGCGCCGGCCGGCGTGCCACGTAGGAGAGGCCCCAGTCGCCCTGGAGGAACTTGCCGAGCCAGGCGAAGTACTGCACGAAGACCGGCTGGTCGAGGCCCAGCTCGCGCTCGATCCGGGCCAGGTCCGCCGCGGTGACGCTCGTCGTACCCCGATAGGCGGCGGTCGGGCCGCCCGGGATCGCCTGGAGCAGCAGGAACGCGATCAGCGAGATGCCGAAGAGCAGGGGCACGGCCTGGACGCCGCGCCGCAGGACGTAGCGGCCCATGCCGTGCCCCTAGCCCAATCGGGTCAGTCGCTCACGCTCCATTGCGCAGCCGTCCAGGTGAACGGCTCCCACGGGTTCGGCTTCTCCCCCTGCACGCTCGTCGCGAAGGCGTCGAGCTCCGCCCGCTTGTAGAGGGGGATGTACACGAGGTCGGCGAGGATTCGCTCCACGGCCGTCCTGTAGGCGGCCTTGCGCGCCTCCTGGTCGAGCGTGGCGGCACCCGCCGCCACCGCGGCGTCGAGCGCTGGATCCTGGAGGCGGAAGAAGTTCCATCCCGCCCCGGCGTTTGCCGCGGTCGGGATCTGGTCCGAAGTGAAGAGGGTGGCCAGCCAGTCCGCCGGATCCAGGTCGGCGCCCCAGGTGTCCTCGACGATGTCGAAGTCCCCGCGCTTGAGCTTCCCGTTCTCATCCCAACTGCCGAACAGCACGGCGGCCGTGACGTTGTTGATCACCAGGTCGACGCCGATCGCCTTGAATTGGGCCTGGAGGATCTGCTCCGTCTGATCCCTCAGCGCCTGACCGGACGGCGTCGAGATCTCCAGGGAGAGCTTGACGCCACCCTTCTCGCGGATGCCGTCGCCGTCCGAATCCTTCCAGCCGGCCGTCTCCAGCAGGGCCTTGGCCGCCTCCGGATCAGGATCCGGCAGCGAGAGGCCCTGCGGAGTTGCCCATCCCAGGCCGATCGGCGACGTGGCCGCCTCGGTCCGGCCGCCGAGCAGGTCGTTGAGGATCGGCGAGCGATCGATGGCCAGTGAGAGCGCCTTGCGAACCGACGCGTCGCCGAGGATCGGGTGCGGCACGGACGGGTCTGCCGTCCCTCGCTTGCTGAGGTTGAGGCCCAGGTACTCGATGTTCGAGGAGGGCGTGGAGCTGATGTCGACGCCCGCGGCATTCGCGAGGGACGAGACGGAGGCCTCGTCGAGGTTCCACAGGACGTCGATCGCACCTGCCTGCATCTGGGCGATCCCCGCCTGCTGGTCGGCGAGGATCTTGATGATGATCTGATCGAGGATGGGCTGCCCGGCCACGCGGAAGTTCGGGTTACGGCTCAGGGTGATCGAATCGCCCGACACCCAGTTGTCCACGACGAACGGGCCGGTCCCCTCAGGCTTGCGACTGAATTCGGCATTGGCCATCACCTGGCCCTTGAGCACGTGCTCCGGCAGGACCGCGTCGCTGGTCTGACCCTTGCTGCTGAACAGCTGGAGCGCGGGGGAGTACAGCGCCTTGAGGTTGAGGACGACGGTGAGGGGGTCCGGCGTGTCGATCGAGGTGATCTGCTCGTAGCCGGACCGGGTGTTGACCTTGTTCGCCGGGTCCATGATGGCCTGCCAGGTGAACTTCACGTCGGCAGAGGTGAAGGGGTCGCCGTCCGACCAGGTGACGCCGGACTTGAGCTTGTAGGTGATGGTCTTGCCGTCCGCGCTGATGCCGCCGTTCGCGACGCTGGGGACCTCGGCCGCCAGCTCGGGGACGTAGTTGCCGTCCGGGTCCACGCCGAGGAGGCCCTCGAGGGTGAACTCACGCACGACCCGGCTCGCCGTCTGGATGGCGGTGTACGGGTTCAGGTTGTCCGGTTCCTGGAAGAGGCCGATGGTGACCGTCCCCCCTGCCACGGGAGACTCAGCCGCGCTGGCCCCTCCGCCCGAGGCGCTCGGCGAGGGGCTCTGTCCGCCGCCACAGGCGGCCAGGACCACGGAGAGGGCGACGAGGGCGGCTCCGCCCGCCATGTGGGTCGAGGTAGGGCGCATGATGCAGGGTCTCCTCCTAGACGGGGCCTGATCGGGATCACACGCAGACGACGCAAGCGGGCCGTCGCAACTACAGCAGTGTAGTACACGATGCAAACGGCGCAAGTGCCCAGGCTCTGCCTCGGGGCCGGACCGCCTGACGCCCTCGATCGGCCCATCGTCCGAGGAGATCGGCGGCTAGCTGACCTCGATGATCATCGTCAGGCCGCCGGCGCCCTGCTCTTCCACGCCGTCGTTCGTGGTGTGGTGGTTGATGTGGCAGTGCAGCAGCCACTTGCCCGGCTCACGGGCGGTCCAGAGCACGTCGTAGCGCTCGCCGGGACCGACGTTGATGGTGTCCTTCTCGTACTGCGCCGCCTCGGGGATCGCCACCCCATCGGCGGCGATGACGGTGAACGGGCCGCCGTGGACGTGCATGGGATGGATGAAGGCGCTGCTGGAGCCGATGAAACGGATGAGCAGCCGGTCCCCCACTCGCACGCGCACCGTTTCGGTCTCGGGGTAGGCCTTGCCGTTGATCGTGAAGAAGTTCGGCAGCAGCCCCTCCATCGGCATCGCCGGGTAGGTGTAGCCCTCGCGCTCGGTCCACTCTTGGAGCTGGACCACCAGCTCCTGGTCGACGTCGGGCACCTGCACCGGATCGGCGGGATCGACGATCAGGGCGCCGTACAGGCCCAGCGCCTGCTGGCGGTCGACGTCGCTGTGGGAGTGGTAGAAGAACGTCCCCGCCTGCCGGGTGATGAACTCGTACGTGTAGGAGCCGTTCGGCGGGATCGGCTCCTGGGTGATCCCGGCCGGCCCGTCCATGGCGTTCGGGACGATCAGGCCATGCCAGTGGACGGTGGTGGGCACCGGCAGCCGATTGGTGACCACGATGCGGATGCGGTCGCCCTGGGTGACCCGGATCCGGGGACCGGGGATCTGCCGGTTGAAGGCGTAGGCCATGACCCGCTCGTCGTCGAGAATGTTCCACTCGATGGCCGCGGTCTCGAGCGCGAAGACCTTCACCTTGCCGTCCATCGTCGGCGCAAGCGGCTGGTCGCCGCGGGCGTCCGCCGGGGCGCGGTAGCTCAGGGTGTCAGGGTCGACGGCGGCCATGTCGCGCATGGCCCGCGCCGGCGTGTCGCGGGTCATGATCATGCCGGGGGGCATGACGGCGCCGTCGACGTCGCGTGCGCCGATTCCGAGGTTCGCGACCGATGCCGACAGCGCGAGCCCGGCGGCCAGCGCCACCAGGCTCATCGTCAGGGCCGCCACCACCTGGGGCCGCGTCACGCGGTTGGCGAGTTCCTGCCCCTGGGCAGGGGCTTCCTGGTCGGGAGCCCGCGCCGCGCCGGGCTGGGCGCCCGCGCCGGTGCTGCGTTTTGTGCTCCGTCGCCGCGCGCGCGATCCCGGCCCGGTCATCGGCTCACATCCCGCCGTGGCCGGCAGGCCCGGACATCGTCATCGGCGCCATTGGCTCGTCCGTGGGTCGAAATCGCCGGCGCTCGGCTTCCATGGTGTGTCCGCCCCTGCCCAGCGCGCGCTGGGTGCCCATGCCGTGCTTGAGGCCCTTGTCGACCATCCACCAGTTGATCGGGAACGCGACGACCAGGCCGACGAGGACCGCGGCCGACATCGTGCCCCAGAAGACGAGCTCGGTGGGATCCATGGCCCGCATGTCGCGGCCCATCATCAGGATCACCATGGTCGGGAACATGCCGGCCATCATGAAATTCATGCTCAGCCACTCGGGCAGCACGGTCCGGCGCACGGCGGCGGGGTAGGAGCCGCCCATCATGTCCCTCATGAAGAGCGCCTGGAAGATCAGCAGGCCAAAGCCGAAGCCTCCCACATACTCGATGACCAGGTCGATCCCCATCGGCAGGCCGAGCGCGCCCGTGATGGCGGCGGCCACGATGATGCCGGTCGCGTCCCCGGCCACGCAGTGGATGGTCGAGCCCAGCGCCTGCTTCCAGGGCGGCGTGACGAACGCGTCATGGGTGCCCCTGAAGGGCTCCTTGCAGGACAGGACGTAGAGGAAGAACCCGATCGGCCCCAGGTAGAGGGTGACCAGCGTCCAGCCCCACTTCATGACCGTCAGCTCGGGGTTGTTGCGGTAGGCGTCCCGCGCGACATACGCGACCGATACGAGCGTCAGGGCGAACCAGCCGAGCAGGACGACGTCGATCCACGCCAGCCGCCCGAACGGCGGGAGCACCAGGTCGGTCATCGCGATCCCTCGTTCGCACGTGGGAACAGGAACGTCGTCTCGTCAGCGACGCCGATGCTCGAGACGGCCGACAACGCCCGGGATCAGCTCTCGACGGTGATGGTGGCTACCATGCCGCCGGCGTAATGGCCCGGCTGATGGCAGCCCGCCAACAGCTCTCCGGCTCCGGCAAAGGTGTACTCGAAGGTCTCCGTCTGGCCGGGCTCCACGCTGACCCCCGCGTCGCCATCCTCCGTCATGCCTCCCCCGGACATCTGCATCTCGAAGGCGTCCTGGGCGGCCACGTCGCCGATCAGGAACTCGTGGACGGCCTGCCCCGCGTTCTTGACCTCGAAGCGCACCGTCTCACCCGCCTGCACGGTGTACGTCGCCGGCGCAAAGCGCAGGTCGTCGGTCATCTGCACCTGAACACTGCGCGGCCCCTCCACGCTCGGTGAGGCTCCGCCACCACCGGGCGCGCAGGCCGCGAGGGCGACGGCGATCGAGATGACGAGCAGGGGGCGAGATGGCGGACGAGAGAGCATGGTCCCTCCGGGTTGCTGGAACGCAGGAGATGGGCCGCCAGCGCGAATCCCGGACACCGAGTCGCGGTGCGGCGAACCTTTGAACCACCCTACTGTAGCAGGGTCAAGTGCCACGCGCCCCATATCCCGCTCGGCTGGAGGCCCGCGCCGGGGGGCCCCTGGACGACACTGTAGTACGCTCCCCTCGTGCGCGTCGACCGACTCGGTCTGGTTCCCACGCTCGTGCCGTCGGTGGCCCGGCGGCAGCTCCCCGCACCGCTCGCCACGCACCCATGACCGGCGACGGATCCACAGGCCCTGTGCGGCCGCAGGCGCCCCGTCGCCTGACGATCTTCCTCGTTGCCAACGGCGTGCTGCTGGCGATCCTGGTGGGTGGCCTGCTATGGATGCTGAATCAGCCCCTGCGGCCGTCGACCGAATACGGCCAGACCTTCAGTGGAGACGCATTGCTCAAGGACGAGGCCGCTCGACGCGGCCTCCCGGTCGGCCAGGGCGCACCGGGCTTTTCGGTCGCTGCGGGTGACAAGCTCGAGCTCGTCGCGCTGAACGGGGATCGCGTCTCATTGAGTGACTACCTTGGCCGCCCGGTGTGGATCGTGTTCTGGGCGACCTACTGCCACGCCTGCCAGCTGGAGGAGCCCGACCTGCGCCGGGCGTTCGACGCGTACCGCGCCGAGGGCCTCGCGCTCGTGGCGATCGACATCGGCGAGGACGCGGCCACCGTGCGCCGCTATGCCGGGGATCGCGGGCTACCGTGGACCATCCTGCTCGACGCATCCGGGACCGCGGTCGACAGGTTCGGGGCCATCGGCACGCCCAGCCACTACTTCATCGGCGCCGACGGCAGGATCCAATCGCGGGCCTTTGGCAGGCTGCGCTACGCCGAGATGGATGCACGCCTGAGAGCGCTGCTTGGTCCGGCCAGCAGCGCGCCGGGAGCCGCGAGCCGATAGTCGCGGTCGCCGATCCGAGATCAGCTCCGCCCGGCGGCCGGTGCCTCGAGGCGGAAGCGCGGGGTGACGGCGCCGATCCCGAACGCGTAGCCGATCGCCAGGCCGAGGGCGGTGACGAGCCAGTGGATCGGATGTCCGAAGGCATGTCCCGCCGTCAGGAGATACGTGCCGAACCCGCCGATGCCGGCCCCCAGCATGCCGAACTCCCAGCTGGTGGAGACCAGCCGGCGTTCCGGGGCGGCGGTGGGCGTGACGGACCGCCGGCGAGCGGCGGCCCCGAGCTCCTGGCTACGCCAGCGAGCCAGCAGCAGCCCACCGGCCGCGATCACCGCCACCAGTCCGACCAGGATCCATACCGGCTGACCGATCCCCTCGACTGCCACGATCGCCGCGACGGAGGCACCGGTCAGGACCCCCGCGAGCGTCATCCCGATGGAGGCGCCATCGGCCCAGAACACCTCCAGCACGGTGCCATGCAGCCCCGCTGCCCGCCGTCGAGCGGTCAACGCGCCGACCAGGACGAGGGCGGCGGCGGTGAACCCAGCGATCGGCCACGCAACCGGAGCTGGCTCAGCGAACAACCACGCCACGGCACCACCTTGCGCGGATTACTGCACGGCTGTCGTCCCGTCCCGGGCAGCATACGAGGTCGCGATTTCCGCTGCCAGGCGCGGGCGAGGCGCCGGGGCAGCGACCCGGGCCTCTGGATCCGGTCACCAGGAACGGCTGTCAACGCGGGTTCATCAGGACCACGATGGCATCGGCCAGCAGCACAACGGCCGCAACGACGGCGGTGACGCGTGCCCGAACCGCGTCGTGGGGCTGGGTGCGCAACCGGAGGAGGAACTGCCGAACGAGGATGTAGGCGGCGAAGCCGCCGACGAAGATGGCGCCCCCCACACCGATGCCACCGCCGAGCACCAGCATGAGCGTCGCGATCCCGATGAGCAGGCCCGTGGCGGATTCCAGGAGCTGGGTCGGGATCCGGCGGGCACCCACGCGGCGGTCGGACGACCAGATGCCCCACCGCGATCGTGTGCAACGTCCCGCGCAGCAGCCGGTGAGGAAGCAGCCCAACCGCCCGATCGCGATCCCGAAGAAGAGGGCCGGCGTCCCGGCATCAAAGAAGGCGCCGACGGGAAGGTCAAGGAGAAGCAGAGCGGCGGCCACCGCGGGCACGGCGAGGACGAACCCGTCCACGGTCCAACCCTCGCCGATGGACTCGCGCCCAGCGGCGCGGGGTCGCTGGACCAGGTACCACAGTTTCGCCCCCAGGAGCCCCGCCACTGCGGCGACCAGGTCCACCAGCAGCACCGCGCTCACCCCGATGCCCTGGCGACCCAGCAGCAGCGCATGAACGATTGCACCCACCACCACGCCGACCGCGATCAACCCCGACCAGCTGCCATGGATGACCGCGGGCACCCGGGTCAGCCGGACGAACGGCTCCATGCGCGTCTTCACCGGGGCGAACGGAGCGGTGGAGAGCGTCCAGCGCCGCCATGACCACGCTGCGCGGGGAAGCGTGTGCGTGCCGGAGCTCCTGGTACTCACGGGCTGCCGGGTGCCCGCGCCCGTCGTGCGTCGGACCAGGTCGGCGGTGACGCTCCACTCGCCCGCGTGGAGCTCCTGCACCAACGTCGTGACCGAAACCCTGCCGCTGCCGGGCACGATGCCAGGGACGTTTTCCTCCTTCACGAAGCTATCGTGTCCGCCCGCCTTCCCACCCACGTCGAGGCGGCGGCCAGACAACCGGATGGTCGCGGTGTACGGCTCGCCCTCCGGCTCGGTGTCCAGCCAGTGGCTCACCACCAGCGCCTCGAGCTCCCCGTTTGCCTGGGCGGCACCGCGTCCCGAGCCGCCGGGCACCACGGGGGCACCGTGGCGCGGGCCGCTGGATACCGGCATCGCCGCGGCTGACTGTCTTGCGCGACCTTTGCGGCCCGTCCGTCGTCGCGCCATCTATCGTCCACCCATCCTGCCGTTGCTCCTCGTCTGTGCGCGCCGGTGCCTCGAGGGATAAGAATCCGCGGCCCCGGAGAACGCCGGCATCCCCTGCCAGCCCCCGCGGGGATGTGCGGGCTGGTCTGGGCGGGGACGTCCGCACCCTGGCCGGTTACGACGGGGCTATCGTGCGGAGGATATGTCGTCGGCCCCGGCCACGCCACCTGCTGGGCTGCGGGCCGTGGGCGAGAGCGCCGGGTTCTCGATCGCCGCCGCCCCCATTTGGCTGCCGCGGTTCGGCAGGCCGCCGGTGGCCAACGGCCTCAATGATGGCCGGCGTGGCCGGACGCAGCGGGAGTCGAGATCGGCGCCTCGACCGAGCCGCGCTCGGCGGTGAGGACAGGACCCACGACCAGGGCGCTGACCAGGTAGACGCCGGTGAAGATGACGCTCGCGACCGCCGGAGCGGTCCAGGTCCCGAAGCGGCGTCGCAGCCGCAGCAGCATGGGGATCGAGAGCGCGAAGCCCGCCACCCCGAAGAGCACCGTGCCGCCGGCCCCCGCGAGCAGGGCGGCGCCCGCCAGGGGCCCCACGTGATGAAGCACATGGGGCGCAATCCCCGAGACCGCGGCCACGGCGCCGCTCGCCACCGTTGCCACGGTGCGGATGGCGCGGATCCCGATGCCTGCGGTCTCGGTGGAGATTCGATCCTGCGCGATGACGCCAGACGTGGACCTCAACGGCGAACCCGATCCCGCGTCATTCGGCGACCTCGATCACCGCCCGCATGCCCGCTGCGTAATGGCCGGGGTAGTGGCAGCCGATCACGTACTGATACGGCTGGTCGAATTTGACCACGAGGACGCCCGACCCGAGGGGGGCAACATGGATCCCATACCCCATGTGGCTGGTCGTCCACTGCCTGTCGATCGGCACCAGGCCGTGCTTCTGGGCGTGGACCTGCTGCTCCTCCTCGGTCCCCACGTAGGCCTCGTGGCCCACCTTCGACGCATTGCGCACGACGAACCGGATCGTCTCGCCGCGGCGCACCTGGATGCGGGCCGGCTCGAAGGTCAGCTGGTCAGTCATGGTGAGCTCGACCGTGCGCGGCGATGCGCTGGTGCCGACACCGGTTGCTGCCGGCGAGCAGGCGCCCAGCAGGCCGGCGGCGGCCAGCACGAGCGCCGTCCGCAGGATCAGGCTGCCCACCACGCTTCCGTCCTTGCGTGGCTGCACGGCTGCTAGGCGCTCCACTCGCTCGCCGGCGACGCGTCGTGCTCGTCGCAGCAGCGGGCCGTGTGACCCGCCAGGTATCGATCTGGATCTTCCACGAAGGCAGCGAGGCAGCTTTCGCACTTGAATCGAAGCATCGTCTCCCCGTGACGAGCCGTGAGGCCCTCCCCGGCCGGGATCTCACTGCCGCAGACGAGGCAGTGGGACGCCGGGTCGAGTCGAGCGTGCTGGATGACCATCGGCGACATCATGCGGCCTCCACGATAATCTGTCCCCTGAGCATGCCCATCTGGCATGTGAACTCGTGCGTGCCGGGCTCTCCGGAGATGAATTCGAGCGGAACGACCCGGCCGGTCGGAAGGGCGGCGGACTTGCCGAAGTCCGGCAGCACGACCTGCTCCGAGCAGGCGGCCGTCTCTTCGCGCCGGAAGAGCAGGCGCACCGGCCGGCCGGCGACGACCCGGATCGTGTCGGGGGTGTAGCCACCCTTGACCAGGATCATCTGCTCCTGGTAGCCGTCCGAGACGACCGTCGCCCTGACGCCGACCGTGCGCTTCAGCCAGAAGAACCAGGCGATGAACGTGATGACGGCGAAACCGCCGAGGGTGATGAAGATCTGATCGGGCCTCATGCCGCCACCTCCTGGAGCTTGAAGTGCTTGAGCCGATTGGCATTGCTGATGACCGTCACCGAGCTGAAGCTCATGGCCAGCGCGGCGAGGATCGGGCTCAACAGGAGCCCGACCACCGGATAGAGGACGCCGAGCGCCACCGGCAGCCCCAGGCTGTTGTAGGCGAAGGCGCCGAACAGGTTCTGGTACACGTTGCGCATGGTGGCGCGGCTGATGCCGATGGCCGACACCACCCCGCGCAGACTGCCGGCGATGAGGGTGATGTCGGAGGCCTCGATCGCCACGTCGGTGCCGGTGCCGATCGCGAACCCGACGTCGGCCTGGGCCAGCGCCGGGGCGTCGTTGATGCCGTCTCCGACCATGGCGACGGCACGACCCTCGAGCTGGAGCTTGCGAACCTCGAGCGCCTTGTCGCCGGGCAGGACCTCGGCCAGCACGCGATCGACGCCCACCTGGGCGGCGATGGCCTCGGCGGTGCGCCGGTTGTCGCCGGTGATCATCACCACGCTGAGTCCCAGCCCACGGAGGGCGGCGATCGCGGCGCGCGAGTCTGGCTTCACCGGATCGGCAATGGCGATGAGTCCGGCCGCCCGGTCATCGACGGCCACGAAGACAGGGGTCTTGCCTTCGTCGGCCAGCCGCGTCGCATCGGCCTCGAGCCCCGCGGTGCCGATCCCGGCTGCCTCGAGGAAGGCGCGCTTGCCGACCAGGACCAGCTGATCGCCGATGCGGGTGCGGATGCCATGCCCCGGGACCGCCTCGAACTCGGCTGGCTGCTGGAGCGCGAGGCCGCGCTCGGCGGCGCCCGCCACGATGGCGGTGGCAAGCGGGTGCTCGGAGTCGCGCTCCGCGGCCGCCGCCAGGGCCAGGATGGTATCGGTTTCGAAGCCGGGCGTCGCCACGACGTCGGTGACCGCCGGCTTGCCGAGGGTGATGGTGCCGGTCTTGTCGAGCACGATCGTGTCCAACCGCTTGGCGGCCTGGAGCGCGTCGCCGGATCGGATCAGGATGCCGTGGCTGGCGGCCAGGCCGACGCCCGTGGTGAGTGCCATCGGCGTGGCCATCCCGAGCGCGCACGGGCAGGCGATGATCAGGGTCGTGACCGCGACGATGGTGGCGTAGGCGAAGGCCGGCGCCGGGCCGAAGTTGTACCAGATGACGAAGCCGGCGACGGCGGCGATCAGGACCGCCGGGGTGAAGTAGCCCGAGACGACATCGACGATGCGCTGGATCGGCACCTTCGAGGCCTGCGCGTCACCGACCATGCGCACGATGGTGGCCAGGGCCGTATCGGCTCCGACCTTCGTCGCACGGAACCGGAAGGCGCCGGTGGTGTTGATGGTGGCGCCGATGACCTCGTCGCCGGGCCGCTTGTCGACCGGCATCGACTCGCCGGTGATCATCGACTCGTCGACCGCCGACGCGCCCTCGACGATCACGCCATCGACCGGGATCTTCGCCCCTGGACGCACCACCACGACGTCATCGACGATGACCTCGTCGACCGCGACCTCGACCTCCACCCCGTCGCGGATGACGCGGGCGGTCTTGGGCGCCAGGCCGATCAGCTTCTCGATCGCCTCGCTGGTCCGGCCGCGGGCCTTGACCTCCATCGCCATGCCCAGCACCACCAGCGCCGTGACCACGACGGTGACGTCGTAGTAGACGTCGGTCATCGCCCCCGACGGGAAGAGCTGCGGGAAGAGGAGGGCGACGCTGGAGTAGATCCAGGCCGTGCCGGTGCCGATGGCGATCAGGGTGTGCATGGTGGCCGACCGGTGCTTGAGGGCCTCCCAGGCTCCGGTGAAGAACTGGCCGCCCGAGTAGATGAGCACGCTCAGCGAGGCGATGCCCATCGCCACCCACAGCCACCACAATGCGGCGCTGTCGCGGGGGAAGAGGTCCCGCAGGCCGGGGAAGAGCCACGGGTACGACAGGATCATGGTCGGCACGCCGACCGCCGCCCCGAACCACCATTTGCGCATCAGGGTCCGATACTCGACCTGCCGGTCCCCCGCCGGCGATGGGATGGCGGTCGCGGCGGAGCTGAGCCCGGCGTCCGCGGTCCTGCCGGCCGGGATCGCGCCGGCGCGGTCAGTGGCAGCCATGCGAATGGTTCTGGTCATTGTTGGTCGTCTCGCTCTGGTTCTGTTTGGTCGAGGCTCGGTTGTCGAGCCCGTGGTGTGAGCCTGGCGCCCCCGGCTGAGAGCCATCTGAGCGTCCGCTGAGATCCTTGGCGCTCCTGCCCTCGTCGCCTGCCTGATCGCCGTGACCGCCGTGGCCGCCGTGGCCGCCAAGATGCATGAACAGCATCCCGCCGAACAGCCCGACGTAGAGGAGGGTCGAGGCCGACACGACGCCGGCGACGACCAGGCCAACGGCCACCACCAGGGCCGCCATCCCCGGCAGCAGCCAGCGTGGCAGGCTCGGGCTCGACGGAGGCGAGGCATCGTCGGAAGGGCGGCGGCGTGCGTCCGCCGCACCGACGCCCTGGTCGTGCGAATGGGTTGTCATGGTTGGCTGACCTCCAGTTGTGGACGGTGGATCTGAAGCGGGCGCGCCGTACGGCGCGCCGAGACGAAGAGGACGATCGCCAGGCCGGCAACCGCCAGGCCGATCAGCTGCGCGGTCTTGAGTCCGAGCAGCACGCTCGGTTCATCGCGCAGGAAGAAGAGCCCGAAGCGGACGGCGGCCAGGCCCAACAGGTAGGCGCCGGCGACCGTGCCGTCGCCGAGTGGCGCGAGGCGGGCGCGGCCAAGCCACAGGCCGACGAAGAGGGCGCCGAGCAGGATCGCCTCGTAGGCCTGGGTGGGATGGAGCCCGATGCCCAGCGGGGCCACCGCATTCGGGTTGGTGTAGACCACCGCCCAGGGCAGAGCGGTCGGGACCCCGTAGGAGTCGCCGCTGATGAGGCAGCCGAGATGGCCGATGGCCTGCCCGATGGCTGCCGCTGGCGCGGCGACGTCGAGCAGGACCGCGAGCCGAAGGCCCTGCTGCCGCGCAATGACGGCCAGGGCCAGCAGCGCCCCGCCGAGCGCGCCGTAGAACGAGAGCCCGCCCATCCACACCATCGCGACGTGTGCCGGGTCCGAGGCCAGGGTTCCGAGCTCGTTCTGGATCACGTACAGGACCCGGCCGCCGACCAGCGCCGCGCCGCCGACCCAGAGGGCAGCGTCCCCGATGATGCCGGGAGCGATGCCGCGACGTCGGGCTTCGCGCTGCGCGACCCAGAGGGCGGTCGCCGCCGCGACCGCAATGACGATGCCGTACCAGCGCAGGTCGAGGCCGAAGAGCCGGAAGGCGACGGGATCGACGTCGATGACGAACGGCATGTGGGCTCCTAGCCCGGGGACGCCGAGCGGCTGAAGGCCCACAGGCAGCCGACCACCCACGCCACCAGCGCGAGGCCGGCGGCGGCCAGCGCAATCGGCGGGTCGAGCCCGAGCACTGCCAGGATGGCAACCGGTGGGAGGGAGAAGACCCACAGCATGAGCGCCCTCCCAACGGGTTTCTCAACGAGTGCCGCCCGTTCGCTCAACTGCGCGACGATCGACCGCGACTCCCCGTCGACCAGCTCGATGCGGCCCCGATAGCGGCCCATGCCACACGTGAAGCGAATCTCACCCGCCGGCTGCGCCGGAAGATCCACGGTGGTCATCCCCGCCGGCGCCAGGCGACGGTCGAGCCTCGGCGCGGAGAAGACGACCCGTTCCGAGCAGGCGTCGTCATCGTCGCGCTGGAAGACGATCCGCAGCGGCACGCCGGCCCGGGCGCGGATGACGTGAGGCCGATAGCCACCCCGCACCGTGATCTCGACGACCTGGCGGCCGCCGGCGTCGGGCTGGGCTCGGGCAAGCGCACCAGGCGTCATCGCGGGCCGCCGAGGACCAGGACAAGCGCCACCACCAGCACGACGAGGGCGCCCAAGGCAAGCGGATTGGCGACGGCCCCCATCGTCGCCGACACGCCCATCATGGTCATGGCGCCGCCGGCCAACAGCAGATCAGCGATCAGGAGGATGGCGGCGATGAGGAGCAGCGTGAGCAGCGGGTCCGGCATGTCGCCAGTTGAAGGGCTCGACCTGAGTCCCCGATGAGGAGCGTCTAACGCCGCGCTGAGAAGTGGATCGGCGCTGCACCTAGACCGTCAGCAGGATCGCGAAGCCAAGCGCGAGCACCACCACGGCCATGGCCAGCTTCGTGCCCCCTGCGTGCTCGAGATGCCACCGGTTGACGGCCCGGATCAGCCCCGGCCGGCTGGCCAGCAGCAACAGGACGACGAGGGGCGTGATGTAGGCCAGGTTGTAGAGTGCCAGGCCGCCGAGGCCGGCGGCGAGCGTGCCGCTGGCTCCCAGGAGCGCCACCACGGCGAGGTAGACAGCCCCGCTGCACGGGACGGTGCAGAGCCCGATCAGGACGCCGCCGCCGAAGAGCGCCACGGGCGAGCTCATCCGCGCCCAGTCGCGCATGCGGCCGTGGAGCGCATGCGGCGCCTCCAGCTTCCACGGTGCATCTGGCAGGAGCACGTCGCGGACCATCCAGAGGCCAAGGCCGATGGCAACCAGTGCCGCGATCCGACTCGGCAGGTGGTTGCCGCCGAAATCGGTCAGCGAGGCCAGCACAGTCAGCAGGCCCAGGCCCAGCAGGAAGTAGGTCACCAGCACGCCGAGCACGAAGAACGATCCGAGTCCAAGCACCGTGCGGCTGGCCGCGCGGACGTCCGGGGCGGCGCCGCCCGTGGCGAGCGACTGCCGAGCCGCCAGTCCCAGGGCGAATGTTGCGAACAGGATGAGCACCCCGAAGGCGCAGGGGTTGAACCCGTCGAGGAAGCCGGCACCGACGATGGCCGGCAGGCTCAGGTCGGAGAGGGCCTGATGGTCGGCTGGCCGCGGCCCGACCGTGAGCACCGCCGCCGCAGAGGCCACCACGACCGCGCCGATGACGAGGAGCAGCTGCCGCGGCCGGGGCCGCGGCAGCGGCACGCCTGAAGTCGCACGCATCAGGCAGCCACGGTGAGCGTGCCGCGCATGGAGGGGTTCTCCTTGCCGCCGCAGCAGATGTCGCAGTACCAACGGTAGGTCCCCGCCGTCGCCGGGGCGGTGAACTGGAAGACCTCGCTGGTCAGCGGACCGACCTTCTGATTGATGCCAAGGTCATCGATCGCAAACTGATGCCAGCCACCGCCATCGGTGTGCGCCGAGCTGTCCATGCTGCTCAGCTCGATCTTTACGGTCGCCCCGGCCTTGACGGTCAGGGCCGCCGGGTCGAACCCGCCCATGCTGGCATGCACGGCGACGGCCGTGGCGTCGGTGCTGGCCGGCCCCACGAGCCGGCTCACGACCAGCGTGATGGCAAGACCCGCCACGAGCAGGGCCAGCGCCGCGAAGGTGACCAGCCGCAGCGGTCGAGGCAGGACAGTGGCCAGGGAGCGGGGCTCGAGGTAGGAGGCCGTGTGCCGCTGGATGCGACCGGTCTGGGATCGACGACTCATGGTGCTGATGTTCCTTCCACGGTGAGAGTTGAGGGTACGGCGCGCGATCGGTGGCGGCCGGACCGGGCCGGGGGCCGGCCGCGGGCGCCGTGTCCGAACGCGGTACGCAGCAGCTCGTCGATCTCGTCCCGCGCCTGTGAGTTGGATACGCAGTCACGGAGTTCGAGCTCGACGAGACGCATCAGAAGCGAGTCGAGCGACCCCCGAGCGGCCAGGATCTGCTGAGCAACGGCCGCGAAGGGCCGCTTCGTGGCGATCATCGAGGCGAGCGCCAGGGTCTGGCCGGTCGCGCGCTGCGCGTGCCGGACCGCCGCCCCCCGTTCGCCGCCGATGGACATGCAGACACGGTGTCGATCGTCGGTGAATTGGCAGTGAGTCGGACCTGAGCGCGGGCTGAGAAAGTGACGCCGGGGCGGCCGGCTAGCGGCGAAGCTCTCGCACGGCGGCGACGATCCCTGCGAGCGCCGGCGGCACCGGCTCGGCCCCGGCCGATGCGAAGCGCTGCCAGGCGTGCAGGACCTTCTCATCGTGGGATGCGATCCCGGCGGCGGCTTCGAAATCGGGTTCCAGCCGAATGACCGGTGCCTTGCCCGCGGCGCGCCGGATCTCGTCGTCGAGTGCGGCCGATGCGGCCCCGCGGTCGGCGTCGAAGACGGTCACGAACGGGATGGCCAGCTCGCGAAGCAGGCGGGCGGCAAGTGGCAGGTTCGACTTGCCACCAACCTCGACGATGGCGATCCCCTCGGCATCGGGGTCGTGGCCGAGGGCGCGGAAGATGAACGGGAGCGACAGGCGCTCGGTCTGTCCCTCGACCAGGACGACCGCCTGCGCGAAGAACATCTCGCTGCGCTCGTGGTCGAACTCGGCGGCGAGCCGCACCCGCTCGCTGTCGGTGAGCGCATCGGGGCTGGTGCGGCGCAAGGTGCGCCGACCCAGGCGCAGGTCAAGGCGCACGATCTCATCGTGGTGGGCAGCGTCGACGAAGGCCGCCGACCGCGTGGAGTAGACGACCTGGTTGCCGCCATCGGCATAGCGTCGGAGCAGCCGGTACAGGAAGCGCTGCGCCTGCGGCGTGAGGAGCAGTTCGGGCTCCTCGATCAGGAGCACCTCTCCGCTCAGGCACTCCTGGCAGCAGGCCTCGACGGCGGAGACGAGCGCCTCGGCGGCCACCGCATCGCTCGTTGGTTGCGCCGCGATGCGTGCCCAGCGCAGGCCGATGCTGCCGGCCGACGAGGATGGTCCCCGGAGGCGATCACGGGCGCGCAGGAACGAGCAGCCCGGCAGGGCCGGCAGGGCTGCCGTGCCCGGGCCGGGAGCGACCCCACGGTCAGGCGTCCGCACGAATGAGTCCCGGTGGCCGTTCACCTGAAGCTCGCCTGACACGCGCACCGGAACGGGGAGATCGGCCGGCGCGATGGCGGGATGCCCGGCGAGCAGCCAGGCGATGGCGGAGAGGAGCTGCGACTTGCCCGAGCCGCGCGGGCCGACGAGCGCGGTCAGCGGGCCGAGCTCGATCTCGAGGTCCGGCAGGCCGGCGACGCCGGCGGCCGCGACACCGGCGAGCAGGCCGGCGGGTCGCCCGCGCGTCATGGTCCGGGCTCAGCCGCCGAAGGCGCCTCGCAGCCACTCGGCGCGCCAGACGAGCAGTCCACCGGCCAGGGCGGCCGCCCCGACGAGGCCAATGATCGCGGCCAGCTCGAGGGACGATCGGTCGCGAGGCACGACGCTGTCGCTCGCGCCGCCCGGGCCGGGCGAGGCATCGGGTCCGCCGGCCAGGGCGGTGACGTCAAGCGTGGCGGTCAGCGTTTCGTCGCCGATGGCGCGGAGCTCGTACGTTCCCGATGGGAGGTGGCTGGGAATGGTGAGCTCGATCTGGAACATCCCCTCGGCATCGGTCGTGACCGTGCCCAGGTCCACGGTGAAGCCTTCCCCGGCCAGCACCAGGACCCGGTCGCTGGTGGGCTCCAGCCCGGTCCCCGCAAGGACGACGGTGCCACCGGCCGTCACGGTGGAGGGCTCGACGACAATCTCCTCCTGGCCGCTCCCCTCATGCGCGATCACGGTTCCGGCGATGCCGAGTGAGAGCAGCAGCCCGAGCGGGATCGCCAATGACGCGGACTTACCCATCGGTTGGTGTGCCTTTCTGCTTGCCGCCATAGAGGGAGACCATGAACCCGGCTGAGCCGGCGACGATCAGCGGGAGGCCGACCAGCAGGATCAGCACCCAGCTCCACACGGACCCGGCCAGCGCGCCGCCGAGGCCGATCTCCGTCACACCCAGGCCGACGGCAAGCAGCGCAAGGCGGAAGAGCACGGCCATCATCACAGCGCCTCCTGGACGTGCGCCTGCGGGACGGTGAAGGTCGCATACACGACGAGCGCGGCGAGAGCGACCGCCACGACCGCACCGATGACGATGACGGCCCGCCGCCGCTTCGGCGAGCGGTAGGCGCTGCGGTCGAGAAACGGCACCAGCGCCAGCCCCCCGAACAGGATCGCCGGGACCCACAGCAGCGCGCTGAGCCCGAACCAGTCCTCAAACGGGTAGAAAGCCTGGAACATCCACGGTGGCTTCGTCTCCTCGATGCCAGGTACCGGACGCGGGCCAAGGGCCGCCGGCCAGATGAGGGTCAGGACCGTGGTCACAGCCAGCATCAGGAGGCCGAAGCCGGCCATCCGCACGACGTGCACGGCGAAGGTCGAGCCACCCTTATCGGGCTGTGGTCCGCCGTCCACCGCCGCGTCCGCCTCGGTCGGCAGGGCCGAGATGCCGTGGCGCTTGACGAGGAGGAAGTGCGCGAGCAGCAGCAGCACGCCGAGCGCGGGCAGGATCACGATGTGCGCCATGTACAGCCGGCCGAGGATCGGCAGGCTCGTGGTGAAGTCCGCGGAGAACCAGAAGCCGAAGGCACCGAGCAGGTTGCCGATCTCGACGTTGTGGCCGAGCGCCTCGAAGCCCTCCTGGTCCCACTTGAGGACCGAGCCGGTGAAGATGAGCCCCAGTGTCACCGCCAGCAATCCCAACCCGATGAGCCAGTTCGCCTCGCGCGGCCGCTTGTACGAGCCGGTGGCGAAGACGCGGCCCATGTGCAGCAGCACCGTGGCCATGACGATATTGGCGACCCAGAAGTGGATGCCGCGCACGACGTCGCCCAGCGGCGCGACATTCATGATGTAGACCACGCTCTGGCGGGCGGTCTCCGGCGTGGGGTGGTAGAACTGGGCGAGCCAGATGCCGGTGGCCGCCAGGATCAGGAACCCGAAGAAGGTGATGCCGCCAAGGATGTAGCCGATGCCGTTCGCATGGGCCGGCACCGGATAGGCCAGGCCGGACAGGCCGAGCCGCTCGTCGATCGCCTCCCACGCCCGGCGCCAGCGTCCGACGCCCTGATCTGATTCCGCGCGAGCCGTCACGTCTGATCTCCGTACCATTCACGTTGTCGCTGCCTGCACCAGACGTGCGGCAGTCGCCGCACGAAGTGGAACGCCCCCACATGAGAGGCAGATGAGGGCAAACTGGGTATCTCCTGAACCGCCGAGGAGTCGTCCCAGTGGCCCCGCCGGGAACGCCCTGGCGTGTCATCCTACCCGCCTATTGTTGTCCTTGCCACCCCGAACCTCACCTTGGTCCCGCTGGCCGCTCGGCCGCACCCGGACGCCGAGCGCGGTGCGGCACCGCCTCGCCTGGATCGTCATCCCCTCGCGGCCATGAGCACGGACCAGCGCCCCATCCGCTCAACGGCAACCGTCAGGGTTCGCTCGCGCTGGGACGACAGCGACCGCTACAGGCACGTCAACAACGCCGCCTACCTCGCCCTCATCCGCGCCGCCCATGATCGGGCGGGGCTGGCGGCCGGCGATCTCCGGGCGCTCGAGATCACGTATCGCCAGCCGGTGCCGCCCGAGACGATGCTCGACATCGACGTGACCGTCCTCGACGAGGGCGAGTCGCACATGCGGGCCGCGTACGCGCTGCGCGTCGACGGCCGTCCGGCAGCCGACGCGATGGCCCTCTGGCGGACAGCCGAGGGAGCGGTCGACGATCACCTGCCGCCGATCCACCGTGACGCGGGCGGGCGCCCCTTCCGCTTCCGCCAGGTGGTCCGCAGCTATGAGCTGGGGCCAGACGCAGCCGCCCGGCCCCAGGCGATCGTCCAGTGGATCGAGCACGCCGTCTTCCGAGCCGCCGAGCGCGCGGGTTGGCGGCGCGAGCAGATGGAGGAGGCTGGCTTCCTGACCCTCGTCGTCGGCCACCATCTCGTCCTCGGCGAGCCCGCGCTCGATGGCGACGAGCTCGCCGTCACGAGCCGGCTCATCGAGCTGCGTCGCGTATCGGGCACCTGGCACCACGAGGTCCACCGGAAGGGCGGGGCGCTGGTGGCGGCGGACCGGGCGCGCGGTGCCTTTCTCGGTCTCGATGGCCGCGTCCAGCCGGCTCCCGCCGGGCTGCTCGACGACCTCCTGCGCGGCGAGTCGTTGGACTGAGAGGAGCGACGCCATGGACGCGATCCACCGCCTCATCGGCTTCGCGACGGTCGCCGCCGTCGCCGTCGGCATCGGCTGGTCGGCGCTGCTCGTCATCGCGCGGCGAGCGGGCGGGCCACGGTACGAGTGGTTCCAGGCGGCCGTCGTCAGCCTGATCATCGTCGGCGCCACGAGCGGATTGCTGCTGCTCGCCTCAGGTGCCCGCCCGGCCGACGCGATCCACCTCCTGTACGCGGTGATCGCGATCGGCCTGATCCCCCTCGCCCGATCGTTCCTCGGCGGCGCGAGCGGGCGCGGCCGGTCTGCGCTCCTGCTCGTCGCCTTCGTCGCGCTCGGCGGGCTCCTCTACCGCCTCTTTACGACCGGCTGAGGCGCGAGCCCGCGAGCCGAGGGCCGTCCACGTTTTCGGCGATGGCGACCCTCGAGCACGGAGCGGACCGCATCGGCGATGACGATCTCCTCCCGGGCCCTGATTCGAAGGACCGCCGTCGTCGCGCCCGGCGCGCTCAGGACCGCATCGTCGGAGACGTCCGCCTGGGGAACGGACGGAACCCCGACCGCGGCGAGTCGATCCGAGATCCTGGCCCGCATACGACCGGAGTGTTCGCCGATGCCGCCGGTGAAAATGACTCCATCGAGCGCCGGCAGACAGGTCGCCGCGGCGGCGATGCCGGCCGCGGTGCGACGGACGAACAGCTCCAGTGCCAGCGCGGCCGCCTCGTCGCCGGCCTCCTCGGCGACCAGCAGGTCTCGGACGTCAGACGAGCGTCCGGAGACGCCGAGAAGCCCTGAGCGATGGTCCAGCGCCTCCTCGAGCTCAGCCACCGTCAGGTGGCCGTCGCGCAGGAGCGCCAGCAGGATCCCGGGGTCGATCGAGCCGGCCCGGGTACCCATCATCAGGCCCTCGAGCGGGGTCATCCCCATGGACGTGTCGACCGGGCGCCCCCCGTCCACGGCGGTCACCGAGCAGCCGCTGCCGAGGTGGGCGACGACAAGCCGGAGCTCACCGGGTGGACGGCCGAGCAGCTCCGCCGCCCGCGTCAGCGACCAGGCGACGGACAGGCCGTGGAAGCCGAAGCGACGAACACCCCAGTCGCGAAACCAGCTCTCCGGAACCGGGTAGCGGTAACCCGCGGGCGGGAGGCTGGCGTGGAAGGCCGTGTCGAACGCCGCGACGTGGGGGATCCCTGGCAGCGCCGTGCGGCCGGCGCGAATCGTCTCGGCGGCGATCCGGTTGTGGAGCGGGGCCAACGCGGCGAGCTCGTCGATGGCCGCGACGGTGGAATCGTCGATGAGCGTCGGTCCGACGAAGCGCGTCCCTCCATGGACGACCCGGTAGCCGACGGCGCCGATGGATTCCCGGGCCACGCCAAGCGCCTCGATCACCCCCAGAACGCCGGCCGCCGCCGACATCCGATCCGTCACGCGTGTTGCGTCGGCTCCCCAATCCGCGGTCGTGGCGGCCAATGGTTCTCGCTCCGGGGGCTCGATGAGCGCCGCCTTGAGCGTGCTCGAGCCCGGGTTGAGGACGAGGACTCGCAGCCCGCCTCGATCGTGCCGTCGTCTCGCGGCACCGGCTCCGGTCACGTGGCCGAGCCAACCGCTAGTAGGGCCATGTCCAGTCTCTGATCTCAGGCTGATCCTCGCCATGCTCGCGGGTGTAGGCACGCGCCTCCACCCTGCTCTCCGCCATGAGCTGGCGGACATGGGCGGCCCGTGGGCCGAGGCCGGGCACGCGGTCGATGACGTCCATGACGAGGTGGAACCGGTCGAGGTCGTTGAGCATGAGGAGGTCGAACGGCGTCGTGACGGTCCCCTCCTCCTTGTAGCCGCGAACGTGGAGGTTCCGGTGGTTGGTCCGGCGGTAGGTCAGCCGGTGGATGAGCCAGGGATAGCCGTGGTAGGCGAAGATGATCGGCCGGGCGGTCGTGAACAGCGTGTCGAACTCGCGATCGGAGATCCCATGCGGATGCTCGGTGTCGGGCTGGAGACGCATGAGGTCGACGACGTTGACCACCCGGACACGGAGGTCGGGCAGGTGCCGGCGGAGGAGGTCGACGGCGGCGAGGGTCTCGAGCGTCGGAACGTCGCCGCAGCACGCCAGCACGACGTCCGGCTCGCCCGCGTCATTGCTCGCCCAATCCCAGGTGCCGATCCCGCGGGTGGCGTGGATGATGGCCTCGTCCATCGAGAGGTAGTTGAGCGCGGGCTGCTTGCCGGCGACGATCACGTTCACGTAGTGGCGGCTGCGCAGACAGTGATCGACGACCGAGAGGAGCGTGTTTGCATCGGGCGGCAGGTAGACCCGGATCACCTCCGCCTTCTTGTTGACGACGTGGTCGATGAAGCCGGGATCCTGGTGTGAGAAGCCATTGTGGTCCTGGCGCCAGACGTGGCTCGTGAGCAGGTAGTTGAGCGAGGCCAGCGGCGGGCGCCACGGAATGGCACGCGTCATCTTCAGCCACTTCGCGTGCTGGTTGAACATCGAGTCGACGATGTGGATGAAGGCCTCGTAGCAGTTGAAGAGGCCATGGCGGCCGGTGAGCAGGTAGCCCTCCAGCCAACCCTGGCAGAGGTGTTCGCTCAGGACCTCCATGACCCGCCCGTCGGGCGCCAGGTGATCGTCGGTCGCGAGGGTCTCGGCATTCCAGGCTCGATCGGTCACTTCGAACACCGCCGACAGGCGGTTCGAGGCCGTCTCGTCCGGGCCGAAGAGCCGGAACGTCGTCGGATTCTGACGGATGACGTCACGGAGAAAGGCCCCGAGCACCTTTGTCGCCTCGGCCGTCGTCGTGGCGGGGAGCGGGACGTCGACCGCGTAGTCACGGAAGTCGGGCAGCGCGAGATCCCGAAGGCGAAGGCCTCCATTGGCGACCGGGTTCGCACTCATCCGCCGCTCGCCGGCCGGCGCCAGATCGGCGATCTCCGGCCGCAGCGTCCCGTTCGCGTCGAACAGCTCATCCGGCCGGTAGCTTCGCAGCCAAGCGTCGAGAATGGCCAGGTGGCCGGGGTCCTCGCGCACGTTGGCCATCGGGACCTGGTGCGAGCGGAAACTGCCCTCCGCCGGCAGTCCGTCGACCTCCTTCGGGCCGGTCCAGCCCTTCGGCGTGCGGAGGACGATCATCGGCCAGCGCGGGCGCCGGCCATCGCCGTCGAGGCGGGCACGCGTCTGGATCGCCGCGATCTCGTCGCAGACCTCGTCGAGGACGGCCGCCATGCGCTGGTGGACGACGGCCGGGTCGCTCCCCTCGACGACGATCGGCCGGTAGCCGTAGCCCTCGAACAGCAAACGCAGCTCCGCCTCTGGGATGCGAGCCAGGACGGTCGGGTTCGCGATCTTGTAGCCGTTCAGGTGGAGGATCGGCACCACCGCACCGTCGCGCTGCGTGTCGAGGAACTTGTTCGCATGCCACGACCCGGCAAGGGGGCCGGTCTCCGCCTCGCCGTCACCGACGACGCAGAAGACGACGAGGTCCGGGTCGTCGAAGGCGGCTCCGAAGGCATGGCTCAGCGCGTAGCCAAGCTCCCCGCCCTCGTGGATCGAGCCCGGCGTCTCCGGGGTGACGTGGCTGCCCACCCCGCCCGGGAAGGAGAACTGCCGGAACAGCTTCCGCAGCCCATCCGCGTTCTGCGTGATGTCCGGGTAGACCTCGCTGTAGGTGCCCTCGAGGTACCCGTTGGCGACCGTCGCCGGACCGCCATGTCCGGGGCCGATGACGTAGATGGCATCGAGGTCGCGCGCCTTGATGACGCGGTTCAGATGGGCATAGATGAAGTTCAGACCCGGGGTCGTTCCCCAGTGCCCGAGGAGACGCGGCTTGACGTGCTCGGGCCGCAACGGTTCCCTCAGGAGGGGGTTGTCGAGCAGGTAGATCTGCCCGACGGAGAGGTAGTTGGCGGCGCGCCACCACGCGTCAACGCCCTCCCGTTCGCGGGGGCGCAGCGGGCCCTCGATCGCGCGAGGCGGCACCGCGGATCTATTCGTCATGTTTCATGGACCACGCCGTTTCCTCCATGAGCCTGTTACGCTCGATCCCCTGCCGCGCCCGAGGGTGATGCAGCGCTGGGTCGAATCAGCGAGCAGCCACGTTGGCGACGCGCACGAGCCTCGCTTCTCACGCCCGCCTCACCCGCCGCTCAGATTCCGCAGCCAACATCAGCCTCAACGGCGCCCAGTTTACGACCGGCACGCGGTCGTTCCACAATGATGTCCACCGATCACGTACGGAGTCGCGGTATGAAGAGCGGACTCTTTGAAGCAGCAGGGCTCCTCCGCGCCAGCACGGCCGGTGGCCTCGAGCAGTTCCTGCGTCGACAGGCCGGCGTCGCGAAGGTCGAGGCGAACGCCGTTACGCAGACCGTGACCGTCGACTACGACGAAGATGCGCTGACCGCCGGCGAGGTACGGGCGTTGATCGAGCGCTTCGGCTGTGGCTGCGGCGGCGAGGTGGTGCCGTGCCATCTGTGCCGCGACGAGCAGCCCGCCGTCATCGGCATCACTGTCGCTCGCGATGCGCCACCTTCCGCCCACGACGAGCACGCCGGCCACGCGATGGCCGCGCCGGCCGCGGCGACGCCCGCGGGGGCCCACGACGAGCACGCCGGCCACGCGATGGCCGCGCCGGCCGCGGGCGCCCCCGCCCAGGGCGAGATGGCCCAGATGGCGCACGCCATGGGCCACGGCGGCGGGATGAGCATGGACGAGATGGTCCGCGATATGCGGAACCGCTTCATCGTGGCCCTGATCCTGGCGATCCCGATCTTCCTCTACTCACCGCTGGCGACCGAGGTCTTCAACATCCGCCTCGGGACCCCGTTCGGCGTCGACCCGAACATCCTGGCCTTCCTCCTGGCCACGCCCGCGGTGGTCTGGGCCGGGAAGATGTTCTTCGTCGGGGCGTATCGGGCCCTCCGCAACCGCACCCTGGACATGTCCGTCCTCGTCGCCCTGTCAGTCGGGAGCGGCTACGTGTTCAGCGTCGCGGCGACGTTCCTGTTCAAGGGCGAGGTCTTCTACGAGGCGGCGGTCGTCCTGCTCACCTTCGTCCTGTTCGGGCATTGGCTGGAGATGCGCGCCCGGGCCGGCGCGTCGGACGCGATCAAGGCGCTGCTCAACCTCACGCCGCCAAAGGCGACCGTCATCCGGAACGGAGAGCCGATCGAGGTCCCGACCTCCGAGGTCGTGGTGGACGACATCGTCCTGATCAAGCCTGGCGACAAGGTCCCGGTCGACGGGGTCATCGTCGATGGCGCCTCGAGCGTCGACGAGTCGATGATCACCGGCGAGAGCGTGGCGGTCGACAAGGCGGTCGGCTCCAACGTGATCGGCGCGACCATCAACAAGACCGGCACGTTCCGGTTCAAGGCCACCAAGGTCGGCGCCGATACCGCGCTGGCGCAGATCGTCCGACTGGTGCAGCTCGCCCAGAACTCGAAGGCGCCCGCCCAGCGGCTGGCCGATCGCGCGGCGCAATGGCTCGTCGCCGCGGCCGTGGTGTTCGGCCTGCTGACCTTCTTCGGCTGGCTCACGATCGGCAATGCGACGTTCGTCTTCGCCCTGACCCTGGCGATCACCGTGGTCATCATCGCCTGCCCCGACGCGCTGGGCCTGGCGACGCCGACCGCGATCATGGTCGGCACCGGGCTCGGCGCGCTGAACGGGATCCTGTTCAAGAACGCCACCGCCCTCGAGCAGGCCTCCAAGATCGGTGCGGTCATCTTCGACAAGACCGGCACGCTGACGGTGGGGCAGCCGCGCGTCGTCGAGCTGGTGGGCGCCGGGAATCCGGTCGGCGAGGACGAGCTCCTTCGGCTGGCGGCCTCGGCGGAGGGGTCCAGTGAGCATCCGCTGGCGCAGGCCGTCGTCGACGCGGCAAAGGAGCGCGAGCTTCCGCTCGTCGACGCAACCGACTTCCAGGCCGTCCCCGGCCATGGCCTCGAGGCGACGGTCGACGGCCGCGCGGTCCTCGTCGGCAACGCCAAGCTGATGCGCGACCGTGGGATCTCGTTCGACGCCCTGGGCCCCCGGGCCGATGAGCTCGAGGGCGCCGGCCGCACGGTCGTGCGGGTCGCCGTCGACGGCGAGGCCGGCGGCCTGATCGCCATCGCCGACGCGGTCCGCCCAACCGCGAAGGAGACGATCCAGCGCCTTCATAACCTCGGTGTGCAGGTGGCGATGCTGACCGGCGACAATCGGGCCACCGCCGAGCGGATCGCCGGCGAGCTCGGGCTGGACACAATCTTTGCCGAGGTGCTGCCGGGCCAGAAGGCCGACAAGGTCAAGGAGCTCCAGGCGGGGGGCCGGCTGGTCGCCATGGTCGGTGACGGCATCAACGACGCTCCGGCGCTGGCCCAGGCCGATGTCGGCATCGCCATCGGCGCCGGCACCGACGTCGCGGTCGAGACGGCCGATGTCGTGCTGATGAAGAGCGACCCGGTCGACGTCCTGGGGGCAATCGCCCTGTCGCGTGCGACCGTCACCAAGATGCGCCAGAACCTGTTCTGGGCGGTGGGCTACAACACGGTCGCCTTCCCGATCGCGGCGGGCCTCTTCTACCCTTCGATCGGCCTCCTGCTGCGCCCGGAGATCGCAGCGCTCAGCATGGCCGGCAGCTCGTTCCTGGTCGCCGTCAACGCGCTGCTCCTCAAGCGCACCAAGCTGGAAGGGATTCGCCGCTATGGCACGCAGTGAGCCGTTGGGCGACGCGGCTCGCCGGCCCGCGCGCGGCGAGCGGCGCCTGGCCGTGGCGCGCGAAGCCCTGGATCTCCTCCGTCGCGCCCTGCCGGCCGACGGGGGGCTCGAGCTCGTCCTTGCCGGCGAAGCGGGCGGCAGCGTGGCACCGGGGTCGGCCCGCATCGCCATCGGGGGGCCGGATGCCCTCGCTCGGCTCCTCTGGCCGCCAACACCCGATGCGCTCGGCGAGGCCTACCTGCGCGGCGACATCGATATCGAGGGCGACATCTGGACGGTGATCGACGCCGGCCGCTCGTTCGACCTGCGTCGCCTGGGCAGGACGCTGCCCCGACTGGCGAGCCTTGGACTCCAGCTCCGGCGCGGAGCGGGACCGGCCCGCCGGCTCAGGCGCGTGGCGCGACTCTCCGGCAGGCGCCACTCGCGGGCGCGCGACCTGGCCGCGGTTCGCTTCCACTACGACGTCGGCAATGATTTCTACGCACTGTGGCTGGACGGGAGGCTGGCCTACTCGTGCGCGTACTTCGAGACGCCCGAAACGACGCTCGACGCGGCGCAGGAGGCCAAGCTCGACCTGATCTGTCGCAAGCTCCGCCTGGAGCCCGGCATGCGGCTGCTCGACATCGGCTGCGGATGGGGCTCGCTCGTCGCCTTTGCCGCGGAGCGGTATGGCGTGGAGGCGACCGGGATCACGCTGAGCGCCAGACAGGCCGAATGGGCGACCGATGAGATCCGTCGCCGTGGCCTCGGGGACTCGGCGCGGGTCCTGGTCCGCGACTATCGCGACCTCGACGGGCTGGGCCTGTTCGACGCGGTCGCCTCGGTCGGCATGTTCGAGCACGTCGGGCGCGAGCGGCTCGCCGAGTACTTCGCGGCCGCGCTCGCGGCGCTGCCGCCGGGCGGGCTCTTCCTCAACCACGGGATCGCCACCACCGCGACCGGCGGCCTCCTCCGACGCCGCTGGCTCCGATTCGGCGACGGCGGCTTCCTGGGCCGCTACGTCTTTCCGGACGGTGAGCTCGTCAGCGTCGAGGACGCCATCGGCGTCGCCCGACGAGCGGGCTTCGAGCTGCTGGAGGTCCAGTCGCTGCGTCCCCACTACGCGCTGACGCTGAAGGCCTGGGTCTCGCGCCTGGAGGCTGAGCGCGATCGTGCCCGCGCGCTGGTCGACGAGGAGGTCTACCGCACCTGGCGGCTGTACATGGCCGCCGCCCGCGGCGGCTTCGAGGACGGCTCGCTCGACGTCGCCCAGCTGCTCCTCGCCCGGTCCGCCACCGGCGGGCCTGCCGAGCTGCCGCTGCGGCCATGGTGGCAGGCGTGATGGCGCCTGCGAACACGGCCAGCGCGACCCCGTGCGTCGGCCGAATTCCGACCGCTGCGCGCACCGGTGCGCGCGGCGATGCCGGTCCGGGGGAGCGACCGCCGGTCGATCCCGGAACCTGACCCACCAACCACCACAAGGAGGTTCGTTTTCATGTCCGACACCGTCATGGATCCCGTCTGCGGCATGCAGATCCGCACCCAGGACGCGGCTGCCAGCGAAGAGCATGAGGGCCGCACCTTCTACTTCTGCTCGAAGGCCTGCCACGACACGTTCGTGGCCAACCCGCACCGCTACGGCCACCCCGCCGAGGAGCACGGCCACCACTGACGGGGCCCGGACCGGGGGGCGAGGCAGCGGATGAGTGGCGTCGCCTTCCGCTACCTTGGCCTGGCGGCGCTCATCGCGATCGTCTGGGGGGTCTGCTTCGTGCTCATCCAGGCTTCGCTGCCGAGCCCCGCTCCCCTGCTCCTGGCCGGCTCCCGGGCACTGATCGGCGGCGCGGTGCTGGGGGCGGCGGCCGTCCTGCGTCGACCCATCCTGTCCCTCCGCGCCGCAGGTCGGGGCGACGAGCGCGACCCCGCTCGCCACCGGCCGCGCACGACCCTGCCGTCGCCCGGCATCATCATCCTGCTGGCGCTGCTCAATGCCGCCGTGGCCTTCGGCGCCATGTACCTGGCCGCCGGCCGTGCCGAGGCGGCGGTCGCCTCGGTGCTGGCCAGTGGGCAGCCGGCCCTGCTGGCGGCCGCGGGCTGGCTCTGGTTCGGTGAGCGCGGTTCGTGGCGCAGCGTGGCGGGGCTGTCGCTTGGAGTCGGCGGCGTGGTGCTGGTGGCCGCCGCGACCTCGGGCGCCACGACGCTCGACGGCGTGGCCCTGGCGCTGCTCGCCACCGCCTCCCCGACCGCGGGCCCGCTCGTGATGCGGCGGCTGCCACGCAATGTCGACCTGGTCACCACGACCAGCGTCCAGTTCCTGCTCGGTGGTGCCATCCTCGTCGGCGTGAGCACGATGCTCGAGCCGTGGTCGAACGTGCGCTGGTCGGCGGCGATCCCCGGACTGCTGGTGCTCGGCGTGCTGGGGACCGGGCTCGCGTACCTCGCCTGGTTCTGGCTGCTCGGCCGGGTGCCGCTCGTCATCCTGGGCGCCGCGCTGTTCCTGGTGCCGGTCACCGGCGTGGCGGTGGCCATCGGCCTGGGCGACCGGCCATCGCCGGTGGAGCTGGCCGGCATCGCGGTGGCCCTCGCCGGCATCGGGCTGGTGGCGGCCGACCCCGCCTTGCGGGCCGGGCTTCAGGCGCCGACCTCGGCTGTGAGTGCGAGCGTTACTCGGCCAGGAGCTCGGCGACGGTCACCGGGCGAAGACCGCGTGCGGTGAGGCCGTCGAGGATGGCCGGCAGCGCGGGGAGGGTGTTCCAGCCGCCGAGGTGGAGCAGCACGATCGAGCCTGGCTGGACACGGTCCAGGACGCGGGCGGTGACCTGCTCGGCGCTCGGCCCGCCCTCGCCGGGCGGCTTCCAGTCGAGCGGGTCGACGTCCCACAGGACGCTGGTGGAGTAGCCCAGCGACCCCAGCGTGGAGAGCAGCGGCGGGCTCCAGGCGCCGCCCGGCGGGCTGAAATACGGCCCCAGCTGCGTCACCCCGTAGCGGGCCATGGCGCACTCGGCGCCGCGGACCTCGGCGATCACCTGGTCGGCCGGCAGCTTCGCCAGCTCGCCGGCGCTGTAGCCGTGCTGCCCGAGCTGGAAGAGGTCGGGCCGCTGGGCGATGATCCCGAGCACCGCCTCGGCATCGGCCCGGGTCTGGTCCTGGTCGAAGACGATCCCGCTCATGAAGATCGTCGCCGACACGCCGCGCGAGCGGAGCAGGTCCAGGATCTCGATCGCGGGGTCCAGCCGGTAGCCGACGGTGAAGGTGAGCGCCACCTGAGCGGAGCCGCGATCGCCGTGCTCGACGAGGCGGCTGGGCCCGGCCGGCAGCGCCGTGCCGGTCGCGCTGGGCGCCGGGGTTCCGGTCGGTGCGCGTCCCCCGCTTGGCCGCGGACTCGAGATGGGCGGCGACGCGGATTGCGAACCCGATGGACGGGGACTGGCGCCGGCGTCGAACGTCGGCGTGGCCGCCGAGCAGCCGCCGACCAGCAGCGCAGCGCTCAGCGCGGCAACGCTCACCGGGCGCGTCGGCCGCGGCCGACGCGTCACGCCCGCGGCGATCCGCCTGCGGATCGGGCCGGTGCCTGCTCGAATGCGGTGACGCATTCGCCGCAGCGTAGCCGGACCCAGCGTCCGCCGTGACGGATCACCCATCCCCGCCCGGGGTTGAGTGGCTCGCCACACACCGGACACGGCTCGTTGGTCTCGAAGCTGTGATCGCGCCATGGATCGGTCCACGGAGCCCGATGCGTCCATTCGGTGCGCAGCGATCGGTTCATGATCTCTCCTTGCAGGCGGCGTGCGGCTCGCCCGCCCAGCAGCGCTCGGGGGCCCGTCCGCCGGCTCGCGGCCCTTCACAGTCCGGGCAGAGGCAGGCAAGCTCGCAGTGGCCCTCCATCACAAACGGCGGCCGGCGGCCGGCGATGGCGTCGACCGCGCTCTCGCGCACCGTGGAGCTGAGGCGCACGACGGTCAGGGCGACGAACGGCGTGAGCTCAGCGAGCCGGGCGATCCAGCCCAGGCGCCCCAGGGCCGGTCCCAGCGCCCGGCGCAGCCGGCCGTCATACGCGCGCAGGTCGGCGAGCCAGCCGCCCGCCCAGTCGTCCACCGCCTGGGCGGCGACCACGCCGGAGAGGACGGCGTACGAGATGCCCTCGCCGAAGAAGGGGTCGGCGGTGGCGGCGGCGTCGCCGGCGAGCAGGACGCGGCGGGTGGCAAGCTGGCCACGGCGCAGACCGGTCGGAATCCAGTGGCCCCGGATGCGGCCCTGGTCAGGATCAAGACCCAGGTCCCGCGCGAATCGGGTGAGCTCCGCCCGCAGCGCGCCGTGCCGCGCGGCGCGGTACGAGCCGATCCCCAGGTTGGCATGGTCGCCCTTGGGGAAGTACCACGCGTAGCCGGCCGGGACCCGGTAGTCCAGGATCGCGGTGTCGATCGGCAGGCGCTCGGTGAACGGCAGGTCGACCTCCAGCGCCAGCGCCCGCCTGCGTGCCGGGGTCGCGAGGCCGAGCCAGCGTGCCGTATGGCTCGGCTCGCCGTCGGCGGCCACCAGCGCGTCGAACCGTTCCTCCCCGCGGTCGGTGCGGAGCGTGACGCCATCGGCCTGTTCAGCCGCGCCGCTGACTGGCTCACCATCGCGGACCACCGCGCCGGCGGTAGCGGCGGCCTCGGTCAGGGCCAGGTCGAAGCGCGTCCGCTCCACCATCGCGATCGCCGCCTCGGGAATCTGGAGTCCGAGCGGGCGCAGGCCCCCAGCGCGCAGCTCGACGCGGTCCACGCGGCGGTCGACGGTCGCCATCGCAGCAGCGGGGACGAGCCGCTGCGCCTTCGGGGTCAGGCCTCCGCCGCACAGCTTGGAGCGCGGCAGCCTGGCGGCTTCGAAGAGGGTGACCCGCGCGCCGCGCTCGGCGAGCAGCCGGGCGGTGGTGCTGCCCGCCGGCCCGGCCCCCACGACCGCCACCGAGAGCGTGCTCATCGCGGTGCGGGCTCGCTGCGCGCGGCCACGAAGTTCCAGGTCCAGGTGATCACCGCGGCCGCATACAGCGCGTAGACGGCCACCCAGACGAGGCCGATCAGCAGGCTCGCGGCATCGAAGCCGCTGAATCCCGGGAAGATCGCGCTGAAGAGGCCGCGCATGTCGATCGCCCGCGTCCAGATCGCGCTGGCCGCGAAGCAGATCAGATAGGTCAGCTCGCCGAGCACGAACAGGGTCGCGACCAGCGGCCGGAATGGAACCTTGATCATCGCCCGATACCTCCTGCCCCCGAAGCCGGCGGCTCCGACGACCTCGCCACCGGACCTCGACCATGCTGCGGGCCGGGCCTGAGCAGCCGATGAGGCTGGCGTGAGACTCGCACTAGGCGCTCGTGGCCTCGGCCGGCCGCGGCATCGCCCCGAAGCGGCGCCGGATGCCGAGTGACGCATCGGTGCGGGCCATCGAGCGCGCCGCATCGGGTTCGAACCCCGCCATGCCCCGGATTGCGTCGATCGTCTCGGGGATCACGATCGCCTCGTTCGGCACGTGGTAGACCAGGTAGATCTCGCCGCCGTCGGGCCGCACCGCAAGGGCGTCCTCCCAGATGGCGACCTCCCACAGGTCGCCACGCGGGCGTCCCAGGTCGCGCATCAGCTCGACGATCGAGTTCTGCGCGGCGATGCCATCGTCCGAGCGGACGAAGGCGACGCGCGGAGCGTCCCGGAGCACCGACAGCACCTCGTCCACGGCGACCGGTCGGCTCGTCTCGACCATGGTGAAGTGCACGTGGCCAAGATCGAACGGGCCTCTGGCCGCCATCGTCACGATGTCGAGCTCGGGCAGGATGGTCTGGAGGTCGGGCCCCTGGTGACTTGGCGTCCGCGTCTCGGGAACGACCGTGTTGAGCGGTGCGTTGAGATGGCTCTCCCACGCATCGGTGCCGCGCCGGAACAGGACGGCCCGGGCATGCCGGACGAGGCCCGCCCGGTGCAGGGCGCCCACGACGCGCCCGAGCGCGGTCGTGTTGCACGACACGACGCGCACGAGATCGCGGCCGATGGCATCGGCGTAGTTCAGGCTGGCGATGAACGAGAAGCCGGTCAGCTCGTGCGATTCGCCACCCTGGAAGATTGCCTTTCGGCCGGCGGCCAGATACCGCTCCCGGTTGCCCGCCGCGACGCGCTTCGGCGTGCAGTCCACCACCAGGTCGCTGGCCGCCACCAGCTCGTCGAGCGTGCCCGCCGGGGAGAGGCCGGCTCCCCGCATCGCCGAGAGCGCCTCGGGCGTCGCGGCGTAGAGCGAGATCCCGCGCTCGAGGACGGCCTGGATGCGGTAATCGGTGACGACGTCGGCAACGCCGGTGAGGATCATGTCGTCCTGGAGGCGGACCGCGTCGGCCACGCGCTTGCCGATGACGCCGTAGCCGTTGACGGCCACACGGATGCTTGAGTTCACGGCAGCTTCTCCTGTGTGCTTGTTCTGGGCGCTTCGATCAGCCCATCGTGACCTGAGCCGTCGTCCCCCGCTACTGCGCGGTCCAGCCCCCGTCGACGTAGACCTCCGAACCGGTCATGTACGATGCCGCGTCGCTGGCCAGGAAGGCGATGACGCCTCCGATCTCTTTGGGCGTCCCGAGTCGCCCCATCGGTGTGCTGGCCAGGATCGCCTCCTCTGCAGGCGTGCCCTTGACCTGCTCGATCATCGGCGTGTCGATGAAACCGGGATGGATCGAGTTGACCCGGATCCCCTCCTTGGCGTAGCGCAGCGCAGCGTTCTTGGTCATCAGCCGCACCGCGCCCTTGCTGGCGTGGTAGGCGATCGACCCGCCGAACCCGCCGACGGCGCCGAAGATCGAGCTGACGTTGACGATCGAGCCGCCGCCGGCAGCGCGCAGCCGCGGAGCGGCGGCCTTCATGCCCAGCCACACGCCAGTCTGGTTGATGGCGATCAGTCGGTCCCAGCCCTCGCGCGTCTCGGTCTCGACGTCCGGCATGGTGCCGATCCCCGCGTTGTTGACCAGGATGTGCAGGCCACCCAGCTCGGCGACTGTCTTGTCGACCACCCGCGCCCAGTTCGCCTCGTCGCTCACGTCGAGGTGCTCGTAGCTCGCGCGGCAGCCGCCGTCGCGCAGGTGGGCGGCGAGCCGCTCGCCCTCCTCGTCGAGGACATCGGTGATGACGACGCTGGCGCCGGCCGCGGCCAGGGCCTCCGCTGCGGCGGCCCCGATGCCCCGCGCCCCACCGGTCACGATGGCGACCTTGTCATACAGTTCGCGATCCAATTTCGATACTCCTTCGCGTGCCATTACGCACGCCCTCAAGTGTCCTGTGCGGCGGTCAAACGGCCATCCCGCCAGCCGTGCAAGCGTTGCTTCGACCTGCGATGTTGAGCCCCCTACCTGAGGACCGTCTGAGCGCCGGCTGAGGAGCCCGGAAAGAAGCGGGCAGATCGGCCGCCATCCGCGCGCCTCGCTGGCATCTTCTCAGCGGGGGCTCAGCCTACCCTCTGACGCTCTTCAGGAGCCGATGCGAGCCTCAACTGCGAGACGGCCATCTCAGCCGTCCGTCCCGAGGAGATCTTCCGACATGAACCTTCGACGCAAGACAATGATCGTCCTGGTGGCGTTTCCGGTGCTGCTCGCGGCCTGCGGACCGGCTGCGACCTCCCCCTTGGCCTCCACTGACCAGAGCATGCCCGGCATGGACATGAGCGGTTCGCCGAGCCCGAGCGCCAGCGACGGGGCCGCGAGTGGCATGTCGGGAATGGCCGGGACCAGTGGCCTGATGGCCGACGAGCCCGTTCCGACAGAAGGCGCCGTCCCTGCCACGGAGGCGGCCGGCCTCCAGCCCCTGCCCTTCACGCTGGACGGCACGACCAAGGTCTTCGAGCTCACCGCAAGGCCCGTCTTCTGGAACATCAACGCGGACACCCAGGTCACCGCGCTCACGTACAACGGGGCCGTCCCGGGTCCGCTCATCCGGGTCACCGAGGGCGACCGGATCCGCGTCGTGTTCACGAACGAGCTCACGACCCCGACCAGCGTCCACTGGCACGGCCAGTTCGTGCCCTCGAACATGGACGGCGTGGCGGAGCCGGAGGTGTCGCAGAAGCCGGTCATGCCGGGCGAGACGTTCACCTACGAGTTCGTGGCGAATCCGGTCGGAACGTTCATGTACCACTCCCACGTGGACACCGACACGCAGATCAATGTCGGCCTGTTCGGCGGACTCATCGTCGATCCCAAGAACTGGGACGACATCAAGCCGGACGTCGACGCGGTGCTCTATCTCAACGAATGGCGGGTCGTCGACGGTGTGACCTATCCGGCCATGCCCTCGATGGGCGAGCCGAACTACTTCACGATCAACGGCAAGACGTACCCGGACATCCCGGCGATCACGGTCAAGAAGGGTGAGCGCGTCCGCATCCGGTTCATCGGCGCGGGGCAGTTCGAGCACCCGATGCACATCCACGGCACTGGCGCCACCATCGTTGCGACGGATGGCTTCCCGGTGCCGGAGACGGCGCAGATCACGAAGGACACGTTCCCGATTCATCCGGGGGAGCGGCTCGACGTCGAGTTCGTGGCCGACAACCCGGGGACCTGGGCGCTCCACTGCCACATCGTCCACCACACGACCAACGACGACGTCGAGCCGGGCGGTCTGCTCATGCTCATCAACGTCCAGTCCTGATCCAATCAACAGCCACGCTCGGGAGCCTTGCTCGGGCCGCGGTACCCGGACCGCTGCCCGAGCGAGTGGCCGTGCCAGCTACGCCACGGGCTCCGGCCGAGGCCAGAAAGGAGGCACACCGAATGATCCTGCGCGAGTGGCGGGCCCGGGCGCGGCCCGAAGGAGCGGACGCCTACGAGGCCCATTTCCGGGCCGAGGTGGGGTCGGCGCTGGCCAGCGTCGAGGGCTTTCGCGGCGGCTACCTCGCCCGCCGTCTCTTCGGAGACGAGGTCGAGCTGGTTGTATTGACAACCTGGGAATCGCTAGCGGCGGTACGGGACTTCGCGGGACCCGACCCGGTGCGAGCCGTCATCCAGCCCGCCGCGCGGCGCGTCCTCAGCGCGTACGACGATGAGGTGCGCCACTACGAGATCGTGGCAACGGTCGATGCCCCCTGATCGCTGAAAGCAACGGCAGGGGCGGGACGAGGTAGGGCATCGCGCGATGACCCGCTTCACCCGGAGCCTCCTTCGCGCGCCTCCCGGCGCGCACTCAGTTCTCCGTCTTGGCGGTGACGCGGTCGTCCGCGCCATCACCGCTAAGGCCGGTGTGGCGTGAAATGAAGCCGGATGCCGAGCGAAGCCAGCTTCGCGGCCCGTTGCCGTTGTCGCTCACGAACTCGTCGCGGCAGCCACGCGAGCAGAAGTAGTAGGTCTTGCCTCCGTGTACGGCGCTGACGGCGCGTTCACGCTCGACGGCCATGCCGCACACGGGATCGGTGGCCATGGTGACGATGTCCTTGAAGGCCCCGTCCTCCAGCCACAGCACCCGATCCGCGATGTCCCGGATGCGCTGGTCGTGGCTGACGGTGACCACTCTGCGGCCGTGCTCCTTGGCGATAGGCCGCAGCAGGCGCATGATCTCGTGCCCGATCCTCGAATCCAGGTTGGCGGTCGGCTCGTCGGCCAGGATGAGGGTGGGGTCGTTGATCAGGGCGCGGGCGTCATCCGAACGTTGCGCCCCGCGCTACTGGGCCGTGCAACCCCCGTCGACTCACGGGCTCGCCTCACGCGCCCGCGCGGAGCAGCCCGATAACGCTCGTGAGGCCGAGGCCCAGCAGCCCGGCCGTCATCGCCCACAGAAGCGCCGACCGTCGGCGCGAATTGGCGAGCGGTCCGAGCAGCGCTCGATCGCTGGACAGGCGCACGAGGAACGTCAAGGGGATCGCGAGGACGACGACGTTGAGGATCATGGCCTCGACGACCACCGCCACGAGGTCCTGGGCCAGCAGCGCGACGGCGGCGGCCGGGACAACCTCGAGCAGATAGAGGGCATAGAAGGCTGGCGCCCGACGGAGCGAGAGGTTCAGGCTGTGCGGCCAGTGGAAGAGCTCCGACCAGGCCCATGCCGAGGAGAGCGAGATGACGACCGCGGCGAGCAGCCCGGAGCCAACGATCCCGACGGCGATGAGGATGCCGGTCCAGCCGGTCGCCAGGTTTGCGAGCCCGGCCGGGAGCGCGAGCCCTCCCGCGTCGCTCGACGCACCGCCCCCCGACCCGGCCGCGGTTGCCGATGCGATCAGGATGGCGGCCATCAGCACCTCGCTGGCGATCGCGCCCACCAGCGTCTCCGTGCGAGCGGCGGGCAGGTCTGCGGGACCGAGGCCCTTGTCGACCGTCGCCGCCTGCTGGTAGAAGAGCATCCAGGGCATGATCACGGCTCCGATCGTGGCCACCACCAGGTCGAGATAGCCGGGTCGATCGAACGGCTGGCGCGGCGATAGCCCGCCGAACACCGCTCCGAGGTCCGGTCCGGTCGTGACGGCGAGCACGACGAAGGCGAAGAGCGCCAGCGACAGCGCGATGGCGATGACCTCGAACTGGCGGTAGCTGCGGGTGAGCACGATCACGGAGTGGATGACCAGCGCCCCGATGACCGCCGGCTCGGCAGCGATGCCGAGCAGGCTCGCCCCGAGCACGATCCCGGCGAACTGGGCGGTGTAGGCAAGCAGGTCGATGACGACCATCGAGATGACCGCGACCGCGCCCCAACCGAAGCCATACCGCTCGCGGATGAGCTCGGCGTGGCCGAGGCCGGTGCCGATCGCCAGGCGCGCCGTCATCTCCTGGACGAGATAGAGGACCGGGATGAGGGCGATAACCGGCAGGAGGATCGCGTAGCCGAAGTCCGTGCCAGCCTTGGCCGCGGTCAGGACGCTCGGCGCATCGACATCGGCCAGCATGACGATCCAGGCTGGTCCGAGGACGCGGAGGAGGGCCCGGACCTTCGAACGGGGGCGGGTTGGCAGGACCGGCCGAACGGACGTCGAGGCGATCGTCGTCTCCGCGGGCTTCGACGTCATCGGGCTTGCGGAAGCTGATTCACCCCGAACGCGATGAAGATCGCCGAGTTGATGGCGACCAGGATCCAGCGACCGCCGTCGAAGTCGTTACCGCCCATGCTTCGCCGTCTCGTCGCGCTCAACCTGCGCTGCGGTCCGGCGCTGATCCCCGCGATGGCCGCTATGACGTCTGGCGTTGCGCGAAAGATGGGCTGTCGCCAGGTGGAGCCAGCCCCGCGGGCCGTTGCCGTTCTCGCCCAGGTACTCGTCGCGGCAGCCGCGCGAGCAGAAGTAGTGCGTCTCGCCATCGCGCTCGGCCGACACCGCCCGCTCGCGGTCCACGGCCATCTCGCACACCGGATCGGTCGCCATGGTGACGATGTCCTTGAAGGCACCGTCATCCAGCCACAGCACCCGGTCGGCGATGTCGCGGATGCGCTGGTCGTGGCTGACGATGACCACGCTTCGGCCCTGCTCCTTGGCGATGCCCCGCAGGAGCCGCATGATCTCGTGCCCGATCTTCGAGTCCAGGTTGGCGGTCGGCTCGTCGGCCAGGATGAGGGTCGGGTCGTTGATCAGGGCGCGCGCGATCGCCACTCGCTGCTTCTCGCCGCCGGAGAGCTTTTCGGGCAGGAAGTCGAGCCGCCCGCCGAGACCCAGCTCGGTCAGCAGCGCGGTCGCCTTGTCGCGGGCGGCGCGGGTCCGCAGCCCTGCCAGCTCGGCCACCAGGGCGACGTTCTCGCGAACCGTCAGCGCCGACAGCAGGTTGAAGTCCTGGAAGATGAATCCGAAGCGCCGCAGCCGGATATCCGGCAGGCGCCCCTCCGACAGGGCGCTCAGCTCGGCTCCGTCAAGGTGAATCGAGCCGGTCGTCGGCTTGAGGAGGGCTCCCATCATCGACAGCAGCGTCGTCTTGCCGGAGCCCGACGGTCCCATGATCAGGACCACCTCGCCGGCCTCGACGGCCAGGCTGACACCGCGGACGGCGGCGACTGTTGTGTCGCCTTCGCCGAAACGCTTGGAGACGTCGCGCACGTCGAGCGTCAGGGTGGTCACGTTGCAGCTCCTTTCCGGAAGACGATCGCAGGGTCGAGTCCCGCGATCTGGCGGATGGGCAGGATGGCGGCGAGGCCGGCGATGATCGCCGCCACGATGCCGACCTTGACGATGGACGCGGCGGTCAGGGCGAGCCGAAGGTTGAGGCTGGTCTGGGCGACCGCGAGGCCAAGCAGGCCGGTGAAGGCGAGGCCGACCACAAAGCCGATGGCGACGCTCAGGAAGGCCTGGCTCAGCACCACACCGTAGAGGTAGCGGTTCCGCGCGCCGAGCGCCTTCAGCGCGCCGTACTCGCGGCGCCGGGCGAGCGTGGCCACGTAGACTGTCAGCGCCACCACCGCCAGGCCGACCACGAAGCCGACCACGTTCATGATCGAGATCACCTCGGCGCTCATGTCCATCACCAGCTGCCGCTCCTCGACCGAGAAGGCGGCGGACGACTGGGCGGTCACCCCGGGGACCTGCCGCTCGACGGCGGCGGCGACCGCGTCCGGATCGGCGCCCGGCGTGATGCTGACGAGGACGAAGCTGACGAGTGGCGGACCGCCGCGCATCGCGGCGAAGTCGTCAAACGAGACGAAGGCGACCGAGTTCACGAGGCTGGCGGTTCCCCGCGACAACCCCACCACTCGCGCCTCACCACCGAGGACCGAGACGCTGTCTCCGATGGACACACCGGCACGCTCAGCGAAGCCGGCGTCGACAATCACCTCGCCGGGACCGGGCGTGTTCGATCCCTCGACAACGTCCCATGGCCCGCCCATGGCTGCGCCGGCCGGCAGGCCGATCACGTACGCCACCGCCCGCTCATCACCGGCCCCGATCGTGTCAGTCGCGTACAGGATCGGCGTTACCCCGGCGACCCCGTCCACCCCCCGCACTTCGCCAACGACGTCCTCGGGCAGCCAGGACGCCACCATGTGCAGATTGCGCACGCCGGCCTGGCTGACCCACACGTCCGCCCCCGCCTCGTCGATGTAGGTCGTCAGCTGGTTGGCGACGCCGGCATAGATCGCGTCCAGCGCCAGGGTCAGCGACAGGGCGAGGGCCACGCCTCCCACCGAGGCGAGCAGCCGGAAGCGGTTGCCACGCAGGTTGCGACGGGCGAGGAGCCAGGTCGCGCTCATCCGCGGAAGACCTCCGCCGGCTCCAGGCGCGCGATGCTGCGGGCCGGAATGAGCGCGGCCAGGAGCGCCATGAGCAGGCTGCTGGCCAGCACGACACCAACGGCTGCCGGCTCGATCTCGACCAGGAACTGTGGGCGCCATCCCATGAGCGCGGCGGCGCCGCCGTAGGCCAGCGCGACACCGACCACGGCTCCGACCGCCGTGGCGATGAGTGCCTGGGTGGCGACCACACCGTACAGCGTCCGGTTGCGAGCGCCGATGGCCTTGACCGCGCCGTACTCGCGCCGGCGCTCGACGGTGGCGGTGTAGATCACCAGCCCAACCACCAGGACGCCCACGAAGAAGGCGATGCCCACCATCAGCCCGATCGGCGCGTCGTAGACGCGCGCCATCAGCTTGCGGTCGTTGGCGACAACTTCGGCCTTCAGCAGAACCTCAGTGCCGGCGATGTCCAGCCGGTCGCGCAGAGCCTCCGGGCTGACCCCCGCAGCGGGCGACAGGAGCAGGAAGCTGCGCAGGCCCGGCGCAGGCAGGAGGGACTCGAGCGTCGTGATCCGGGCAAAGGCGACCGAGCCGGCCCAGAAGGTCGTCTCATCGGACAGCCCGACCACGGTTGCCTCACGCTCGAGCAGGCTGATCCGGTCGCCGACGGCGATCTCGTGCTGTCGCGCCGTGGTCCGGTCGATGACCAGCTCACCGTCCGTCCTTGGTTCACGCCCGGAGACCAGGCGCCAGGGCCCGCCGCCGGCGGCTGGGTCGTAACCGATCAGAAGGAATCCGACTTTCCGGTCGTGCCGCTCGAAGATCACGAACTGCGAGATGACCGGGATGACGCGCTCGACACCGGCCGTCCCTCGAGCCGCCTCCTCGGCACCGGGCGGCAGGGCGGAGCTGGTGCCCAGGAAGTCACGGATCCCCCGGTCGGCCACGACCACCGTGCCCGGTGTGTTGTCGAGGTAGGCCGATGACTGGGCATACACGCCCGAGCGATACCCGGCCAGCAGCAGGATCATCCCGACCGAGACGGCCACGCCCAGGACGCTGAGGAGGAAGCGCGTCCGGTCGCGAAACAGGTTGCGGCGCGCCAGCAGCATGGTCTCAGGCTTCCACCGCTGGTCCGGCCCGATAGCCCGTCCGCTCGATCACCTGAGTGAGTCGTCCTGCATCGGTCAGGACCGGGTCGACGTCGACGTACGCCACCTCGGTCGCCGGATTGACGTAAACGCGGAGGACGCCCGCGGCGCGGGCCAGCGCGCGCTCGATGCCACTCGCGCCTCCACCGCCGCAGCCGAGGCCGTAGATCGGAATCCGAAGTCGCTGAGCAGCCATGCGGCCACGGTGGCGCTCGCGCCTGAGCGAGCGCTGAGCGACCCCTGAGAAGACCGCGAGAGCCGGGCCCCGGACGGGCCCGGCTCTCGCGGTCTGGATCGTCAGTTGGCCGGGTGGTGCTGTGCGTGCATCGCGCTCATGTCGGCCGCCTGGCCGCCCATCATGCCCTGGCCGCCCATCATGCCCTGGCCGCCCATCAGGCCCTGGCCGCCCATCATGCGCTGGCCGCCCATCATGCCCTGGCCGCCCATCATGCCCTGGCCGCCCATCAGGCCCTGGCCGCCCATCATGCCCTGGCCGCCCATTGCGTCGCAGGTGCCGGACCCGGCGGCCGGCGTGGGCTCAGTCGTCGGGTCCTGCCCAAGCACGACTCCGGCCGTGCCGAGCAGAAGGACTCCGCCCAGGATGGCCCCCGTGATCAGGTTTGTGCGCTTCGTCGTCATCGGTCAATCCTTTCGAGTGGTACCGGTGCGGATCAGCTGCTGCCGAGCAGCCGTCGCGCCTGTTCGTATTCCTGTTCGGTGATGTCGCCGCGGGCGAACCGAGCCTTGAGGATCTGCAGGGCGTCCGCACTCTGAGAGCTTCGCCGGCCCGCGGCGCCGGACACGGCCAGCCAGCCGAGCGCCACGACGATCGCGACCGCGGCCACCACCACCAGGGTCATCCACAACGAGCCGCCGAGGCCCATGGCCCATCCGGCACCGTCGTTCATCATGTCGTTGCCTCCATTCATCGCGCCTCACCTCGGAGGTGCGTTGAGATGGAGGCTATCGGCGCCGCCTCAAGGCCGAATGCCTGTGCCGATCAAGATTCGATCAAGACCGCGGATGTCGCCTTACCGGACGCGAGGCAGGGCGATCGAGAACGTGGAGCCCTTGCCGGATCCCTCGCTTTCGGCCCAGATCCGCCCCCCCATGGCCTCGGTCAGCGCCCGTGCAATCGCGAGGCCGATCCCCGATCCGCCAAGCGCCCGAGCTCGGGACGGATCGACGCGGTAGAAGCGCTCGAACACGCGCGTCTGCTGCTCGGCGGTCAGCCCGACACCCTGGTCCGACACGGCGATCACGACGTCGTCCCCGTCGGCCACGGCATGCAGCGCAACTGGCGCCCCTTCGGGCGAGTACCGGATCGCGTTGCTCACCAGGTTGTCGACCACCTGCGCCAGCCGGTCCGGATCCGCCTCCACCGCCAGCTCGCCCACGGGCACCGTGACCCGAAGCTCATCGCCGTGTTCGGCTGCGCTCGCCGCGAATCGCTCGCGGACCGCGTCGAGCATCGTCCGGATGTCGACGCGCGTCGGGGACAGCGGCAGTTGCCTCGCCTCTGCGCGCCACAGCTGCTGCAGGTCGTCGACGAGGCGAGAGAGGCGGGCCGTCTCGCGCCGAAGGAGCTGCCACGTCGGCTCGCCAGCCTCCACGACACCGTCCTGCAACCCCTCGAGGTAGCCGTCCAGCGTGGCCAGGGGGGTGCGCAGCTCGTGGGCCACGTCGCCGACGAGCTCGAGCCGACGCCGCTCCGTCGATTCGAGCGAATCGGTCATCTGGTTGAACGACATGGCGAGCTCGCCGATCTCGTCGGCCGATGAGACGGGCATGCGCTCCGCGTACCGCCCCTCGGCAATTCGGCGGCTGGCATCGGCCAGGCGAGCGATTGGGCGCGACAGGCGCACCGCCACGGCCAGGCTCAGCACGATCGCCGCGACAACCGCGGCCAGGCCGGCGACCAGGAGGGCGGTCCCCACCGCGTCCTGGAAGGCGGCCCTGACCGCGCCCGACATCATGTCGCCCATCCCCGTCATGGAGGGTCCCATGGCTGCCTCGAAGGCGCCCGGGGCGACGAGGCCAACGGCGCCGAAGACGGTCGCCAGGCCCACGGCGACAACGAGGAGGTGGCTGATCAGCAATCGATCGCGGAGCCGAAGGCGGCGGCGCATGGTTCAGGCGGTCTCCTTGAGGCGGTAGCCGATGCCGCGCACGGTCTCGATGTAGGTCGGGTTGGATGCGTCGTCGCCGAGCTTGCGCCGCAGGTTGGCGAGATGCACGTCCACGACATGCTCGTCGCCCACGTAGTCCATCCCCCATACCCGGTCGAGCAGCTGCTGGCGGGTGTGGACGACGCCTGGGTCACGGATGAGCGTCGCGAGCAGGTCGAACTCGATCACGGTCAATGGCACGGGCGTCCGACGCAGGGTCACCGAGCGTCGCCGCTGATCGACGCTGAGTTCGCGCACCTCCCAGGCCTCGCCGTCGGAGGCAGCGCTCAGCCGTGGCCGTCTCAGCAGCGCCCTGACGCGGGCGGCAAGCTCCCGAGGCGAGAAGGGCTTGACCAGGTAGTCGTCCGCCCCCACCGACAGGCCCACGATGCGGTCGATCTCCTCGGCGCGCGCGGTCAGCATGATCACGTAGGCATCGGTCATGGAGCGGGCGCGACGCAGGACCTCGAACCCATCCAGGCCGGGAAGCATGACGTCGAGCACGACGACGTCCGGGGACTGGTCGCGGATGAGCTCCAGGGCAGCTGGACCGTCAGCCGCTGACAGGACCTCCATCCCCTCGCGTTCCAGGTAGCCCCGCACGAGGTCGACGATCGGCGCCTCGTCGTCCACGACGAGGACCCGTGGCGTGGTCATGGCGCGCGCAGCGGCAGAGTCACAAGCGCCACCGTCCCACCGCCCTCGCGATCGGTCAGCTCGATCGTGCCGGCATGCGACTCCACGATCCAGCGCGCGATGGCCAGCCCCAGGCCCGTGCCCGACGGACGCAGCTCGCGCGCACGGGCTCCGCGGTACAGCCGCTCGAAAAGCCGCTCCCGATTGTCGTCAAGCCCGATGCCGGTGTCCTCCACCCGGATGACGGCGCGCCCGTCCTGCACTGCCAGGCCGGCGGCGACGCTCCCACCCGGCGGGGTATAGCGCGCGGCGTTGTCGAGCAGGATCCCGATCAGCTCACGCAGCCGGTCGCGATCTCCGTCCACCACGGCCGGCTCCACGGCGGCCACACTCATCCGGACATGCGATGCCGCCTCGCGCTGGAGGCGCACGGACTCGACCAGCAGCGCGTCGAGCTCCACCTGGCCGAACTCCAGGCGCATCCCGGATTCAGCCCGAGCCAGCGAGAGCAGGTCACCGATGAGCCGGCCCATGCGCTCGGCCTCGTCTCGGGCGTCGGCCAGGATCGCCTGCCGCTCCGCGGCCGGCAGGTCGTCGCGCTGGGCCAGGTCGAGGTTGGCCCGGATCGTGGTCAGCGGCGTCCGCAGCTGGTGCGAGGCATCGCCCAGAAAGCGCTGAAGGGCCTGATGGTTCTGCTCCAGCGCTGCCAGCATCTCGTTGAAGGCGACCGCGAGCTCGCCGACCTCATCGGCCGGTCCGGCCTCGACGCGAGCCGCGAAGTCACCCGACAGCGAGATCGCTCGGGCCGTCTCGGTCACCTCGGCGACCGGCGCCAGGGCCCGGCGGGCCAGCACGAAGCCGGCGATCAGTGCGAGGCCGGTGACCAGCAGCCCGCCTGCGACGAGCGCACTGCTTACGGTGGCGAGCAGCTCCCGCATGGGCCTGGTCGAGTCCGCCCAGGCTACGTACCCCGCGGGTTGCCCGCTCACAGGCACGACGCGTCCCACCGTGAGCCGCACCGTGTCGCCGCCGGTGACCACCTCCCGGACCGCATGTGGATGCCTATCGGCCGCGGCGAGGTCCGCGGCGGTCAGGCTCAGGCTGCCCGTGCCCGACGGCGCCGAGTCGGCCAGCACCACACCATCGGGGTCGAGAACGACCACCCGGCCTCCCGTCGCGGCGAACTGCCCGATCAGTCGCTCGGAAGGCCGCAACCTTCCCGCGGCGTCGACGTCCTGTGCGAACGCTCCAGCCGCATGTTCGGCATTGGCGATCAGCGCCGCGTCGAACGAGCGCGCCAGCTCGTCGCGCAGCACGACGAAGACGCCGGTCCCGAAGGCGACGAGAGCGCCGGCCAACAGCCCGGTGTAGATGAGCGCGAGCCGGATGCGGACCGATGGGCGGCGTGGAAGGACCATCACTCCTTGAGCACGTAACCGGCCCCGCGGACCGTGTGGATGAGGCGAGCCTCCCCGCCGGCCTCCAGCTTGTTGCGCAGGTAGCGCACGTAGACCTCCAGCACGTTGGACTCGCCCTCGAAGTCATAGGCCCAGACGTGCTCCATGATCACGTCGCGGGTCAGCACCTTGCGGGGATGGCGGAGGAAGAGGAGGAGCAGGTTGAACTCGGTCGTGGTCAATTCGATGGCGCGGCCGGCACGCCGAGCCTCGCGGGCGTCGACGTCGAGCTCGAGGTCGCTGAAGCGCAGGACCTCGCCGGCCGGAGTGGTCCGCCGCCTCAGCAGGGCGTGAACCCGCGCCAGGAGCTCCTCGAAGCTGAACGGTTTGACCAGGTAGTCGTCGGCACCGGTTTCGAGTCCCACGACTCGATCGCCGACCTCGTCACGCGCCGTCAGCATCAGGATCGCGACCTGGTCGCCGGCCGACCGAAGCCGGCGCGTCACCTCCAGGCCGTCGATGCCGGGCAGCATGACGTCGAGGACGACCAGGTCGGGCAGGTGCTCGCGTGCCTTCTCGAGCCCCTCCTCGCCGCTGCCGGCCTCGACGACCCGGTAGCCCTCGTAGGCCAGGCCACGGCGCACGACGGTCCGAATCTTCGGATCGTCATCCACGACCAGGATGCGCGTCGCGTCGCTCATGGCAGTCGGGTCCTCCTTGGTGAGCCATGCCGGGCACGTCGCTCACATCGGGCGCGAGCGGCCGCCCGCGATGAGGATACGGCCGGCAAGGATGCCGATGTCACGCCACTGAGGATGGCGCGCTGAGATGAGAGCCAGATGAGGCCGTGCTGAGGCTCAGCCAGCGTCCGATCAAGCGGCGACGTTCACAGCGTCCGCTCAACGGCCTCTCACCCACCCTTCAGGTGACGTCGTCATCCTGGTGCAAATGCAGAACGCCGCGCCGACCATCCGTCCTCCCCGAACGCTTCGCGCTGGTGACAGGGTTGCCCGGGCTCCGGTACGTGGAGGTCGGCGATCTTCTCCAGCGGATCCAGCTGGCCGCGGCGATCGCCCAGGAGGCGCGTCGCACGGCTCGCCTGTCTGGCAACGCAGGGGAGACGTCGAACGGTCTGAACGACAAGGAGGATCTCGGATGATCAGTGGCGTTGCGACATACATCGATCCGGTGTGCGGCATGACCGTCGAGCAGGGGGCCGGGGTGACCCTCCATTGGCAGGGTCGTGATCTCCGCTTCTGCGAGATCGCCTGCCGGGACACCTTCCGGTCGGATCCGGCGCGGTGGGTCGAGCCGCTCGGCCACGTCCACGCACTGGGGAGGGAGATGGATCGATGATGGGCTATGAGGGGGCAGGCTGGGGCGGCGGGTTCTGGATGTTCGGTGAGGTGCTGCTGATCATCGGCCTCGTCGTGCTCGTGGTGTGGGCGGTCTCCGCAGCCTCGCGCGCCGGACGGCCGGGGCAGGACTCGTCGCGCCCCACGCCGAACGAGATCCTGCGCGAGCGGTTCGCCCGTGGTGAGATCAGCGAGCAGGAGTTCGAGCAGGCCAGGAAGGTGCTCGGATCGGACCGATGAGCTCGAGGACACCCCTCTGGCTCGGCCTTGGTCTCGTGGCGGGCGGGCTCGTCAGCCTCGCGATCGGATCCTTACGCCGGCCCTGCCGGACCGCGCGGTCCCGGATCGATGATGGGCGGTGCGCCGCGGTCGGAGCGCTCCCGGGTCCTTGCGCACCGGGCTTCGTTGCCGGCACCGCCTCGGCGCCGCGGGTCGTGGCGATCGTCGCCACGCCTCAGCTCCGTTTCGTGCCCGGCAACATCGTCGTCAAGCGCGGCGAGACGCTGACCTTCCAGCAGCGACCGCACTGGTCACTCAACGGCCAGTCGCCGATGAGCCGGGCGACCGTCAACAACCTGAGTGGGAAGAACACCTAGGGCCGGTCACCGGTGCGGACGGCCGCGTGGTCACGGCGTGACCACAACGACGAAGATCGGGGCTGGAGGTCGTGCGCGTGGTCACCGGGTGACCAGACGGCGAAGGAGAAGCCTGTCAGGGGCCCATCTTCCCCGTTGTAGCCACCTGGTGACTACGAAGCGCTCGCAGCCAGGATCGTGGCGACACTCGAGTGGTCGTCCGGAACGTGAGCCACGTCCCGGAGTCCGAGTGGGCGGGGCGACCCGTGGGGGGAATACGGGCCGCCCCATGCGTCAGGACACTGGCGGGCGATGGGCCATTTCGTGCTCACTAGCATGGCTGGGGCGGAAGGATTCGAACCTTCGATGTCGCTGTCTCTTGCCGGCCAACTGGCCTGGGCGGAAAGCCGTCTGATCGTGGGTCAGGTGATCGCGTTTTCTGCGTGTGTCGGTTCGATTTCAGTCTGCTTGGCTCTTGTTCGAGACGGCCGGGGGCTGCATCCGGTCCCAGTAACCCGGATCGATCTCAGAGAGTTGGGCCGTCGGTAGCCCCGCCTCGGCCATGAGTGCGAAGGCGACCTTCGAGATCGGCACGCTGCGGCCCGGAAGGACCTGCGTCTCGATCCCGCAGTCATGCCCGACCTCGACCTCGATGCCTTCCTTCCCGAATCCGACGGCCAGCAACTTGCCCCCGGTAGGAGGCAAAGGTCCCCAGCCCCGTCCACATGACTCCAGCCACGGTCCAAACTCGGTGCACACGATCTTCCAACAGTTCCCACGCAGGTCGGTCCAGATCCTCGGCTTGCACGGGATCGGCGGCACGTCCGGACCGATGTCGATTTCGTCGGTCCACAGGATGCACTTGTCAGCCCAGTCCCAGTAGCCGCCCGGGTCTTCGGTGTATTCGGGCTGGTTGAACGGACTGCACTCGGGATCAGTACTCGGCTTCCACACCGTATGGTTCCTCCTCAGGGCAGGCGTCCGCGTATGCCGGGCACGAGCAAGCGGCCGTCAAGTGGCATCAGATGCACACCAGGGCGCATTCTAGGAGGTCCACGCGCGCCAAAGGTTCTCGCCTCGCGCCGCGGCATATGGCCGGGCGTCTCCCCGGCAGTGTTACTCCGGCGGCCGTGGCAGTCAACTCCTCGCGACCTCGCCGGATGGCGATTGAAACGACGAAGACAGGCTGACGCGGGGGCGTCAATGCGTCGGCCGCCGTTGCCTCTGGATGTTCCGCCGCGTCTGGCCTCCGTCGTCGTCTTCCAGGGCTGTCTCTTGCCGGCCAGCTGGCCTGGGCGGAAGGCCGTCTGATCGTGGGTTAGGACGTCGAATCCAGTCGTTCGTCGATCGTTGCCCGCAAGTCCTTCATGAGCAAGAAAAGGTGCAAGGCATCGGTCGGCGAGGGCTCGAACTCAGCCAGGTGCTGATAGAACGAGCGAGCCGCTTCAGATTCGGCGTGGATCAGCAGCGCGCGAGCGCCGACCGTGTCAGCTGCCTCGGACGTCCGCAGGAGGACCTCCTTCATCAACGCCCTGCCGAGCCCGCGCCCTTGTTCGCTGGCGTCGACGCCGAGTCGTGCCAGCAGGATGACCGGGATTGGGTAGCGGCCCGTCCCCCTCGTTACTCGTCCTGGTGCTTCAGACAGCTCTACTGAGCCCGCGGCGAGAGCGAAGTAACCCACGACCCGCCGGCTCCTCGCCGCGCACACCACATAGACAGCTGCGGTCTCCGCTGCTTGGGCTTGGAGGGCGTGCTTGCGAAGCCAGTTCGTTTGCGCATCGGAACCGCAGTCGAACTCGCTGGTGTCGTGGTCAGCCGTAAGTCGCTCGAGGGGACCGTACCGGGTCACGCCTCATCGAGAACGCTAGGAGTAGTTAGCAACCTCCGAAGTCGAGGCAAGTCGCGGGGCGGTCGATCCAGAACGGCAAGGAAGGCTGCCCATTCTGATCCTGCGAGCACGAATCTACGTCGGTCAGCTAGGACATCCTCAGCGGCTCGGGTGGCAGCGCTGAGGACGAACTCTGTGATCGTCGTTTCCTGGGTGCGGCTAGCCTCAGAGAGCAGCGAGCGCTGCTCAGGACTGATTCGGACAGCCAACCGCTCGCTCTTCGTGTTCTTGGGGCGCGACGTGCTTCGCGCTGTGTCGGACATCATCTTTCATCACCAGATCGTGATAACAATGTGCGTACAGAATACGAGCGAAGGCCTGAAGCTGTCAATAGTGCACGAACCGCGGGTCTGAGCGACGACCGTACGGAACTTCCTGATTGCCTGTCAGGGCCCTGGGGATTTGGGATCCCGAGTCCGGAGGATCCGAGCCCCGGCCCAGACGGCGCCGAGTCACGACGGCAGTCAGGCGATCTGCTAGTCGTCCGTGATCCAGACGACATACGAGAGGACGGCGTCGCGATAGCTCGCCGTGATCTGCCAGCAACCGGCGGTCGGGATCTCCACGCCGACCAGCATCGCCTCGCCGAAGTCAGCACTGGCGTTGGTACCAGGCCCCGCCGTGAAGGTGCCCGGCCCGTCGAGCCTCGTGCCGACGACGGTGATCGCCGGTTCTGGTTCACCGCGCATTCCCGGCCATTCCACGCTCCACCAGAACGTCTTCTCCACGTAGCTACGATTGCGGGTCCGCCGCAACCCGCAGGTCTGGCGGCTGTCCGCCCCGCGAGCGTGCGAGCCAACCGGGGGGTCTCGTCCGTTGCGCTGAGCTGTGCGCTCCCCCGGGTCGCGACCGGACGAGTTCCTAACGTGTGATGCTACCGGCGCGGACTTTCGGGGGATAGTCGGGCGGGGGGCTGGATCCTAAGGTCACTCGATGGCGAAAATGTCCCTCGATCCGAGTCGAGCCGCGCCCCTGCCCCGTGGCACCGCCCTGATAGTGGTCGCCTTTGTGGCCGTGCTGGCCCTCACGGTTGGGCCGCTCCTTGCCGGTGGCTCGCCGCCGCAGGGATTCGTGTCCCTTGCCGCTGCGCTCGCCATCTTCGCCGCGCTCCTGCTGGGGATCGTCCGCCACCGGCCTGCCGGCTTCGGCTGGCGCGCGATCGCGGCAGGGATCGCCGCCAACGCAGTCGGCACCCTCGGGAGCGGGGACGCCGCCGTATTCGGGCTCGGCGGACTCGAAACGATTTCACCCCTGGCGATCGCGCTGGGGCACGGCCTCATCCTGATCGGCCTCGTCGGGCTGCTGCCGCGGCAGAGCCGGGGCAAAGAGTATCTGCTCGATGCCGCGGTGGCCACCTCCGCCGGAGGCCTGGTCCTGTGGCTGCTCGCGATCCAGCCAATCATCCAGCACGCGGCCGGGGTTGATCCCACAATGCTCGCGGTCGCGGTCCTCGACGTGGTGCTCCTCGGCGCGTTGAGTCTGGGTCTCCTGGTACCCGGGCGCACGACCAGCGCCTTCTGGTTCATCGTCGTCGCCGTCTTGACCACGCTGGCGGGCGACGCCGTCGGGCTTTTCGCCAAGGCCAACGATCTGGTTGTGCCGCCGCAGCTGCTGGGTGCGGTGGCGTGGCTGGGCTCCGCAGGCTGGGCGGCCGCCGCGCTCCAGCCGACGATGGCCCGCCCGGTCCAGCCGGATGACGCCAACGACGCGGGGCCCGCTGGATTCCGCCTGGTCGTCCTTTCGATTGCGTCGTCCGCCGGCCCGCTCCTGCTCGCCGTGCAGTGGACGATCGATGCCGCGCACGTCGATGTGCCCAGCATCGCTGTCGGGAGCGGCGTCCTTGCAATGCTCGTGGCGGTGCGGCTTGGCAGGCTCGTCCAGCGGCTGCAGCACAGCATGGCCGAGGGGGGCAGACTGCGGAGCGAGCTGCTGTACCGCGCGACGCACGACGCCCTGACCAGCCTCCCCAACCGATCGAAGTTCGGCGAACAGCTCGATGTCGCACTCCAGCGTGCAGGATCCGGGGTGGGGGTCTACTTCTGTGACCTCGACGACTTCAAGGCGGTCAACGACACGCTGGGCCACGCCGCCGGCGACGAACTCCTCAGCGCGGTGGCCGCCCGGTTCCGGCATCACCTGCGCCCCGCTGACTTTGTCGCGCGGCTCGGGGGCGACGAGTTCGGCGTGCTCGTGCGCGACGTCTCCGCTGGAGAGCAGGCGGAGGAGGTCGCCAAGCGCCTGTCGGCATCGCTCGACCAGCCGTTCTCGATCGGCGGACAGACCGTCTATGCTCACGCCAGCATTGGGGTGGCCACCGGTGTGGCCGGCGAGGTCGACGCGGCCGAGCTTGTCCGCAACGCCGACGTGGCCATGTACCTCGCCAAGGGCGAGGGCAAGGGTCGCTACCAGGTCTTCGAGCCCTCGATGCATGCGGCGATCGTCGGTCGGCTGGCGCTTCGGTCCGAGCTCGAGGCGGCCATCGCCGGCGGGCAGCTCATCGTCGACTACCAGCCCCTCGTCCGAATCGCGGATGGCAGCGTGGAGGGCGTTGAAGCCCTGGTGCGTTGGGACCACCCCACGCGCGGGGTGTTGCCGCCGTCCGAATTCATCCCGCTGGCCGAGGCCACCGGCCTGATCGTTCCGCTCGGTCGCTCGGTTCTGCTCCAGGCGGCACAGGCCGCTCGCGACTGGGAGCGCTCGGTCGGCGTCAGTCTTAAGGTTTCGGTCAACATCGCGGCGCCGCAACTCTCCGACGACCGATTCGTGAGCGACGTGCGCGATGCGTTGCAGCGCAGCGGCCTGCCGCCCGAGCGGCTCGTGCTGGAAGTCACCGAAGGCGTGATGCGTGACACCGAGACCGCCGTTCGGGTACTCGCCGAGCTGCGCGCGATCGGCGTCCAGATCGCGATCGATGACTTCGGGACGGGCTATTCGTCGCTCAGCCGAATCACCTCACTCCCGATCGACATCCTGAAGATCGATCGCTCGTTCATCGACGCGCTGGCGGGGGACTCCCGCGAGCGGGGGCTGACCTCCACCGTCGTCGCGCTCGCGCGGTCGCTCGGTGTCGACGTCGTGGCCGAGGGCATCGAGCGTCCGGAGCAGCTCGATGAGCTGCGACGCTTGGGCTGCCGTCTCGGGCAGGGATACCTGCTGGCGAGGCCGATGGCGGCGAGCGCGATCGAGCGCTTTATCGTCGTGCCAGCGCCCGGCCGGCGCGTCCCCCAGCGGCTCCGAATCAGGCGCGCGCCTGGCGCAGCGATGGGTCAGTGAACCCCCGAGGCGGACGCCAATCGATGCGCTTGAAGACACGCTAGACCTTCAGGCCACCAGAATGTCGAGTGCGCTCGAGGGGCTTGGTGGGCTCCAGACCCAGGGCCTTGAAGACCACTCACCGACAGTCCCGTCGCCCGTGCCAGTGCCCGGGCTGACACGTCGCTCAGATTGGCAGAACCTCCGTCAAGAACCACCGGCGATCGGCCGGTTCGGGACGATCTCGGTCCCACGCCACTTCCTCCGCCCGTTGAGTTCGCCTTTTCTCGCTCCGCTTCTGGTTGGCCTCCGGCGTCAGCCCCGGATGATTCCGGCCGGCCCGCAAAACGGCGCATCCGTTCGGAGCTCTTCGCCGCGAACTGCTCGTGGATCCGCACCACGATCATGCCCTCGCCTGCGCGCACGACGCTGTGCAGATTTCGGTAGCGAAGGTCCGGCGGAATACTGATCATCATCATGTACCGTGAAAACGTGGAAACCGATACTAATGAGGGAGGGGAGTCGGCCTGGCCGGGCTCCCCTCCTCAGACGCCTACCCACCGAGAATTGCTGTCGCCGCTCGATAGGTAAACTCCTTGCCACCCCCCTGGGGGATACCTCGCTCGCGTAGCACTGCTCCGCTGGCGGCCAACTGCTTCAGGCGGTTGTTCACCGCCTGCGGCGACTTGTTGAGCCGCACTGCCAAGTCATTGGCACTGAATTCGCGCAGGTCGTTGGCCAGCTCCACCGTCTCCCGGAACCAGCTGGGTCCCGCGAGCGCTTCGACCTTTCCAGCGCCATCGCGGTACAGCGCACCCGCGTCGCGGCGCTCGAGCACGGCCTCGAGGGTCTCGCGCACATCTTCGCTGCCTCCGATGATGACAACCGCACGATCCTGGAAGTCGCCGGTCAGGCGATCCGCGAGGAAGCGGCCGATCAGCTCATCGGCGAAGGAGACGCTCATCGCTTCCAAGGCCGTGAGATCGACCTCGACCAGGTCGCCGGACGAGGAACCGCGCAGCAGCTCCTCGAGCCGATGTCGCCACTCCTGGCCTCGCTGGCGGGTGGCCCCGACCGGGCCGTCCACAACCAGGCGACGCTTGGTCATCCTTTCTACCTCGCTTTCCATGATTACGATGAAAGCGTATCGTCTGCGCTCGATCTTGTCAACTGGCTTACGTGACCAGCCAGAATATGCCGGTGAGGACATAGGCGACGCCACGAGTTAGGTGCCCTAGCCATGATGTGTCCTCCTTGCCGGAGGACGGGCGGAGGGTCAAATACCACCACTGGCGGTATGGGCGCGAGCACGAAGCCCACATGTTGTGGTTTGGCTGGGGCGGAAGGATTCGAACCTTCGATCTCCTGATCCAGAGTCA
>JACPOU010000022.1 GCA_016191345.1 Chloroflexota bacterium
GCCGCTGACCCGCGTCAGTGCTCAACTGAGCATCAATTGAGCGTGCCGCGACCCCCGATCTGACGGAATCGAAGCACCGGCAAGCGCAATCGTCCCTGGAATGACCCGTGAGACGGTTCACGGGGCGGGACGCGCGCCCGCGCACCGCGTCGCGACCGCGCCGGCGCACCGCGGCGCGACCGCGCCCGCGCCCGCGTCCGAAATCCTGGATCCTCGCAGCCGTTGACCCGCCTCCGGCAGCCGCTGACCCGCGTCAGTGCTCAACTGAGCATCAATTGAGCGTGCCGCGACCCCCGATCTGACGGAATCGAAGCACCGGCAGGCGCAATCGTCGCTGGAATGACCCGTGAGCCGGTTCACGGGGCGGTTCACGGGGCGGTTCACGGGGCGGGGGCGGGGGCGGGGGCGGGGCTCTCCGGGCCCAGGCCCGGGCCCGCACGGCGCCGCGCCCGCGCGCTGGGTCGCGCCCCGACCGCGCCGACCTGGCCATGCGGCCCACGTGGGGCAGGCGCCGACCGGGGTCGCGCGGGTGTTGCGGTACGATACCGGCCCGTCTGCGCGCAGGCCCCTCGCCGCGCGCGCCACCACCTGAGGAATCAGTCCCGCATGACGCTCCGTGCCAAGCCCGTCGTCCGCGGATCCGGCCGCTCCGGCTGGGATTCCGGCGACCGGCGTACCTTCCTCCTGAACCTCGGCTTCATCGTCGCGATCGCCCTGTCCGTTCTTCTCCTCATCGGCTACGCGGCGTTTTCCTACTACGACAACAACTTCGGCGCCGCGGCCACCGTCGACGGCACGACGATCACGAAGAACCAGCTCCGGAGCCGCTACGCGATCGAGAGCTTCCGCATCGACTACACCGAGCGCCGGATCCGGACGCTCCGGGCCGCAGGCCGGATGTCCGAGGCCACGGCCGCGAGCCAGGTCCAGTTCCTGGAACAGCGCCGCAGCAGCCTCCCCGCGATCGCCCTCGAACGGCTCATCGACATCCAGCTCCAGGGCAAGCTCGCCGCCGACGAGGGGGTCGCGATCACCGAGGCGGACGTCGATGCGCAGCTCCTCAACGAGGCGACAACGGACGAGGAACGCCGCGCGTGGGTCATCGAGATCACGCCGGAGAACAACCCCGCCACCGGCGCGCCGGGCGCCGCCGAGAAGGCGGCCGCAAAGGCCAAGGCGGACAAGGCCCTCGCGGACCTCAAGTCCGGCAAGGCGTGGGGGGACATCGCGAAGACCGTCTCCACGGCGACGTCCGCGGCCCAGGACGGGGACCTCGGCTGGCTGCCCGAGAAGAGCGGCCTGGACGAACCGTTCATGAAGGCCATCTTCGCCGCCACGGAGAACCAGCCGACCGACGTCATCGAAGGTGACGACGGGACCTACCGGATCGGCCGCGTGACCGAGATCGCGCCGAAGTCGGTCGATGCGAACTTCCAGGTATCCGTCGAGGACGCCAACATCAAGATCGCCGACTACCGGGAGGCCGTCCGCGGCGACGTCATCCGGACCAAGCTCGGCGACAAGATCGTCGCCGACCTGTCGGCTCCCTCGCTCCAGCGGCAGGTGCTCCAGATCTACCTCGCCGTCGGCACGCCGATGCCCGACGGGGTCAAGGTCCGCCACATCCTCTTCTCTCCCAAGAACGATCCCCAGGGTGCCGCCACGCTCGATGCCAACGATCCCGCATGGGCCGCCGCCGAAACGGAGGCAAAGGCCGCCTACGAGGCGTTGAAGAAGGACCCGACGAAGTTCGACGCGATGGCCCGAACGCTGTCGGACGAGGCCAGCGCCAAGACCACGGGGGGCAAGCAGCCCTACTACGACCGGACGAGCGCCATCGACAACGCGTTCGCGGACGCGATCTTCACCGCGGGCCTGAAGCCGGGCGACCTGATCCCGCCCTTCAAGAGCTCGTTCGGCTGGCACGTGGCCCAGTTCATGCGGCCCTACGGCAGTGGCGAGGAGGCGTGGGCGAACACGCTCCGCCAGCAGCTCGTCGCCGGCGCCGACTTCGGCCAGATGGCCCGCGACCAGGGCGAGGGCGCCGAGGCGGCCAAGGGCGGCGACATCGGCTGGGTCGCCCCCGGCCAGCTCGGCGACCTCAAGGAGGCCCCGATCTTCGCCGCGAAGGTCGGCGAGTTCACCGACGTCGTCGCGATCCAGGGCGAGGGGGTCTACATCTGGAAGGTCGTGGCCGAGGAGAAGCGCGACGCCACCAAGGAGCAGATCGCGATCTTCAAGAGCAGCGGCTTCTCGAACTGGTACTCGGCGAAGAAGGCCGAGGCCAAGATCACGCGGAGCACGTCGGCCGCCACGGCCACGCAGTAGGGCGGGGCACCGGCGTGCTGGACCGGCTCGTTGGGGAGGCGCGCGACCGCTGGGGCCTCGATCCCCGGGCCGGCCTCCAGGTCGTCGCCGCGGAGTGGCTCGTCGCGACCCCGATCGAGGCGTCGCGGCCGCTCCTGATCCTGCCCATGGCCGTCCTCGCCGGCGGCGCGCCCGGTGCCCCGGTCGAGCTCGCCCCGGAGCCGCTCGCGGGCCGGCAGGGGCCGGACGGCCTCGATGCGCTGGCGGTCATCCGGCGCCTCTACCCGGCCGGCCATGTCGTGGCCCGGCTCGAGGGCGGCGGGGTGGCGTCGGCCCCAGCGACGGTCGAGGCCCTCTTGGAGATCGACCTCGCGACCCCCCTCTACCTCGCCCCGATCGTCCCCGAGCTCGCCGCGGCCGGGCCGTGGTCCATGCCCTACATCGCTGCGCGCCTCCGCCGCCCGGACGGCTGCCCGTGGGACCGCGAGCAGACCCACGAGTCCCTCCGCAAGCACCTCCTCGAGGAGACCTACGAGGTCTACGACGCGCTCGAGCATGGAGCGACCCCGGCCCTTGCCGAGGAGCTCGGCGACCTCCTCCTCCAGGTGGTCCTCCACGCCCAGCTCGCGGCCGAGGCCGGGATCTTCGACCTCGCCGACGTCCAGGCCTCGATCGCCCGGAAGATCGTCCGGCGCCACCCGCATGTCTTCGGCGATGCGGTCGCCGAGACCGCGGCAGACGTGCTCCGCCAATGGGAGCGGATCAAGGCCGTGGAGCGGGCAGACGCCGCCGGCACACCCGCCCCCGGGGCGCCCGCCGGCGACGCGGCGCCCGCTCCCAGGGGCGCCCTCGACGGGATCAGCCCCTCGATGCCGGCGCTCGCCGCGAGCCAGGAGATGCAGGAGCGGGCGGCGGCCCTCGGCTACGACTGGCCGGACATCGAGGGCGCGCTGGACAAGGTCACCGAAGAGCTCGGTGAGCTCGCCCGCGCCGGGACGGAGGCGGACCGGCGCGAGGAGTTCGGCGACCTGCTGCTCGTCGTGGCGAACGTCGGGCGCAAGATGGGCATCGAGACCGAGGCCGCCCTCCGGGCGGCGAACGAGAAGTTCCGGCGACGGTTCCGTCGCGTCGAGCGGATGGTCACGGAGCGGGGCGTCGCGATCCGCGACCTCGACTTCGCGACCCTCGACGCGCTGTGGGACGCCGCCAAGGCGGAGGAGCGAGCGACATGAGCATCGGGAATCGACCGCCGACGGTCCGTGCCGACGGCCGCGGCCAGGCCGACCTCCGCCCGGTCACGCTGACCCTCAACGTCCTGAAGTGGGCGGAGGGGTCGTGCCGGATCCGCGTCGGCGACACGGAGGTCCTCTGCGCGGCCACGATCGCCGACCGCGTCCCGCCCCACCTCCGCGGCAAGGGCACGGGCTGGGTGACTGCCGAGTACTCGATGCTGCCGCGGGCCACGGCGGAGCGGACGGACCGCGAGAGCGTCAAGGGCCGGCTCGGCGGGCGGACCCACGAGATCCAGCGCCTCATCGGGCGGTCGCTCCGCGGGGTCGTGGACCTCGGGAAGCTCGGCGAGCGGACCGTGACGATCGACTGCGATGTGCTCCAGGCGGACGGCGGGACGCGTTGCGCCTCGATCACGGGCGGCTACGTGGCCCTCGCCGCGGCGCTCATGACCTACGGCATGGAGCGGCTCATCGTCGGCAAGGTCGCCGCGGTGTCGGTCGGCGTGGTGAACGGGCTCGACTACCTGGACCTCGACTACAGCGAGGATTCCCGGGCCGAGGTCGACTTCAACGTGGTCGGCACGGACGCCGGCACGTACGTCGAGCTCCAGGGCACGGCCGAGGGCCGGCCCTTCGACCGAGCCCGCGTCGATGCCCTCCTCGATCTCGCGAACACCGGCCTGGCGCGCCTGTTCGAGGCCCAGGGCGCGGCGCTCGCGACGGTCCGCAAGTAGCGGGTGGCGGCCGGATCGCGCCCGCGCCTCGTCCTCGCGACGCGGTCGCGGCACAAGCTCCGTGAGCTGGAGGAGCTGCTCCGCCTGGAGCGCGGCGTGCTCCTGACCCTCGACGACCTCGGCATCCCCGGCGAGGCCGTCGAGGATGGGCCGACGTTCGAGGCGAACGCCCGGATCAAGGCCCGCTTCGCGGTCGAGGCGACGGGCCTGCCGTCGCTGGCCGACGATTCCGGGCTGGAGGTGGACGCCCTCGACGGCGGTCCCGGGGTCCGGACGCGCCGCTATGCCGGCCCGGACGCGACCGACGGGGAGAACAACGCGAAGCTCCTCGCCGCGCTGTCCGGCCTGCCGCCGGAGCGGCGCGGCGCGCGCTACGTCTGCGTCCTGGCGCTGGCACTCCCCGACGAGCGCGGCCCGCGCGGCGGGCAGCCGATGCTCCTGCGTCGCGGCACGTGTCGCGGCCGGATTGCGACCCGCCCGCAGGGGACGGGCGGATTCGGCTACGACCCGATCTTCGAGCCGGAGGGGGAGGCCCCGGGCGGCCGGACGCTGGGCCTCTACTCGCCGGCGGAGAAGCACGCGATCTCGCACCGGGCTCGGGCGGCCCGGCGGATGGTCAGGGAGCTCCGCGCCCACGGGTTCTGAGGGGCGGGCGGGCCGGGACGGCAGCCGCCGCGGCCATGGACGCTGCCCGCCCGGCGACGGACCGGGCGCTAGGGCGCGGCGGTCGCCGGGCTGAGAGCCGGATCCGCGGCCGTCGGGACCGGGGTCGGATCCGGGGTGGGCCACGGGATCGGCGCCGTGCCCGGCGGCGGGAAGAGCGTCTTCGCGACCGCCTGGATCGCCGCGACGTCGGGGATCTGGATGGAGCCGTAGACCGGGTCGATGCCGCCGGTGTTGATGAGCGGCTTCTTCAGGACGGCCCGGATGATCGATGACGCGTCCATCTCGTCCGAGATGGCGGCAAGGTCCGGCAGCCGGTCTGTCGGCAGGTCGGTCGTGACGAGGTCGCCGAGGGCGACAAGGAGCCCCGGCAGCTGGGTCAGGATGTTGCCGCCGGACATGACCTTCTTGCGGATGGCGAGGAGAACCTCCTGCTGGCGCCCGGCCCGGGTGAAGTCGGATTCGCCGTCCGCCTTGCGGGCCCGCGAGTAGGCGAGGGCCTGCCAGCCGTCGAAGTGGTTGAGGCCCGCCTCCACGCCCCAGCCCTGAACGTTCTGGGGATTCACGCCGATGCCGTCGTAGGTCGCGTCGTAGAAGCCCTTCTTGACGTCGATGTCCACGCCGCCCACGGAATCGACGATCTTCACGAACCCGTAGAAGTCGATCTTCGCGTAGTAGTGGATCGGAATCCCAAGGAGCGCCCCCACGGCGTCCTCGAGGGCCCGCGTCCCGCCCTGCGGGAACTCCTCCGGGTGTCGATCCGCGTAGGACATCAGGGAGTTCAGCTTCGGCCCGAAGACGTTGCCGTTGCCGAGCGGCACGCCGACGAGGTCCCGTGGCAGCGAGACGACCGAGGCGGTCTCGCCGACCGGGTCGATCGAGACGACCATGATCGAATCAGTGAGCGTCGCCGTGCGCCACGGCAGCTTGTCGACGCCGATGACGAGGATGTTCAGCCGTTCGTCGACGCCCGGGCCGCGAGCCGTCACCGGGACCGGCTGGCCGGGCTGCGACCCCGCCTCGCCCTGGAAGATCTGGGCGAACGTCGCCTGGGCCGTGCTGCCCCAGGCGTTGGCGATGCCGTGGGGCAGGACGACCGCGACGAGGATGACCCCGAGGCCGATCGCGCCGGCCCGGCCGGAGCGGCCCTGGTAGCGGCGGTCGAAGAAGGCGTGGAGGACCGCCGCGACCCGCCAGGCGAGTACGACGAGGTTGAGGGTCAGGAGCATGCCCATGACGCTCGGCGAGACGACCGAGGCGAAGAGGCGGGCCGGCGATCGGGTGGCGACCAGGAAGGCGCCGATGGCGAGGAGGAGCAGGGCCGGCAGGGCAAACCACTGGGCGAGCCGGCGGCGGTGATTGATCAGCTGCCCCAGCCCGGGAATGATCGCCGAGGCGCCGGCGGCGGCGGTCCGGATCCAGTCGCCGGGGGCGGCGAACGGCACGACGCGCGCGGCGTGGCCACCGGGACGGCGGCGACGCGGCGATGCACCCGAGGTCGGCCTGGAGCGAACGGGTCGCGGGTCGGAACCCGCTGACCGCGCCCGACGGGCATGCACGCTGGTTCGAGCTCCTTCGACGAAGTCCGTTCGTGCGGATGGTCGGGCACAACCGTCCGCGGGCAGTCTAGCAGCGTCCCGAGGCTGTCAAGTTGGGTGCGGGGGAGTGCGGGGTGGTGCGGGCCGGTCTAGGTGGGTGCAGTGGGTTCCGCGGCTCCCCGGGAACGTGGCGACGCCGGGCGGACTGCTCTGCCTGCCGTCCGACCGGCGTCAGCGCCGTTGACGCCGGGAGGTGCGTCCGCGGTTCCATCGACCCAGGTCGGCCGCAGCCGGCTGCGAGGCCGGGACGTATGATCGGCTGCCTCGGGGTGTGGCGTAGTTGGTAACGCACGTGCTTTGGGAGCACGAGATCGTCGGTTCGAGTCCGACCACCCCGACCAGCACTTCGTCGCGGCAGCAGCCCGGGCTCAGGCGGGCGCGAGGCGCCCCGTCAGCAGGCGCGCGCGGTGGCGGCCCTTGCCCTTGATCTCGACCTCGCCACGGTCCTCGAACGCGTACGCGTCGCGGAGGAGCTGCCAGGTGGCGTCGCTGACCTGGATCTCACCGGGCACGCCATGTGATTCCATGCGGCTCGCCGTGTTCACGGTGTCGCCCCAGAGGTCGTACGTGAACTTGTGGCGGCCGATGACGCCGGCGACGACCGGCCCGCTGTCCATCCCGATCCGGAGTCGGAGCGGCGCGTCCAGGCCCAGCGGCCGGCAGACCCGGACGAACACGTCGCGCATGTCGAGGGCCATCTCTGCCATCGCGACCGCGTGGTCCTCGCGGGGCTCCGGCAGCCCGGAGGCTGCCATGTACGCGTCGCCGATCGTCTTGACCTTCTCGACGCCGTGCCGCGCGGCGAGCTCGTCAAAGGCGCTGAAGAGCTCGTCGAGGACCTCGACCACACGGTGCGGCTCGGTCCGGGCGGCGAATGGTGTGAAGTCCACGATGTCCGCGAACAGCACGGTGACTGCGGGGTAGGCGTCGGCGATCGTGCCAGGCTCGCGCTTGAGCCGCTCCGCGATCGAGCTCGGCAGCACGTTGAGGAGGAGGCCCTCGGACTGGGCGAACGCCGCATCGCGCGCCCGGACCGCGTACTGGAGGAGCAGGTACGCCGTGAACGACACGCCGGCGACGTCGAGGACGAAGAATGCGGTCCGGATGGCGTCGGGGATCGGGGCCGGGTGCTGCGCGAGGGTCGGCTCGAGGATGCCGGACACAAGCGTGAGCGCGCAGAACGCGGCGAACCACGGGATCGACTCGCTCGCCGTGAAGAAGAAGAGCGTCCCGATCGCCGCGACGAGCGCCCAGAGGCTGACGGCGCCGGACGCGACGTAGCCGCCGAGGGCCCACTGGAGCAGGAATGGCAGGGTCGTCATCATCGCCGCCTGGACGAACCGGAAGGTCCGGTAGCCCTTCGTCCGGGCGAAGATGGCGATCCCGACGATCGTCACCACCTGGTAGCCGAACGGGATCGCCGCCCCGACCGGGATGCCAAGTGCCCAGTAGGTCGCGACCCAGACGACGGCGAGGACCGTCACGCAGAGCGCAGACAGGGTCAGTGTCACCTTCTGGGCGCGTTGCTGGTCCGTGTCGTCCGGAGCACTCCCGATGCGGGCGATCCGGCGGAGGATTCCCGGAGCACTGCGAACGGCCGTCACGCCCGCGAGTATGCGGACCCGGCCCCCGTTGGCGCCAGCGGCAGGTCGCGCGGCCACGGGCCGCGTGAAGGTCCCCGCGTAGGCTGTCGCGGTGCCGACCCCTTCCGCCGCCCGGCTCCGTGCCTTCGTCCGCCGGGAGACTCGCCTCGCACCCGTGGCCGGCCTGTCCTCGATCCGCCTGCACCAGGCCGCCGATGTCATGGCGCTCCTCCAGCGCGCGGGAACCGAGCTGGGCCAGGTCGATCCGCCGCTCCCGTTCTGGGCGTTCCCATGGGCCGGCGGGCTGGCCCTCGCCCGCCACGTGACGGAGCACCCGGAGCTCGTCGCCGGGCGCCGCGTCCTGGACCTCGCGACCGGGTCCGGGCTCTGCGCGATCGCCGCGCTCCGGGCCGGCGCTGCCTCGGTCCAAGCCGTCGACATCGACCCGCTCGCCGAGGCGGCCACCGCCCTCAACGCGCGTGCCAATGCTGTCCGGATCCCCTTCATCCGCCGGGACATCCTCGACGGGCCGCTGCTCGCTGGAATCGAGGTGGTCCTTGCCGGCGACGTCGCCTACGAGGAGACGATGGCCCGCCGGATGCTCGACTGGCTCCGGGGCACCGCGCGCGCCGGGGCGACCGTGCTCATCGGCGACCCCGGCCGCGCGCACTTTCCCGGCGCGGGCGCCGGCCTCGAACGCCTCGCGACGTACCGGGTCATGACCAGCCGGGAGCTGGAACCGGTGGACGTGCGCGAGGCGACGGTCTGGACGTTCCCGCCCGGCTGACGCGCTGCTACCCTCGCGCCATGGCATCGACCCCCGGACGCCCGCTGCGCGTCGGCGTCCAGCTGCCCGAGGTGGAGCGGGTGGTCCGCTGGCCGGAGTACGTCGCGATGGCCCGGCGGGCCGAGGAGCTCGGCTACGACACGCTGTGGCTGGGCGACCACCTCCTCTACCGCTTCGCGGACGGCACGAGCCGCGGCCCCTGGGAGGCATGGACGATGCTCTCCGCCCTCGCCGCGTCCACGTCCCGTATCCGGCTCGGGCCGCTCGTCGCGTCGACGGCATTCCACGCCCCGGCGATGCTCGCGAAGATGGCGGCGACCGTGGACGAGGTCAGCGGCGGCCGGCTGATCCTCGGCATCGGGGCGGGCTGGAACGAGACCGAGTTCCGGGCCTTCGGCTTCCCGTTCGACCATCGGATCGACCGCTTCGAGGAGGCGTTCACGATCGTCCGGACCCTGCTGCGCGATGGCGCGATCGACTTCGACGGGCGCTACCACCGGGCCCGCGACTGCGAGCTCCTGCCTCGGCCGGCGCGGCCGGGCGGGCCGCCGATCCTCATCGGCAGCCAGGGTCCCCGGATGCTCCGGATCACCCTGCCGCACGTCCAGCAGTGGAACGTCTGGTTCGCCGACACGGGCAATTCGCCGGCGGGCGTGGCGCCCCTCCGGGACCTCGTCGACGGCATCTGCCGCGAGGTCGCGCGGGATCCGGGCGAGGTGGAGCGGACCGTGGCCGTCCAGGTCCGGCTGACGGGCGGCACGGGCCGCGTCCAGGGCGGCTACGCTCTCGACCAGCCGGCGCCGCTGTCCGGATCGGCGGCGGCGATGGCCGAGGAGCTCCGCGCCTATGCCCGCGAGGGCATCGACGAGGTGCAGCTGGTCCTGGACCCGATCACGATCGGATCCATCGAGGAATTCGCGAGCGTGCTGGAACTCCTGGACGGGCCGGGCTGATCCCGACGCCAGGCCGGCGTGGTGAAATGGTCAGGGTCCGCGGCCGGTGGGGAGCCGCGAAGGTGAGGACGACGATGCCGAACGCCCGGAACGGGACGCGCCGCCAGGATGAGCTCACGCCGCTGGACAAGCGGATCATCGAGCACCTCCAGGCTGACGGGCGGCGCCCCTTCACCCAGATCGCCAACGAGCTCGGCGTCTCGGAGGCCGCGGTCCGGGCCCGCACGAATCGCCTGATCGAGCGGGGAGCGCTCCAGGTCGTCGGCGTCGCCGACCCCGGCAAGCTCGGCTTCCAGCAGGCCCTCATCGGGATCAGCTGCGAGCCCGGCCACCTCGTCTCCGTGGCCGAGGCCCTCGCCGCGCTGCCGGAGGTCGACTACGTGGTCGTCACGACCGGCCGCTTCGATATCCTCATCGAGATGGTTTCGGAGGACAATGAGGGCCTGCTCCGGTTCCTCACCGAGCGCCTCCCGGCGATCGACGGGGTCCGCGACACCGAGACCTTCACGTACCTGCGGCTCGTGAAGCAGACCTACCAGTTCGGGACTCGCTGAGCCCATGCCGTCCGGGGCGCTCCTCCTCCTCATCGCCGTCGCGATCCTGATCAACATCGGGATCATCGGCGCGATCGTGGTCCCGCCGCTCGTCGGGCGGCGCAGTCCCCTCGCGTCCGCCGGCGAGCCGGAGCTGGACGGCCCCGATCGGGAGGCGCTGGACCAGGCGGCCCTCATCGGCGGCCTCGTCGGGGAGCGGGACGCCGACCGCATCACGTATGACCGCCTCGTCCGGATCGTCAGCTGGACGTTCATCCTCGCGACCGCGGTGATCGTCGGGACGAGCGGCCTGTGGCCCTCGACCGCACCCCAGATCTACGTCCTCCTCGGCCTGGCCGGCGGGTTCGTCCTGCTCGTCCACGAGCTGCTGCCGCCCGGCACGCTCGGCGCCGCGAAGTACATCCTCGAGGGCACGGTCGCGCTGACGTTCGCGACCTTCCTCGTGCTCCTGACGGGCGGCCACGCGAGCCCGTTCTTCTTCACCTTCCCGCTGATCGTCGGCGCCGCGGCCCTCGTCGTCCGGCCGATGGCCACGTTCGTCCTGGCCATGGCCGCGGCGATCAGCTACATCGTCGCCAGCGCGCTCGGCAGCGGCACGCCATCGTCCATTCAGCTCGCGACCGTCGCCATCGACGTGACCGCGCTGCTCCTCCTCGCCTACGTCGGCTCCGTCATCGGTCGCGAGCAGCGACGGACCCGCGATGCGGCGCTCCGGCTGTCGGCCGTGGACCCGCTGACCGGCCTCTTCAACCGCTCCTTCTTCTTCGCCGCCCTCGAGCGCGAGATGGACCGCAGCGCCCGGTCGGGCCGCGGCTTCTGCCTCCTCATGCTGGACCTGGACGAGCTCAAGGCGATCAACGACACGGCCGGCCATCACGCCGGCGACGCGGCGCTCCGAGCCGTCGCCGACACGATCCGGAGCGGCATCCGCAAGATCGACGTCGCGTCCCGCTACGGCGGCGACGAGTTCGTGGCCCTCCTGCCCGAGACCGATCCGACCGGTGGCTGGGTCCTCGCCGAGAAGATCCGGATCGGCGTCGCCGCCCGCCAGCTGGACGCCGCCGGGAGCAGCCCCACCGTGAGCGTCGGCGTGGTCGCGTACCCGCGCGACGGCGCGACCGCGGACGGCCTGATGGTCAGCGCGGACCGGGCGATGTACGCGTCCAAGCGGGCCGGCCGCAATCGTGTCGCGGGACCGGAATCGGAACCGGCGGGAACCCAGGGCGCGCCGGTCATGGCGTCCCGCGAGCACTCGGCAACGCACGCCGCCGAGGTCGTCCAGCCGCCGGCCGGATGACCACGTTCGCCGAGCTCGCCCGGGCCCTCCTGCCCAGGGCAAGGTGGGCCGGGGCCCCGGACCCGGCGGCCCGCGAGGCGCACGTGACGTGGGTCCGGGTCATGCGGCCGCGGGTCCCGGCGTTCGACGGCCTCGAATCGGGCGACGTCGCGATCGTCTCCGCCGCCGCGCTGGCGGTCGTGGCCCCGGGCCCGGAGGAGTTGCGCGGCCTTGCCGAAGCCTGCCGCGCCGCGGGCGTGGCCGGGCTGCTGCTCGTCGGCCGCGATGGCCGGACCGGCGATGCCGCGGCGACCACGGAGGATCGCGCCGGCGTCGCCGTGGCGACCACGGAGGATCGCGCCCGTGTCGGGGCGGCGACCACGAACGATCGCGCCAACGTCGCCGCGGACCATACCCATGCCCCGGACGTGATCGGCGGGCTGGTGCCGCACCTCGCGGCCGCCGGGCTGCCGGCGCTCGACGTCGGGTCGGCCGACGTCGCGGCCCTCGAGCGGGCCGTCATCGGCTACCTCGTCACCGGTGGCGCGGAGCTCGAGCGGCAGGCCGCGGCGCTGGAGAGCCGCCTGGAACGGCAGGCGCTCGAGGGCGGCGGCCCGACGGCGATGGTCGCGGCGATCGCGACGTTCTTCGGCCGCGCGGTCGCGCTGGAGGGTCGCCGAGGCGACCCGCTGGCCGTCCACGCCCCCGAGGCGGTCGCCGACTCGGCGGTCGCGGCCGCGCGCTACGAGGCCCGGCCACGCGGCCCGGTCGCGCTGCGCGTGCCCCTCCCGGGCTCGGGTGCGTCCGCGGGAGGCCGGGCCGTCACCGACGCATCCGCCACGAACGAGCTGGCCACGACGCGTGGTCCCGGGCCGGGAATCGCCGGCGCCCTCGTGCTGCTGGGGGAGCGGCCGCCGAGCGACCTCGAGCTGGCGGCGGTCGGGCGGATCGCCGGCCTGCTCGCCCTGGAGCTCTCGCGTGACGAGGCCGTGCGCCGGGCGCGAACGGCGGCTCGCCGGGGCGAGGACCTCCCGGCCGCCGGGCCGCCGTGGGTCGTGCTCCTCGCCCGCCAGCGGGTCGCCGGGGATGGTGACGATGATCCCGAGGCGATCGGGCAGCGGGAGTCGATCCGGCGCGAGCTCCAGCTCCTCGCTCCGGCCCGCCGGCTGGCCCTTCGCGGCGATGCGGAGTCCCTCGAGATCCGGGCCGTCCTCGCCATCGACCCGCCCGAAGGTCCCGATCCGGCGGGCGTGGTCTTCGCCGGGCGGATCGCGGCGTTCCTGGGTCGCACGGTGGCGATCTCGGCGCCCTTCGGGTCGGTGGCCGACCGTCCAGCGGCCGAGGGCGACGCCCGGGCCGCGCTCGAGGCGGCGGAGGCACTCCCCGGGGCAGGGCCAGTTGCGCAGGCCAGCCGGCTCCCGGTGTACCGCATGCTGGGCGCGTTGCACCACCTCGGCGACGGGGATCGCCTGGCCCGCGCCCTGCTCGAGCCGCTGCTGCGCGGCCGGCCGGACGTCCAGGAGGAGCACCTCTCGACGCTCCGGGCCGTGCTCGACCGAGGGTCCGCGGGCGAGGCCGCGACGGCGCTCGGCGTCCATCGCAACACGATCGCGTACCGGCTGCGGCGGATCGAGGCGGTGGCGCATTGGGACCTCGCCGATCCGGAGCTGCGGCTGGCGCTCTCCCTTGCCCTTCGTCTTGTGCAAAATCGCTAAGTTGTAGCGGCATCCGCGTGGCGGGCGGCCAGCCCGTACCGGCAAGCGGCCGGCTACCATGACGTCGACCACCGCGGCCGGGCGATCGTTCCATGCGTGGAGCACAACTTCGCCCGGCGGACCAGGAACGGAGCGCCACGTCGCCGTTTCCCCAGGATGCAGCCGCCCCGCCGGCAGGAGACCCATGACCGCACGCCGCACGGCCATCGAGACAATCAGCAACCACCGCGTCGCCTCGACGCAGGAGTACCTCGAGTTCGCCGGCGCCGACATCTACGGCGAGTACGTCTTCCACGAGGTCGCCCAGCGGCAGTACCTCGCGAAGCCGATCTTCCGCCGGCTGCAGCGCACCATCGACGGCCTGGAGCCCTTCGATCCGGTCATCGCCGACGCCGTCGCCCACGGCGTGAAGGAGTGGGCCCTCGCCCACGGCGCGACCCACTTCACGCACTGGTTCGTGCCGATGACCGGCTCCACTGCCGAGAAGCACGACTCGTTCCTCACGCCCCTCGGCGACGGCCGGACGATCGCGGAGTTCTCGGGCAAGAACCTCATCCAGGGCGAGCCGGACGCAAGCTCCTTCCCGTCGGGTGGCATCCGGGCGACCTTCGAGGCTCGCGGCTACACCGCCTGGGACGTGACGAGCCCGATCTTCCTCCAGGTCGAGCCCAACGGCGTGACGATGACGATCCCGACGGCCTACGTCTCGTTCACGGGCGAGGCCCTGGACCACAAGATCCCCCTCCTCCGATCGCAGGAGGCCGTCGGCAGGGAAGCGGTCCGCATCCTCCGCTGGTTCGGCAACACCTCGACGAACCGGGTCTTCACGAACATCGGGCCGGAGCAGGAGTACTTCCTCGTCGACCGCCGGCTCGCGGAGCAGCGGCCCGACCTCGTCCTGACCGGCCGGACCCTGTTCGGGGCTCCGTCGCCCAAGGGCCAGGAGCTGGAGGACCAGTACTTCGGCTCGATCCGGCCGCGCATCCTCGCCTTCATGATGGATCTCGACCGCGAGCTGTGGCGGCTCGGCGTCCCGGCCCGGACCCGGCACAACGAGGTTGCCCCTGGCCAGTTCGAGATGGCGCCGGTCTATGAGCCGACATCGGTCGGCTCGGACCACAACATGGTCGTGATGGCCACCATGCGTCGGCTCGCCCCGCAGCATGGCCTCGCGTTCCTCATCCACGAGAAGCCGTTCGCCGGGATCAACGGCTCGGGCAAGCACAACAACTGGTCGATGGCCACCGACGACGGGGAGAACCTCCTCGACCCGGGCAACGATCCGCACGAGAACGCCCAGTTCCTCGCCTTCCTGGTCTCCGTCATCCGCGGCGTGAACGTCCACGCGGACCTGCTCCGGGCGAGCATCGCGGACGCCGGCAACGACCATCGCCTGGGAGCCAACGAGGCCCCGCCGGCGATCGTCTCGATCTTCCTCGGCTCGCAGCTCGAGGACGTCATCGAGCAGCTCGCGAGGGGGAGTGCCTCCGCGTCGAAGAGGAGCGGCTCGCTCGAGCTCGGGGTGACCTCGCTGCCGTCCCTGTCGATGGATGCCACGGACCGCAACCGGACCTCGCCGTTCGCGTTCACGGGGAACAAGTTCGAGTTCCGGGCGGTCGGCTCGTCGGCACCGATCTACTGGCCGCAGACGGTCCTCAACGTCGCCGTCGCGGAGTCCCTCAAGGAGCTCGCGGACGCGCTCGAGGGCCTGGAGCCCGGCGATTTCGAGGGCCTGACCCGGATCCTGTCGAAGACCGTCAAGGAGAACCGGCAGGTCCTCTTCGAGGGCAACGGCTACTCCGAGGAGTGGCACGCCGAGGCCGCGAAGCGCGGCCTCCCGAACAACAAGTCCACCGTGGACGCGCTGCCCGCCCTGGCGTCGTCCAAGGCGAAGGGGCTCTTCTCGGCGTTCGGGGTGCTGTCGGAGCGGGAGCTCGCCGCCCGCGTCGACATCAGCTGGGAGCGCTACGTCAAGGTCTCGAACATCGAGGCGGCCTGCGCCCTCGACATCGCCCGGACGATGATCCTGCCGGCTGCGGTCCGCTACCTCGGGGAGCTGTCGGCCGCCGGGGCGGGCAAGGGCGTGGCGGCCGTCTCGAAGCGCGTCGGCGCGCTCGTGGACGGGCTCGTGGATGCCATCGAGGCGCTCGAGCACGCCCAGCACGCGGCCCACGAGGCGGGTTCGGTCGAGGCGGAGGCCCGCGCCTTCGCGGAGGTCGTCATCCCGGCCCAGGGAGCCCTTCGGGAGGTCGCCGACGAGCTCGAGACGGTCGTCTCGGACGAGCTCTGGCCGCTGCCGAAGTACCGCGAACTGCTGTTCGCGTACTGAGCGGCGAGGGCGACGCCGTGGCCGCAGTCGCGACGCCTCCGGATCCGGATCCGGAGGCGGCCGCCCGGATCCGCAGCGCGGAGGCGGCCGGGGTCCGGTTCGTCCAGCTCCAGTTCACGGACATCATCGGGGCGGTCAAGGCGGTCACGATTCCGATCCACCAGCTTGCCGGCTCCGTGGCCCACGGGACCTGGTTCGACGGCTCGTCGATCGAGGGCTTCACCCGGATCGCGGAGAGCGACCAGTACCTGAAGCCGGACATGGCCACCTTCGCGGAGATCCCGTGGCAGCCGGGCTCCGGGCCGCGCGGGACGGCCCGGGTGATCTGCGACGTGTTCACGCCGCGCGGGGAGCCGTTCCCCGGGGATCCACGGTATGTTCTGCGGCGGCAGGTGGAGCGGGCCCGGAAGCTCGGATTCGTCGTCAACATGGGGCCGGAGCTGGAGTTCTTCCTGTTCCGGCGATCGGAGGACGGGCGCGTCGCGCCGCTGCCGCATGACCTCGCGGGGTACTTCGACTACTCGACGGACCTGGCGGGCGAGGTCCGGCAGGACATGGTCGATGCGCTCGAGGCGTTCGGGATCCGGGTGGAGGCGGCCCATCACGAGGTCGCCGCCGGCCAGCACGAGATCGACTTCGAGTATGCCGACGCACTCCAGACGGCCGACAACGCGATCACGTTCAAGTTCACCCTGAAGGCGATCGCCCAGCAGCACGGCCTGTACGCGACGTTCATGCCGAAGCCCATCCACGGCATCAACGGCTCCGGGATGCACACCCACCAGAGCCTGTACTCGATCGCGGATTCCCGGAACGCGTTCGCGGATCCGTCCGCCGCGTACGGGCTCTCGGCGCTCGCGACGTCGTACATGGCCGGGATCCTCGCCCATGCCCGGGGGATGATCGCGGTCCTCGCCCCGCTCGTGAACTCCTACAAGCGGCTCGTGCCGGGGTACGAGGCACCGACATACCTGACGTGGGGTCGCACGAACCGCTCCGCGCTGATCCGCGTGCCCACGGTCTCGCCGGGACGGTCCGTGGAAGGTACGCGGGTGGAGGTCCGCTGCCCGGATCCCTCTTCCAACACGTATCTCGCGTTCGCCGCGATGATCGCGGCCGGGCTGGACGGGGTGGAGCGGGGGCTTGAGCTGTCCGCGCCGGTGGAGGAGTCGCTGTTCGAGATGGACGCGGCCACGATCGCGGCGAAGGCGATCCGGGAATTGCCTGGGACGCTCGGGGAGGCGCTCGACGAGCTTGCTCGCGACGAGGTCATCCGCGAGGCCCTCGGCGAGCACGTCTACGGCCACTTCGTGGACGCGAAGCGCGCGGAGTGGGACGAGTACCGGACCCAGGTGAGCGACTGGGAAGTGGCGAGGTACCTGGATCAGTTCTAGGGGAGTGGCGTGGTCTTCGCGGCCGCGTCTCCCCTGCCGCGGGGCCGCGTCTCCCGTGCCGCGCGCCCGCGCGGCTCGTGCCGCCAGCCCCCCATATTCCGAGAACGCTTATCGCGGCGTTCGTGGAGGCCCCGACCCCGGGCGCGTGGCGCGGTTCATGCCTCCTCCAGATGAACCGGCGAGCGGCACGCCTCCGCGCCCTCCAGGTGCCGTCGCTATTCCAAGAAGGCTTAGTACGGCGATTCGCAAATCGCGCAACGTAATCGTCACGCCGCCCGGGCCGACGGGGTCAGGGCAGCCAGGACACGGTGAAGGTCGAGTCGTGTGAACCGCCACTCGAACGGGGTGGCGATCGCGCTGTAGCGCTCACCGA
>JACPOU010000023.1 GCA_016191345.1 Chloroflexota bacterium
ATGAATGAGCACGCGCCATCCCCCGAATCCCGCACACATTGCAGGAAGTCGGCCACGGCTCGTGCTCGTTCGTCATGGTTGTGTGTCCTGGAAGCACATCGGGCGGGTGGCAGGCCCGGGTGGCGTGGCGTGTCTCGAGGACACATCCCGTCGATGAATGAGCACGCGCCATCCCCCGAATCCCGCACACATTGCAGGAAGTCGGCCACGGCTCGTGCTCGTTCGTCATGGTTGTGTGTCCTGGAAGCACATCGGGCGGGTGGCCCGCTGGGCTGGGCCGCGTCGCCCATCGCCCATCGCCCATCGCCCCGCCCGGGCTGGAAGCACATCGGGCGGGTGGCCCGCTGGGCTCGGCCGCGTCGCCATCGCGAATCGCCCTTGCGACCCGGTGGCCGGTCAAGTGGCCGCCGCTTCCGCTACTCTCGCCCCGATGCCGGAATTCGCGAAGCCGCCCTGGTCCACGCTCTACGCGTTCCTGACCGGCGCGGGCGCCGGGCTTGGCCGGGCGATCGTGATCATCGTCGTGGCGATCGTCGGGCTGCGACTCGCGACGTTGTTCGTCCACGGCATCGTCAAGGCGCTTCTCGATCGCGAGGCGACCGAGGGGACGGCCCAGGAGCTGTCCGCGGTCGAGATCCAGAAGCGGATGCGGACGATCCAGGCGCTCGCGGTCAACTTCCTCCGCTTCTTCGTGGTCGTGATCGCCCTCGTCATGCTCCTCGAGCAGTTCGGGCTCAACGTCGGGCCGGCCGTTGCCGGTCTGGGCGTCGTGGGCATCGCGGTCGGGTTCGGCGCCCAGAGCCTCGTCAAGGACTACCTGAACGGGGCGCTCATCCTCATCGAGAACCAGTTCAGCCGCGGCGACGTGATCCGGATTGCCGGCGTGTCCGGCACCGTCGAGGACTTCAGCCTCCGGCGGACCACGGTCCGCGACCTCGACGGCATCGTCCACACCGTGCCCAACGGCGAGATCACCGTCGCCAGCAACCTGACACGGGTGTGGGCGCGCATCAACCAGGACGTGACGATCGCCTACGGGACCGACGTCGATGCGGCGATCGAGGTCGTCGATACGGTGGGCCGCGAGATGGCCTCCGATCCGGCCTGGAAGCGGCGGATCCTCGAGACCCCGCGCGTCGACCGGGTCTCCGCCCTCGCCGAGTACGGGATCACCCTGAAGATCCTGGGCACCGTTCGTGCCACGGAGCAGTGGGCCGCCGCTGGCGAGCTTCGCAAGCGCCTGCTCACCGCGTTCCGGATCCACGGCATCGAGATCCCGCGGCCCCAGCGCGTCGTGCTGTCGCGGGACGGCGGCGTGGGGGGCCCGACGCCGGGCGCGGCAGCGCTCGGCCCGACCGATGAGGACCTTGCGCCCGAGGAGTGAGCCGGCGGCCCGGTCACGCACGCCGGTCACGCACGCCGGTCACGCACGCCGGTCACGCACGCCGGTCATGCACGCCGGGCCCGGCGGCGCTGGTCAGCACGCCGGGTCACGCACGCCGGTCATGCACGCCGGGCCCGGCGGCGCTGGTCCGCACGCCGGGTCACGCACGCCGGTCATGCACGCCGGGCCCGGCGGCGCTGGTCGGCACGCCGGTCACGCACGCCGGTCACGCACGCCGATCACCCACTACGATGGCGGGGAACGGCACCACAAGGGGTCCCGACTTGGCGATCACCTCCACCCCGGCAGCGCGGATCGAGGACGGCTGGGAATCCCGGTTCCGGGCGACCGCGATCATCCTGAGCGCGATCGCCCCGAACGACCCGACGCGCGGTCTCGTCTCGGCGAACCTCGACGGGCTGATCCAGCTCTACGCGTGGGCGCCCGCAACCGGTGACCTGACGCGGATCACCGACGAGCCGACAGGCCGGATCGTGGGCCAACTCTCGCCCGACGGACGCTGGGCCTGCTATCTCCGCGACGTCGGCGGCAACGAGCTCGGCCACTTCGTGTCGCTTCCGACCGATGGCGGGCCCGAGGTGGACCTGTCGCCGGGGCTGGCCGACTACGCCGGGGAGGTCCTCGCCTTCAGCCGCGATGGCCGGCGGGTGGCGTTCGTGACCGTCTCCGACGACACCTTCGCGGCCCGTGTCGGCGCCTTCGTCGATGGCGCCACCCGGGACCTGAAGACCATCCACGCCTCCCGTGCCGGCCTCTTCGCTGCGGCCCTCTCGGCCGACGGCAGCGTTCTCGTCCTCTCGTCGAGCCATCGATCCGCCGGCCTCGAGTTCAGCCTCCTGACCTTCGATTCCGAGACCGGCGATCCCGGCCCGGAGCTCTGGGACGGGCCCGGCACCAGCCTGGTGGTCTTCATGTGTGCGCCGATCGCCGGCGACCGGCGAATCCTGGCCACGACCAACGCGACCGGACCCGAGCGCGCGATCGTCTGGGATCCGGTCACCGGCGCGCGCCTCGACCTCCCGGCGAGCGCGCCCGACGGCGACCTGGTGCCCCTCGACTGGTCTCCGGACGGAACGCGCATTCTCCTCTGCCGGATCCATCGCGCTGTCCAGTCGCTCTACCTGTGGGACGTGGAGGCGAACGCCCTCCGGGCGCTCGACCACCCGCCCGGCGCCTACATCGGCTTCGTCCGACAGGGCACGAGCTACTTCCGTCCCGGCAGCGACGAGATCATCGCCCGCTGGGATGACTTCGGGAGCCCGCGCCGCCTCGTCGCGCTGGACGCGGCGACCGGCCGGATGACGCGCACGGTCCTCGACGCCGGTGCGGTGCCCCCCGGCCACACCTTCGAGTCCGTCGACATGCCCCTCCCCAGCGGCGAGCTCATCCAGGGCTGGCTCGGCCGCCCGGACGCACCCGCCCCGCACCCGGTCATTCTCGTGACCCATGGCGGCCCGACGGCGGCCACGGGCGAGAACTTCGACCCGAGGGCCCAGGCGTACGTCGACGCCGGGTTCGCTGTCCTCTCCCTGAACTATCACGGCTCGACGACGTTCGGGCGGGACTTCGAGCACTCCATCTGGGGCCGGCTCGGCGAGCTGGAGCTCGAGGACATGGCCGCGGCGAGGTCCTGGCTCGTCGAGGCCGGGATCGCACGCCCCGACCAGGTCTTCCTCGAGGGCTGGTCGTACGGCGGCTACCTGACGCTCCTGGGCCTCGGGCGGCAGCCGGACCTGTGGGCCGGCGGCATGGCCGGAATCGCGATCGCGGACTGGCAGATGAACTACGAGGATTCCACCGACTTCCTCCGCAGCTACCAACGGATGCTCTTCAACGGCTCCCCGGAGGACCCGGCCGTTGCGGCGGAGTTCCGGATCGGGTCGCCGATGACCTACGTGGACGACGTGCGCGCCCCAGTCCTGATCATCCAGGGTCGCAACGACACCCGGACGCCCGCCCGGCCCATCGAGCGCTACGTCGAGCGGCTGCAGGCCCGCGGCCACCCCATCGAGATCGACTGGTTCGACGCCGGCCACACCGGCAGCGGCGCCGATTCGGAGCTTGCCATCGCCCAGACACGCCGGATCATCGACTTCGCCCGGTCCATCGTCGAGGCCGGCTGAGTTCCTCGGACGCCCGGCGGCCGCGTTCGCGTCGGCCGCCGCCGCGCCGCTGACGCCATTCTCGGCCTTGCCCCTCGGCCGCGCCGACCCGGATCACGTGCCGACGATGACGCGGACGCAACGATTCCAGCCACGCGGGGTATGGAACTGCAATGTTCTTGCAAGGCCCGCGCGTTGACTGTTGACCTTCGTGCGGCGTATCTCCGCGACTGTGTCGCCATCACCCGCCCCTGGGTGCTGAGGGAGGTTGCTGCATGGCCACATCGGCGCCGACATACCGCCTGCCGTTCGTGATCGGGGCCTCCGCCGCGGGCACGATCATCGAGTGGTATGACTTTTACCTGTACGGGGTCTTGGCCGCGTTCTTCTCCAAGCAGTTCTTCCCGCCCGGGAACGACACGACGGCGCTCCTTCAGTCCCTCGCAACATTCGGCGCCGGTTTCGCCGTCCGGCCGTTTGGGGCCGCGGTCTTCGGTCGAATCGGCGACATCGTGGGCCGGAAGTTCACGTTCCTCGTGACCATCACGGTCATGGGTCTCTCGACGGCCCTCGTCGGCCTCCTGCCCACGTATGCGCAGATCGGCATCCTCGCGCCGATCATCCTCGTGGCGTTGCGCCTCGCCCAGGGCCTCGCGCTCGGTGGTGAGTACGGTGGTGCCGCGATCTACGTCGCGGAGCACAGCTCGGACGAGACGCGTGGCCGGAACACGAGCTGGATCCAGACGACAGCAACACTGGGCCTGCTCCTCGCGCTCGTCGTCATCTTCGCGTTCAGGACATCGATGTCGGCCGAGGACTTCGCGAGTTTCGGCTGGCGGATTCCCTTCCTGCTCTCCGCACTCCTGGTCCTGCTGGCCCTCTATATCCGCCTCCGGCTTCGGGAGACGCCACTGTTCGCGAAGCTGAAGGAGCAGGGCAAGGCGAGCACGTCCCCGTGGCGGGACAGCTTCGGCAACGGTCGGAATGCGCGGCTCATCCTGCTGGCGCTCTTCGGCGCGACCGCTGGCCAGGCCGTCGTCTGGTACCAGGGCCAGTTCCAGGCCCTCTTCTTCCTCGGAACGAACCTGGGCGTCCGATTCCAGGACGCGTACCTCATCGTCGGCACCGCGATCGTCCTGGCGACGCCGTTCTTCTACGTGTTCGGACGGTTGTCCGACCGCATCGGGCGCAAGCCCGTGATCCTGTCAGGGGCGCTGCTCGCGGCGGTCGCCTACCTCCCGATCTACACCCTGATGACGCAATTCGCGCATCCCCAGGGAACGCTCGCGACGGCGGGCATCAACGCGGGCAAGTTCGTGGACGCCTCGGGCGCCGTCACGGCCGCCCAGCCGGAGATCCTGCCGCTCGTCGCCCTGGTCTGGATCCAGGTCGTCTTCGTCACGATGGTGTACGGGCCGATCGCGGCCTTCCTCGTGGAGTTCTTCCCGGCACGGATCCGCTACACGAGCCTTTCGATCCCATACCACCTCGGCAACGGCTGGTTCGGGGGCTTCCTGCCGCTCATCGCCGCGGCCCTCCTTGCCTCGACCGGCAACCTCTACGCCGGCCTCATCTACCCGATCGTCGTCGCCCTGATGACGGTCGTGATCGGCGGGCTCTTCATCCGGGAGAGCCGGCATGTCCGGATCTGGGACGAAGTCGGCGGTCAGGACGCCTCGACCGGTGCCGATCTCGGGCTTTCGAGTCGCGATCCACAGGCGTTGGCGACCGACTGATCCATCGGGCGGGACTGCACCGGATCTGCCTTGCCACGGGGCGGCCGCCAACCGCGGCCGCCCAAACCGCCCGGCAGCCCGACCGTCGCCGCTGCGGCCCGACGCCGGAGCGCCCGCTGTGGACCGTCCGCAGCGCGCGCATTCGGTCGGGCCGGGTGCCACGGCGCCATGCGGCGCAGTACGATGCTGGCCTCGGAACCGACCGTGCCGATCGTGCCCGGTCGCCTCGTCGATCCACCGGAGTCCCGCCGTGAGCGCCGAACCGTCCCAGGCCAGCTCCCCGGCCATCGAGAACCTCATGGACGAGCGGCGGACGTTCCCGCCGTCAGCGGAATTCGCTGCCCGGGCGAATGCCACGGCCGCCCTCTACGAGGAGGCGGAGCGGGACCCGGTCGCCTTCTGGGAGCGCCTGGCCCGGGAGCGGATCAGCTGGTCGAAGCCCTTCGAGACGACGCTCGAGTGGGAGCTGCCGTTCGCGAAGTGGTTCGTGGGCGGCGAGCTGAACGTGGCCTACAACTGCCTGGACCGGCACGTCGAGAACGGCCTCGGCGACAAGGTCGCCTACCACTGGATCGGCGAGCCGGGGGAAACCCAGACCCTCACCTACGCGGACCTGCTCCGCGAGGTCGGCAAGGCCGCGAACGCCCTGAAGGAGCTCGGCGTCCGGAAGGGCGACCGGGTCGCGATCTACATGCCGATGATCCCGGAGCTGCCGATCGCGATGCTCGCCTGCGCCCGGATCGGGGCGCCCCACACCGTCGTGTTCGGGGGCTTCTCGGCGGAGGCCCTCTCGAGCCGGATCAACGACTGCGGGGCGAGGGTCCTGATCACGGCCGACGGCGGCTTCCGGCGGGGCAAGGAGGTGGGGCTCAAGCACCACGCCGACGAGGCGATGGCCTCGACCCCCACGATCGAGCACGCGATCGTCGTCAACCGCCTCGGCCACGGCGTCCACATGGTCCCGTTCCGCGACCACTGGTGGCACGACATCGTGGATCGCCAGTCGCCCGAGTGCCCGCCCGAGCCCGTCGATTCGGAGCACATGCTCTACCTGCTCTACACCTCGGGCACGACCGCGAAGCCGAAGGGCATCCTCCACACGACGGCGGGCTACCTCCTCGGGACGAGCTTCACCCACGAGATGATCTTCGACCTCAAGCCGGACGACGTGTACTGGTGCGCGGCGGACATCGGCTGGGTGACCGGCCACAGCTACATCGTCTACGGCCCGCTCGCGAACGCGACCACGGGCGTCATGTACGAGGGTGCCCCCGATACGCCGACATGGGATCGCTGGTGGCAGATCGTGGAGCAGTACCGGGTCTCGATCCTGTACATGGCCCCGACCGCGATCCGGGCCTTCATGAAGCAGGGGCCGCAGCACCCGGCGGCGTACGACCTGTCCTCGCTGCGGGTCCTCGGCTCGGTCGGCGAGCCGATCAACCCGGAGGCCTGGCTCTGGTACCACGAGCACGTCGGCCGGGGGAAGGCCCCGATCGTGGACACATGGTGGCAGACGGAGACCGGGATGATCCTCATGACGCCGCTGCCCGGCGTGACGACGACGAAGCCCGGCTCGGCGACCTTCCCGTTCCCGGGCATCGCGGCCGACGTCGTCGACGGGGACGGCAACTCGGTGCCCCTCGGCGGCGGCGGCTACCTCGTCCTGAAGCGACCCTGGCCGGCCATGCTCCGCGGCATCTACGGCGACCCGGAGCGCTATCGGGAGACGTACTGGACCCGGTTCCCCGGGATGTACTTCGCCGGCGACGGCGCGAAGCGCGACGAGGAGGGCTACTACTGGCTCCTCGGCCGCGTCGACGACGTCATGAACGTCGCCGGCCACCGCATCTCGACGACGGAGGTGGAATCCGCGCTGGTCGATCATCGGTCGGTCGCCGAGGCCGCGGTCGTCGGGGTCAAGGACGACGTCTCGGGCCAGGCGATCTTCGCCTTCGTGATCCTCAAGGCCACCCAGGAACCCTCGGATGCCCTCGCGGTCCAGCTCCGCGAGCACGTCGCCTACGTCATCGGGCCGATTGCCCGGCCGAAGCACCTGATGTTCGTGCCGGACCTGCCCAAGACGCGGTCTGGCAAGATCATGCGGCGACTGCTGCGCGACATCGCCGAAGGGCGTTCGCTCGGCGACACCACGACGCTCGCCGACGCGACCGTCGTCGACACGATCCGGGAGAACTCAGGCCGCTCGGAGGAGTGACGATGCCGTTCGGGTTCGGGAAGAAGAAGGCAGAAGGGGAGGCGGGCGTGGCCGCGGCCCTGGACACCGCCGCCGCGGCCGCCGAGCCCAGGACCGTCACCTTCCGGGGCCTCACCGAGGAGTGGCGCCTCGGCGGCACCATGACGATCACCGGCCGGCTTCTCGACGCGCTCAACCAGCGCGAGGCGGTGGCGCTGACCGATGTCGTCTGGGCCCCGCTCGACGGGAGCGCCGGCTTCGAGCCGGCACCCGGGATCCGGTCGGTGGACCCCTACGACCTCATCGTCGTGATCGCCGGCGCCGACACGCTCGCCGCGCGAAGCCCGGACGAGCAGAGCGCCCATCGCATCCACAAGATCGCCTTCGACGTGGCCCTCGAGGCCCCGCCGTTCCGCGTCATCGGGACGGTCCGGCTGCATCCCGGCACGGAGCCGGAAGGCCTCCTCGAGCGAAGTTCCCAGATGTTCGTCGCGGTCACGAGCCCGGTCATCACGCTCGCGGGCGAGGAGGTGCCGCTGGAGGCCGATGACGACGTGGTCCTCGTCAACCGCTTCTACCTTCGCGGCGTCGAGCAGGTTGATCTGGCCACCGGCATCCGGCACCAGCGATTGCCGGGCTCGCCGCTGGGCGGCACGAACTGGACCGAGCGGGCCTGACCCGCCCAGCGCGAGGAATTCCGCCGGGCAGCCGCTGAAGCCGACGGACCGGCCGCGGTGCGGCCGGTCTCGTGAGTCTCCGGGCCGGGTTCAGACCCGGACCGGCTCCTTGCGCGAGCCGAAGATGGCGCCGAGGCGCGACTTCGATTCCGCGGCCGCCACCGTCGTCGCCGCAGGCGGCGCGATGCCGAGCACCCGGTCCGCGAGGATGTCGAAGTCGGCCGAGACCTTCTCCCTCGGGAAGAGGTCGATGACCGTCCGGCCGACATTCGCGGCCTTCACGAAGAGCATGCCGCCGGAGCGGATCCGGGCGAGGGTCGGCATCCCGACGGCGCGCTCGATGTCCTCGATGCTGACGCCCGATTCGGCGCGGTTGACGACGAGGCCCAGCCGGTCCCGAAGGCCGAGCTCCGAGGCAACCTCGCCGAGCTGGACCGCCGCCCGGATGGCGGGGAGGTCCGGCGTCACCGGGACGAGGATGCGGTCGGCGACATTGAAGATGACCTGGTTGACCTCGCTGTACGAGGGATGGAGATCCACGACGATGACGTCGACGCCCCAGCGGGCGGTGAGGAGGGCCTCGCCGACGCGCTCGGGGTCGAGATGGGCCATCGCCAGCGGGCTCGAGACCAGGGCCGCCACGCGGATGCCCGATTCGTGAACCGCCGCGACGTCGAGGAGGCTCTCGGGCGGGCCGCCCTCCGCCTCGTCCAGCCACGCGTCGGCGATGGTCCGGCCGGCGTCCATGCCGAGGGACATCGTGACGTGGCCGGTGACCGTGTCGGCATCGACGAGGAGGACCCGCCGCTCCTTCCGGTTCTGGAGCGCGGCCGCGAGGTTGGTGGCGATCGTCGTCTTGCCGACGCCGCCCTTCGGATTGAAGATCGCGATGATCGGCGAGCGCGCGGCCCAGTCCGCCTCGACCCGCCCGCGCGCCATGACCGCGTGCTCGGTGTGCTCGGCTTCGATCTGGGACCGGATCAGCATCGCCTCGGCCCGCCAGCGGATCGCATCGGGCTCGATGGGCCGAAGGACGACCTCGTCGTCCTCGCCGAGCCCGCCGTCGCCCTGGAGCGTCTCGAGGTGCTCGACGTCGGCGATGACCATGAGCGGGACGGCCGCCTGGTCGACCCGCAGCCGACCCACGGCGTCGAGGAGCGTCGCGGGGTCCCCGCCGGCTTCGACGATCGCCAGGCCGACCGGCAGCTCAGCTTCGACGATGGCGGCCAGGTCCTGGGCCGAGGCGAGCGAGACGGTTCCGAACCCGGCCTCCTGGAGAGCGAGGAGCACGGCCGAGTGCTCGGGCTCCGGGAGTCCGACGGCGATGGTGGGGCGGCTCATTCGGGGTCCCTCCAGGGTCAGCGGCCGCCGTCGGGGTCGGACGCGGTGACGACCACGACGCCGTCGGCGTCGCCCGTGACCGTCGCCGAGAACCCGTCCAGCGAGGGGATGGCCGACGGGATGTCGGCGTCGGGGTCGTGGCTGATCGCGAAGATGAAGTCGCCCGTCGGGCCGGAGGAGACTGCGACGCCCTTCACGCCGTCGATCCTGGCGACGGCCCGCTTGAAGCCGGCGATCGAGGCGACGCTGACCAGCCCGGTCACGGACAGTCGCGTTGTCGCCGTCACCTGGTTACCCGCCGGCGGACCCGTGAAGGCCTCGAGACGACGGGCGACGTCGGCGTCGCTGAAATCGCCCGACCCTGGGGGATCGGCGAGCCCGTCGAAATCGTCCTCGGCGCCTGGATCGATGTCCGCGAAGGCGGCGGCTTCGGCCGCGGCCGCTCCCTCCGGGTCGAGGGTCTCGTCGGGCCCTGCCGCGACACCGGCCTGTGCCGCGATAGCGGGCCCTGTCGCGACACCGGACGCTGCCGCGGCGGGGGCGGTCCAGCGGTCGTCGTCGAGGTCATCGAGCTCGAGGGCGGGTGGCTCGGGGAGCTGCTCGGCCATGCCGGCGAGGCGGGCCGGATCCTCCTCGGCGAAGAGCTGCTCGAAGAACGCGTCCATCCTCTGCTCGAAGGCGCCCACGGCGCCATGGACCCGCTCGATGCGCTGCTCGATGCGGGCGGCGTGGGACTCGAGGTCGACTTCGAGCCGGCGCTTGCGGTCCACGATGCGCTGCTCGGTCTCCTCGCGGATCCGGGCCATCTCCGCCTTCGACCACTCGCGGATCGCCACCACGTCGCCGTCGGCGCCGGTCCGGATCGTGGCGACCTCGTCGGCGGAGGCCGCCTGGATGGCCGTGACGCGCGCCTTCGCCTCCTCGGCGAATCGGGCGGCGGTCTCCTGGCGGGCCGTCGCCGCCGCGTCGCGCATGGCCCGGACCAGCCCGGTCATGAGCGCGTTCGACTTCCGCGGCGGTGCGGCGGGGGCCGGCTCGGGGTTCGCGCGTGCAGCGGCTCGTGTGGGCGGCTTGGCGTCCGGGTCCCGCTCGGGGTCGGCCGTCGCGACGGCGACGTGGTCGCCGGCCGGCCAGGGTGTGGCTGTGCGGCTGGTGGTCTCGGTGGTATCCGTCATCGGGGTCGCCTCGGCAACGCTGGGGACTTCGCTGGCCACGTCCTTCGCGTCCGGCGCCTGCTCGGCGGCGGGCTCGCTGCCGTCGGACGAGGGCGTGGACGAGCGCGTCTCGGTGCTCCACGGGAGCCGAAATCCTGAGCGCTGCTCGGTCGTTGCCATCGATCGGTCCTTCAGGCACGGCCCGGCTGCCGGCCGGGTGTTCGGGCGTCATCGGGATGGTCGGCGGCGACGGTGCCCGCGGGCAGTCCGCCAGTCGTACCGCCGGACCGTGCCGGAGGTACCAGGGAGCGCCCGGGGCCGACTTCCGCGAGGGCGAAGTACGATGCCCGGGTGACTCACCCCGCGTCCCCGAGGGCGATGCCGCCTGCCTCGCCCGCGAGCCGCCCGAGCGACGAGCCGGCCGCGCCCGGCGTGCCCGCGCCCGGCGTGCCCGCGCCCGGCGTGCCCGCGCCCGGCGCGGCATTCGACGGCCGGCCGGCCCTGCTGGACCGCCGCGGACGAGCCCTCCGCGACCTCCGGATCTCCGTGACCGATCGCTGCAACTTCCGCTGCACGTACTGCATGCCGGCCGAGGTCTTCGGGCGCGACTTCGCCTTCCTGCCGCACTCCGAGGTGCTCTCCTACGAGGAGATCCATCGCCTCGCCTCGATCGCCGTCGAGCTCGGCGTGACGAAGCTCCGGATCACCGGCGGCGAGCCGCTCGTCCGGAAGGGGCTTCCCGATCTCATCGCCCTCCTGGCCGGGCTGCGGCTTCCGGAGGGTGGGCCGCCGGACCTCACGCTCACCACGAACGCGTCCGCGCTCCTGGCCCTGGCCCGGCCGCTTGCCGGCGCCGGCCTCCAGCGGATCACCGTCTCCCTGGATTCGCTCGACGACGCGACGTTCCGACGGATGAACGGCGTCGACTTCCCCGTCACCCGCGTCCTCGACGGCATCGCGGCCGCGCGCGAGGCCGGCCTCGACCCGATCAAGGTCAACATGGTCGTGAAGCGCGGCGAGAACGAGGGGAGCGTCGTGCCGATGGCCCGCTGGGCGCGCGACGAGGGCCTCGTCCTCCGGTACATCGAGTACATGGACGTGGGGACGGCCAACGGCTGGCGCCTCGATGACGTCGTGCCGGCCTCGGAGATCATCGCTGCGATCGATGCCGAGCTGCCGCTCGAGGCCGTGCCGCCGGCCTACCGGGGCGAGGTCGCGAATCGCTGGCGCTACCGCGACGGCAGCGGCGAGGTCGGGGTGATCGCGTCGGTGACGCAGCCGTTCTGCGGCGACTGCACGCGGGCCCGCCTGTCGGCGGACGGGAAGCTCTACACGTGCCTGTTCAGCGCCGTTGGTACGGACCTCCGGTCGCCGCTGCGGGACGGGTCCTCGGACGACGACATCCGGGCGATCCTCGAGCGGGTCTGGGGCGCCCGGACGGACCGCTACTCCGAGCTTCGGACGGAGGCCACGAGCCACCTCCCCCGGGTCGAGATGTTCGCCCTCGGCGGCTGAGCCGTGGGCGAGCCGGGCCGAGCCCGGTCCAAGGTTTCGCCGGGGCCCGGAAAACGACCAGGTGGACCGATCCCCCAGAGACGGGTCCACCTGGTGTGGGAGGGAGGTGTTCCAGCTGGCCGCCGGACTCGAGATCGCGGCGGAAGCAGGAACATGGGGGGTCCGATGTCGCGCGTCATGACGGCCCGTCATCCGGGGTCCGTCGCTCAGTGCGCCGTCGCCCCCTCGCCCGCCCAGCCCGCGTTGGAGAAGGTCGGGATGAAGCGGTAGCCACGCCCGGCCACGGTGGCGATGAACCGTGGGTGCCGATAGTCGTTCTGGAGCTTGATCCGGAGGCTCCGGATGTGGCGGTCGACGATGTTGCTCTCGGCGACAAAGTCCGTGCCCCAGATCGCGTCGAGGATTTCCTCACGGGTCACCACGCGTCCGCCGCGGCTCGCGAGGAGGTAGAGCAGGCTCTGTTCGATCCCGCTCAGGTGGACGACCGACTCGCCCGCCCGGACCTGGCGATTGACGATGTCGATCTCCATCTCGCCGATCCGGATCGTCGGCACGATGGGCCGATCCACGCCGGTCGCCCGCCGACTCACGACGATCGAGCGCGCGAGCAGCTCCTCCGGGGAGAACGGCATCGTCAGGATGTCGTCCACGCCGAGGTCGAAAGCGCGCAGCTTCGTCTTCAGGTCGCCGCGACGCGTCAGGCCGAGCACCGGCGTCGTGCTCTGCGTCATCGTGTTCGACACCCCGAGGCGCTGGAGGAGGGCGGTGCTGTCGTCGTGGTCCATGTCCACGACCGCGAGGTGCGGTCGCGCCTCGGCCAGCAACCGTTCGGCGGCCGCCAGATCCGAGGCCGAACGCACGACGAACATGCCGTGATTGAGCGTGAGCTCGATGAGATCGACGACGATCTGCCGATCGTGGAGGATGAGGGCACGCCGACCCTCGGCCGCCGAGAAATCCCCCACGACGACCACCTCCCCTCGAGCGCCGGGCCCGTCGGGTCCCGACCTTGCGGCCCCGGATTCTACGACTCGACCGATATGACGGCCCGTCATGACAGTCGCCGTGCCGAGCCCGACACTCGGTCTCGGCATTCAGCTCAGCGGTCGGCCCGACCTGCTGCCCGGAATCTCCGCGGCAGAGGAGTCGAACATGGCAACCGAACAGGTCGACCAGTCGGTCGTGACGACGGATCCCGTTACGCCGGCCGGTCCGGAGGTCGTCCGGTCCAGCTCGGTCCACACCTCGACCACCAGTCCCAGCGGCCAGGAGACGACGCGGCGCATCTTCGTCTTCGCGTTCGGCCTGATCTCGGTCCTGATCGGCGCCCGGATCATCCTCCTCCTGCTCGATGCGCGAGAGGCGAACGGGCTCGTGTCCTTCATCCTGAGCGCCAGCCAGGTCCTCGTCGCACCGTTCGACGGCATCCTCCGGACCGACAATCTCAACGCCTCCGCGTCCGTCCTCGATGTCACGGCAATCGTCGCGCTCGTTGGCTGGGGCGTGCTCGAGCTCATCGTGCTCTGGGCGATCGGCATCGTTCGCCGCGAACCCGCGTGACGACCGTCCCGATCTTCCACTGGGCGGCGGCCGTGCGGCGGCCGCTCGTTGCCTCGATCCTCAGGGTGGCCGTGCTCGTGGCCCTCGCCTTCCTGGTGATCCTCGCGGGCCTGCCCGCACTCGTCACTGCCGCGGGGCCGCGGCTACCGATCCCCGCCTGAGCGACATCGAGCGAGCGCTCGGGTCGACATCAGCCATGGAGCTCGAAGGAGAACAGAACGCATGGGATTCATCGCCTGGATCGTCGTCGGCGCCGTCGCCGGTTTCATCGCCAACCAGGTCATGGGGTCGAGCGAGGGCCTCCTGATGATGATCGGCCTCGGCATCGTCGGCGGCATCGTCGGCGGGTTCGTCGCCACGAGCCTCCTGAAGATCGGCTCGGTCGACGGTGTCAACCCCGAGAGCATCGCCATCGCGACGCTCGGCGCCATCGGGGTCATCTTCGTGGCCCGGAGCCTCCAACGATCGGGCCGGATGGGGCGGCGCAGCTAACCGGCGGCGCCTGCGCAGGTCTCGGCCAGGCTCGGCCGCCCGGGCCACCCTCGGGTGGCGGGATCCCGGTTATCCACCGCCGGTCCACAGATGTCGAAAACTCGTGGAAACGGCGTTGTCATGCGCCTGCAACTTCGTGGATAAGGCCGTTGATGATCCGGCAACCCGGCGGCTATGGTTCTCCTGCCCGAAGGGGCCGTCAGGGGACGAGGAACCGAGATCGCATCAAGGGACCCCGTTCCGGACCGGTCGCTTCGGGCGCTTCGTTGCCCGGTCGCGATGCGTCTCACGACACATCCCCGGGCGGGTCGCCCGGCGGGACGTGACCGGCATCCCGGTGTCGGTACTTCCGTCGGGCGGCAGAAGCCGCGGGCCTCGGCCGTCGACCCCTGGACGAACATCTGGAGGCCCGCATGACCGCTGACGCCGGCATCGACCCCTCCCGCCGGATCCCCCCGAGCGAGCAGCCGGCGCGGCTCGACGCGCTCGAGGCCGCCGTGCGTGCCCGGACGCCGCTCGTGCCCGAGGTCGGGATCGTCCTCGGCTCCGGGCTCGGCGGGCTGGCAGACGACCTCGAGGACGCGGTCGCGATCCCGTTCGCCGAGCTGCCGGGCTGGCCGGCGGCCACGGCCCCGGGCCATGTCGGGCGGCTGCTGCTGGGGCGGCTCGGCGGCCGAGCCGTGGCGATGCTCCAGGGCCGCTTCCACCTCTACGAGGGCAACGATCCGGGTCTGGTCGTGCAGCCGGTGCTCCTCTTCCGGCGGCTCGGCGCCCGGGTCGCCTTCCTGACCAACGCCGCCGGCGGACTGGACCCCTCGTTCGGCCCCGGGACGCTCATGGCGGTCACCGACCACATCAACCTGACCGGCCGGAATCCGCTGATCGGCGGAAACGCCGCCTCGATCGGCGAGCGGTTCACGGATCTCACGAACGCGTGGAGCCCGCGGCTGCGGGAGCGGCTTCGGGCGGCTGCCGCGGCCGAGGGCGTCCGCCTGGCCGAGGGCGTGTACGTGGGCCTGACCGGCCCGAACTACGAGACGCCGGCCGAGGTCCGCATGCTTGCCGCGCTCGGCGGGCACGCCGTCGGGATGTCGACGGTCCTCGAGGCGATCGCGGCGCGGTGGGCGGGCCTGGAGGTCGTGGGCGTGTCACTCGTCACGAACGCCGGCGCCGGCTACAGCGGCGAACCACTCACCCACGAGGAGGTCCTCGCCGCAGGTGCGGAGGCCGGCCCCCGGCTGGCTCGCGTCATCCGCCGGTTCGTCGCCGAGCTGGAGTAGCGGCGGGCGCGGACCCGGTTCGCCTTGCGCGGGCATCGCCCGCGAAGGAGTGTCCCCCCGAGTGGTGGGATTTGAGCGAGGCTCCTGACGCCGGCTGAGCCGGACGGTCAGGGGCCACCGGTGTGATGCTCAGCGTGTTCCGACCAAGGATCACGTCGAGGAGATCAACCGATGGCCCTCTCCCA
>JACPOU010000054.1 GCA_016191345.1 Chloroflexota bacterium
GGCGCCCGGTCCGCTACGAGCCGCCGCCCGGCACCCGCGCCCGGCGCCGGGCGCCCGGTCCGCTACGCGCCGCCGCCGCCCGCCGCCCGATAGACTGCCGGCGATGGACCCCACCGGCCCCGATCGCGCGCGGGCGCTGGACGCCCCCGATCCGCTCGCCGGCTTTCGCGCGCGGTTCCTCGTGCCGGACCCATCGCTCGTCTACCTCGACGGCAACTCGCTCGGTCGGCCGCCGCTCGCGGCGATCGAGGCGGTGGAACGTGTCGCCCGCGAAGCCTGGGCGCGCGACCTGATCCGCGGCTGGGATTCGTGGCTCGAACTCCCGCTCCGGGTCGGCGACCGGCTCGCGGAGGGTGTCCTCGGCGCGCGGGCCGGCGAGGTCGTGGTGACGGATTCGACGACGGTCAATCTCTACCGGCTCTGCGTGGCCGCCCTCGAGGCCCGGCCCGGCCGGCGGTCGATCGCCATCTCCCGGTCGGAGTTCCCGACGGATCGCTACGTCGTCGAGGGGATCGCGGCGATGCGGAATCTCACGATCCGCTGGCTCGATCCGGACCCGGTCGAGGGGGTCTCGATCGGGGACGTCGAGGCCGTGGCCGATGCCGACCTCGCGCTCCTCGTCCTGTCGCAGGTCAACTACCGTTCCGCGGCGATCGCCGACCTCGAGGCGATCACGGCCCTCGCTCGATCCCACGGCGCGCTGGTGATCTGGGACCTGTCCCACGCGGCGGGGGCGGTGCCGCTGGAGCTGGAGGCCCGAGGCGCCGACCTCGCGGTTGGCTGCACCTACAAGTTCCTGAACGGCGGTCCGGGGGCGCCCGGGTATCTCTACGTGTCGCGGCGGCTCCAGGGCGAGCTCCGGCCGCCGATCCAGGGCTGGTTCGCCCAGGCAGACCAGTTCGAGATGGGTCCGACCTTTCGGCCACGGGACGGCATCGCGGGCTGGCTCGTCGGCACGCCGGGGATCCTGGGCCTGGTGACGGCCGAGGCCGGCATCGCGCTGGCGGCCGAAGCTGGGGTCGAGGCGATCCGGGCGAAGGGCATCGCGCTCGGCGAGTACGCGATCGAGCTCATCGACGCGTGGGTCGCGCCACTGGGCGGGGCCGTGGGGTCGCCGCGGAATCCGGCACGCCGCGGGGCGCACGTGGCGGTGCGGCACCCGTCGGCGCGGACCCTGACGGCTGAGCTTGCGGCGCGTGGCGTGCTGACCGACTTCCGGGCGCCGGATTCAGTCCGCCTGGGCCTGTCGCCGCTGACGACGAGCTTCGAGGATGTATGGCGCGGGGTCGTGGCGATCCGGGGCGTGCTGTCGGCCTAGCGGCCCGGGCGTGCCGGCATGTGGCGAGCCGCGGGTGCGGCGGAGGGCGTGCGCCAGGTCGGGCTCGTGTCGCGGGTCACGCAGCTCCGTCCGTCGCCGCTTCGCTATCGCAAGAAGGCTTAGCAGGCGCGCTCGAGAGGGGTCGAACCCCTGTTGGGAGGCGCTCGCGTACCGAACGATTTCAAGGACGCGTATCTGGGCCTCGAATCCGCCTTCCGGAGCCGTCGGAGAGCCAGATTCGAGGCTGCGGCACGATCGCTAAGTGTCCTTGTAATACGTGTGCTCGCGAACGGGCGCGGCGGTATGCGCTCGGCGGTATGCGCGCGGCGGTACACGTGCGCGGCGGTACACGCTCGCGACCGGGTGCGGCGGCATGCGCTCGCGAACGGGCGGCGGGATGCGCTCGCGACCGGGTGCGGCGGCATGCGCTCGTATCCGGTACGCGGGCGCGACCGGGCGCCGGTACACGCGCGCCGGTACGGTCCCGGCGCGGGCCGGCCGGTGAGGGCCCAGATGCGCCGCGCGAGCGCGCGGCAGCGGAAACCCGGGCGGGCGGCGGAGGCGCCACCGGAGGGCCGGCTCCTCAGCCCTGAGCGGCCCGCCACTCGTCGAGGAACTTGATCTCGACCGGCTCCACGTCGTCGGCCGGCGTGAACCCGAAGACCTGGCCGTAGAAGGACATCTCCGCCCCGATCGAGCGGATGATCGCGTCGCGGCCGCGGAAGCCGTGGTCCTCGCCCGGGAACAGCAGGTACGCGTGCGGAACGTGGCGCTCCCACAGGGCATCGACGATCCGCTCCGCCTCGGACGGCGGCACGACCCGGTCCTCGGCTCCCTGCTCGACGAGGACGGGCGCGACGATCTGGTCGGCATGGAGCGCCGGCGACCGGTCGAGGTACCGCTGCTGCTCCTCGGGCCACTTCCCGACGAGCCCCTCGAGGTAGCGCGACTCGAACTTGTGGGTGTCCTTCACGAAGGCCCGCAGGTCGCCGATCCCGAACATCGTCGTGCCCGCGGAGAACGTCCGCCGGAACGCGAGGGCCGCGAGGGTCGTGAACCCGGACGCCGAGCCGCCACGGATGGCCAGCCGGCGAGGATCGGCCAGGCCTTCCGCCACGAGGTATTCCGCGGCCGCGACGCAATCGTCCACGTCGGCGATGCCCCAGACGCCGTTGAGCGCCTTGCGGTACTCACGTCCGTAGCCGGTGCTGCCGCGGTAGTCCACGTCCACGACCGCGTAACCGCGGCTCGTCCAGAGCTGGAACGTCGTCGCCCAGCCGGAGAAGCCGGCCGACGTGGGGCCACCGTGGGACGTGACGATCAGCGGCGGGAGCTCCCCGTCCGGGGCCCGGAACTCCGGGTTCGTCGGCGCGAAGTAGTTGCCGTGGGCGGTCACGCCGCCCGTGGTCGGGAACTCGATGTGACGGGCGATCGAGGCGATCGCCGGGTCCGGGATGAACGGCGTCCCCCGCCGCAGGACCGTCCGTTCGCCGGTCCACGGATCGATCTCGGCCAGCTGGCCGGGCTCGAGCGGGCCGACACCGCGGAGGATGACCGTGTCGCCATCGAGGCTCAGCGCGCCGATCTCGGAATAGGGCGTCTCGATCTCGACGACCCCGCCACCGGGGTCGATCCGGTAGAGGCGATCGCGTCCGGCGCTTCGACCGGCCGCCACGATGGAACCGTCGCCCAGGAAGTCGTAGGTGTGGTTGCCGAAGATCCACTCCGGCTCCGCGAGCTCGACGGCCATCGGGGCGATCGCCTCCGCGGCGCCGCCGCGATAGCGATAGAGGTTCATCCAGCCATCCGGCTCGGCGACGAAGTGGAGCACGCCGTCGGGCGACCAGCGGGGCTGGCTCACCCAGTCGGACGGGCTGCCCGCGATCGTCGTGGCCGGGCCGGGATCCCCGCCCTCCCCGATCGTCGCCAGTTGCAGCTCCGCGCCGTCCCAGGGCATGTTCGGGTGGTTCCACTCCACCCAGACCAGCGTCCGACCGTCCGGGGAGAGACGGGGCGAGGCATAGAAGTCCGACCCGCTCGCGATCGAGGTGACCTCGCCCGTCGCGAGGTCGATGGACACGAGGTCGTTGACCCATTCGCCGTGCTCGGCGACGACATCGGCCTCGTGGCTCTCGCGGATCGCGTAGAGCCGGCCGCGCGGCTCGTCGTGCTCGAGGTCCGCGAACCGCCAGTCGCGCTCCGGCGTCAGGGGCTCCAGGACCTCCGGCGCGATGACACGGTGCAGCCTGCCCGTCACGAAGTCGGACACGACGATCAGCTCGCCCGAGACGAGGGTCGCGGCGCCGCCGTATTCGTGGACACGGCTGCGGGCATTGAAGCCTGGCGGCGTCAGGCGCGTGATCGTCCCGTCGGGATCGCGACGGACGAGGCCCTGGCGGCCCTGCTCCTCGGGCCGTCCCTCGAGCCACCAGCGGACGCCGCCGGCGCCCCGGGCCTCGCTCAGGAAGATCGCGCCGTCGGTGACGCGTTCGATCGGAATGGACGACACCCAGCTGCCGTACGGGGCAGTGGTCGGATTCGGCATGGTGATGAGATCTCCGGTGATGCGCGCTCCGGATGGGTGGATGGCGCGGGCTGCGCCCGGGTTCCGGCGGCGCGCCTTACGTTCCGTGCCGCCAGGAGCTCACGTACTGGGCCTGCTCGGCGGTCATCGCGTCGAGGGTGATGCCCATCGCGGCGAGCTTGAGGCGCGCGACCTCGGCATCGATCGCCTCGGGCACGACGTAGACCTGGTGCTCGAGGCTGGCATGGTTCTGGGCCGCGTATTCGGCGGCGAGCGCCTGGTTCGCGAAGCTCATGTCCATGACCGCGGCCGGGTGCCCTTCGGCGGCGCCGAGGTTGACGAGCCGCCCCTCGGCCACGAGGTGGACGCGCTTGCCGCCGATGTCGAACTCCTGGACGTTCTCGCGGACCTCGCGGACGTGGCCCTCGGCCATCGCCCGCAGGGCAGCGAGGTCCAGCTCGGCGTCGAAGTGGCCGGAGTTCGCGAGGACCACGCCGTCCTTCATCGCCTCGAAGTGCTCCCGGCGGAAGACGTTGATGTTGCCCGTGGCCGTGATGAACAGGTCGCCCCAGCCGGCCGCCTGGCCGGCGGTCATGACCTGGTAGCCGTCCATCAGCGCCTCGAGGGCTCGCGTGGGATCGACCTCGATGATCGCGACGTGCGCGCCGTGGCCGTGCATCCGCGAGGCGATCCCGCGGCCGACCCAGCCGTAGCCGGCGATCGCGACGTTCCGCCCGGCGATGAGCAGGTTCGTGGCCCGGACGATGCCGTCGACGGTCGACTGGCCCGTCCCGTAGCGGTTGTCGAAGAGGTGCTTGGTGAGCGCCTCGTTGACGGCGATGACCGGGTAGCCCAGGGCGTTGTCCGCGGCCATGGCCCGGAGCCGGATCACGCCGGTCGTCGTCTCCTCGGTGCCGGCGAGGACGTCCTGCACCTGGCCCGGGCGCTCCTGGTGGAGGAGCGAGACCAGGTCGCAGCCGTCATCCATCGTGAGCTTCGGGATCGTATCGGCAACGGCGTTGAGGTGGGCGTAGTAGGTGTCCCGATCCTCCCCGCGCCGGGCGTACGTCGAGATCCCGTACTCGGCGACCAGCGCCGCCGCGACGTCGTCCTGCGTCGACAGCGGGTTCGAGGCCGCGAGGGTGACGTCGGCGCCGCCGGCCACGAGGGTCCGCATCAGGTTGGCGGTCTCGCTGGTGACGTGGAGGCAGGCCCCGATCCGGAGCCCGGCCAGCGGCCGCTCCGCGGCGAATCGCTCCCGGATGAGGCGGAGCACCGGCATCTCGCGCTCCGCCCACTCGATGCGCCGGACGCCTTCGGCGGCGCGGCCGAGGTCGACGACATCGTGCGGGGGGAGCGTGCTGGACGGGGCGGCGGTCATCGGGACGAGGACTCCTTCCTGGGCATGAGGCGGCGGCGGAGCGCGTCCGCGAGATCGGCGAGCGGGGATCCCAGGCGGTGGGCGAGCCGTTCCTCGAAGCGCGCGTGCTCCGCGTACCCGAGGTGCCGGTAGGCGCTGATCGCCGGCGGGTTGTCCGCCCTGACGTTGAGGACGACATGGTCGCACGAGTGGAGCAATTCAGCGGTCACGGCGCCCGTCACGGCGGTGGCATAGCCGCGGCCCCGGAAGTCGTTGTGGGTCAGGACGTTCCCGACGACGGCGAGCCGCGCCGTGGACCCGACGACGTGCGTGCCGGCCGCGGCGACGAGCTTGCCGTGGACCCGCAGCCCGTAGTAGACGCCTTCCGCGATCGCGGACGGCGGCAGCCACGCGCCGAATCCGAGCTGGTACAGCCGGTTGAGCTCCGCGGCGTCGGAGGGCAGGAGGCGCTCCAGGCCGGGGTCGTCCGCGGGCCGGAATCGCCCCCGGTCCACCCACATCCGGACCATCTGCGGACCGGCATCGAGACGGTAGACCCCCGAGATCGCGGGGATGGCCGTCGGGAGCGCGGCGATGAAGGCGAGACGCGGCCGGATCACGTTCCGCAGGACCGCCGCGATCCCGTCCTCGCGGCCCATCGCGAAGAGCGGCTGCGGGGACGCCCCGGAGTACTCCATGACGAGGGCGACGATCGACCCGCCGCTCCAGGCCACGCCCCAGCGGGTCCGCGGGAACTCGCGGTCCTCGAGGTCGCAGATCGCGTAGGCGGCGAGCAGGCGGTCGCGCTCGAGGAACCCGCGCAGCTGGGCACGGTCCGAGGTCGCCGTCGCCGTGACGGCGGCATCCCGGCGCGAGATCGCGACCGAGGCCATCAGTCCCCGACCGCTCCGGCGCGCCGCGCGGCGCGCGACGCCACCGCGGCCACGATCGACGCCCCGAACGGCGCCCGCAGCACGCCCTCGTCGGTGACGATGCCCGTGATCAGCTCTGCGGGCGTGATGTCGAAGGCGGGGTTCCAGACCTCGGTCCCCGGCGGCGCGATCCGGATGCCGCGGATCTCCGTGACCTCGGCCGCCGGCCGTTCCTCGATCGGGATCGCGGCCGCGTCCGCGGTCCCGATGTCGACCGAGGAGATCGGGGCGCAGACGAAGAACGGGACGCCGTGCCGCGCCGCGAGGACCGCGAGCGGGTAGGTGCCGACCTTGTTCGCCGTGTCGCCGTTCGCGGCCACCCGGTCCGCCCCGACGAGGATCGCGTCCACCCGACCCGCGGCGAGGAGCGACCCGGCCGCGACGTCGGGGATCAGGGTGTGCGGCACACCGGCCTGGGCGAGCTCCCAGGCGGTGAGGCGCGCGCCCTGGAGGTAGGGCCGGGTCTCATCGACGAAGACGTGGACCGGCCGCTCCGCGAAATGGGCGGCCTGGACGATGCCGAGCGCGGTCCCGAACTGGCCGCCGGCGAGCGGCCCGGTGTTGCAGTGGGTCAGGAGCCGCAGCTCCCGGTCCCCGACGTCCGGCAGGGCCTCGAGCCCGAACGCCGCGAGGCGGCCATGGTCGTCCGTGGCCTCGGCCACGATCCGGTCCGCTTCCGCCCGCATCGCCGCGGCGATCTCCGGCCCGGCCACCCCGGCCTCCGACGCCCGCTCGTAGGCCTCGCGGACACGGCCGACCGCCCAACCGAGGTTCACGGCCGTGGGCCGGGCGGCCGCAAGGTGCACTGCCGCGGTCCGGACGAGCTGGTCGCGCGAGCGCGGGATCGCATTCCGCGCCAGCCAGCCGCTGAGCGCCAGGCCGATCGCGGCCACCTGGCCGATCGCCGGCGCGCCGCGGACCGCCATCTCCCGGATGAGCCGGGCCGCGTCGTAGGCGGTGCGGACCGGCAGCTCGACGAGCGCGTCGGGCAGGGCGCGCTGGTCGATGACGAGGAGCGTGTCGTCCGTCTCGAATCGGAACGGGGTCCGGAAGCCGGTCGGGACAGCGGTCGGGGCCGCGGTCGGGGCCGCGGTCGGGGACGCGGTCGGGGCCGCGGTCGGGGACGGCGCGCCGAGCGCGACGCCGGGCCCCGGGGCCGACCCGGTGGCCGCGCCCTCGGCCGCCTCCACCCCGAGGAGCGACTGTGCCTCGGCGGCGGTCCGGTCCCGGACCTCGGCCACGACACCGACGACGTGGGCGGCGCTCGAGACGAGCTCGCCCGCCATCTGGCGGAAGAAGCGTCGCCGCGACGGGTCGGGGGGCGTGCCGCTCATCGCGCGATCGACAGCGTGGCGGGGGACGCCGCGTGCGTCGGTCAGTACCGGATGACGCTGGTCACGCGATGCCCGCCGAGGCGATCGCGGCCGTGGAGGAAGTCCAGCTCCACGAGAAAGGCGAGGCCCACGATCTCGCCCTTCAGGCGCTCGATGAGCTCGATCGTGCCCTTCACCGTCCCGCCCGTGGCGAGGAGGTCATCCACGACGAGGACCTTCTGGCCGGGCTGGATCGCGTCGCGATGGATCTCGAGGGTGTTCGAGCCGTACTCGAGGGCGTACTCCACGGAGAGCGTCTCGGCCGGCAGCTTGCCGAGCTTGCGGACCGGGACGAGCCCGGCGCCGAGCTCGATGGCCATCGGGGCACTGAAGATGAAGCCACGCGACTCCATGCCGACCACGAGGTCGATCTGCGCGCCACGATAGGGATCGACCATCAGCTGGATCGCTTCGCGGTACGCGGCCGGGTCCTTGAGCAGCGTCGTGATGTCGTAGAAGAGGATGCCCGGCTTCGGGAAGTCCGGGATCTCGCGGATCTTCTCGCGAAGCGTCTCGACGGACATGTGGGCAGGGTCCTCCTGGCGGGCCATGTCGGGCGCGGGAGCGGGCCGGCGGGCCCGACGGGCCCGACGGGCCGAGTCTAGCGCACGCGCTCAGGCAGGCACGGCATCGATCACCGCAGGAGGGTGGCGGAGTCGCGGCGCGAGCAGGAAGCCGAAGATGGCCACCGCGACGCCCATCGCGATCGCGAAGCCGAGGCCCGGGGCGGGGCCGGCGCCCAGGCGAACCGAGGCCGCCACCATCGCCCCGGCGATCCCCGTCCCGAGCGCGGTCCCGAGCGCGTCGGACAGCGAGATCGCGGCCGTGATGGCGCCCTGGTTGTCGCGGGGCGCGTCGCGCAGGACGATGATCGCGAACTGCGAGTAGGCGAGCCCCATCCCGAGGCCGGACAGGGCAAACCAGGGGATGGCGATCCAGGCCGGGATCGCCGGGACGAGGGCGAGGGCCGTGCCGGCGACGCCCAGGGCGACGACCGGGAAGCCGATCCGGACGAACCGTTCCGCCCCGATCCGCCCGACGGTCCTCGACTGCAGCCAGGACCCGAACGACCACGAGATCGTCGCGCCGGTCAGGGCGAGGCCCGCCGCCGCTGCGGACCAGCCGCGGACCTCGACGAGCAGGAGCGCGACGTAGGCGTCGATCGAGAAGAAGGCGAACGTCAGGAAGCCGCGCAGGAGGACCGCGGACGGGTACCCCGGAGCCAGCCTGAACGTGCCCGGGGGTGTCAGTCGATGGAAGGCGACGAGCGTGATCGCGAGGCCGGCGCCGGCGACCGCGAGGAGAAGGGCCAGGTCGGCGCTCAGCAGGCCGGTCGTGAGGACACCCGCCCCGATGCTGACGAGGACCGCCCAGCCGTAGCGGCGCCGTCGCCCCGCTCGCTCGGCGGGGGAGCCGTCCGTGGATCCGTCGGCGGCCGGTGGCGCGTCCGGAATCCGGCGCATCGCCCGGAGGGCCATGGAGCCGGCAAGGAGGATGAGCGGCAGGAGGCCCAGGAAGACGGCCCGCCAGTGCCACGTCTCGGCGACGAACCCGGCGATCGCGGGGCCCAGGATGCCCGGCAGCACCCAGGCCGCCGAGAGCATCGCGAACATCTGGGGCCGCAGGCGGTCGGGCAGGCTCCGCCCGATCGCCACGTACGCGACCGGTGGCACCGCGCCGCCCCCGAGTCCCTGGATGAACCGCCCCACGACGATCGTCAGCATGTTCGGGGCGAGGCCGGCGATGAGGAGGCCGATTCCGAAGAGGACGAGCCCGGCGAGGAACGGGAAGACGATCCCCCGCTCGTCGATGAGCCCGCCGACGACCGAGATCCCGATCAGCGAACCGAGGAAGAAGGCCGAGAAGACCCAGCCGTAGAGCTCCAGCCCGTTCAGGTCGCGGGCGACAAGGGGCATCACGGTCGAGACGGCCAGCGCTTCCGCAGCGACGAGCGTGATTCTGAAGATGAGCCCGAGCGTGAGCGGCCGGCGCCCCGGCGACCAGAGCGAATCGGACTGGCGGTGTGCGGCCGGATCAGGGCTCGCGGGGGCCGAGGGAATCACCGGCGGAGTATCGCAAAGGCGCCCGCGGCGGACCGCGACCGCCTGGTCGTCAGGCTTCGTCCATGCGCTCGACGAACGGCGCCCGCCAGGCCGGCGCTTCGAACGGCTCGGCGAAGTAGGCCGTCTCGCGGTAGACCTTGCCGTCGCGGAGCTCGAGCAGCATCACGAGATGCCAGCGCGCGCCGTCCGGGTACGTGATGTGGCCATCGCCCCACCAGAAGTCCCCGCTGCCGACGATCCGCTGGACGGTGTACACGGGTGTCACGACCCAGCGGTCCTCGCTGCCGACGACCCGATGGGGCTCCACGAGGGGCATGCCACCCGGAAACGCCGCATCGAGGGCCACCGCGCTCGCGTGCCCCCGGACCCGCTCGCCGGACTGCGTCCATTCGGACACCCAGTCCGGATGTCGGAGCCGCCCCTGTTCGACGTGGTCGTGGACGGCATGGGATGCGAGGTAGGCGCGAACGACCTCTTCGTTGGTCTGCTGCGGCATCCCCGATCCTCCGGTTCCGGTGGGCCGAGAGCGTAGCGCGCCGGAGAGGGATCGGCTACCCGTTCGTCGCGCTCGGCGACGCCGCCGGCGATCGCCGAGCTGGGAGGTCCACCCTGCCGGCCTGGCCTGCGGCACCGAGCGGGCCCGCACGGCACAATCAGGAAATGGCGCGCACGGACGTCCACTGGGGCCGCGACTTCGATCCCGACCCGCGCCAGGGCGGGTTGCCGTTCCGGCGCCTCGTTCGCGCCGACCGCGCCGAGGTCCGGGATCGTGGCGCGACGGCGCACCCCGACGGGCCGCTCGGAGCAGGTCGCGGGTACTGGCCGGAGGTCGGGCGTCTCCTGCTTGCCTCGTACCGAAGGCTGCACGCGGCACTCGCCTCGAACGCCGCCGCCCGATCATCCGCCGGGATTGGCGACGGGTAGACGCGAACGATGGAGCTGCTGCCGGTCCTCGGCCTCCTGGGCCTGATCGTTGTCAAGGAGACGGGCGTCCCGGTCCCCATCCCGGGCGACCTGCTCGTCCTCGGTGCGGGCGTGGCCGCGGCGGGTGCGGGCGCGGCGGGCGCGATCCTGCTCGTGGCGATCCTGATCGCGGGCGTTGCCGGCGGCAGCGTCCAGTTCCTGCTCATCCGCGGCACGCTCCGGGAGCGGCTCCTCCGGCTCCTCGCGCGTCTGGGCGTGCCCCGCGACCGCCTCGACACGCTCGCCGGGTGGCTCCAGCGGCACGGGATCCGCGGCGTCGCCGTCGCCCGGGCGACGCCCGGCCTCCGGGTCGGCGCCATCGCCGCGAGCGGCATCGCCGGCCTGCGCTACGGTGTCTTCCTGCCCGGGCTCGTCGCCGGCAACACGCTGTTCGTCGGTGGCCACTTCGCCCTCGGCTACCTCGTGGGCCCGCCGGCCCTCGAGATCATGGCCGGCAGCGGCGGCGCACTCCTGGCGGGTGGGGCCCTCGTCGCGCTCGCGGCACTTGGCGGCCTGGCCTGGGCCGCGCTCAGGCGGCGGCGGGCGCGCCGTGCGGTCGCCGTCCTCAGCGTCGATGGTGCCCCGGGCTTCGGCCTCGCCGGCTACGGCAGCTGGGCGGAGGCGGCGTGCCCCGCGTGCCTCGGGCTTGCGATCGTCGGGACGGAGCGCGCCGGCTGAGCACGCTTCTTGTTCCACAACCCCGCCCGACCACGACGTCGAACCGCCTGCGTGTCGTTGCGCGCCCCGCGAAGAAGGCCCAACTTGGGAACCTGAATGCCACCGCGATCGAAGAAACATCATCGGCGTCGTACCGGTGACCACGTTCAGGGCGCTGATACGTTGGCAGGACGAGGAGCGGAAGGTCCGTCCGGCGATGCTCTTCCAGAAGCTCGGCGACCGTGAGGGTCTGGATCTTCAGGTAGTCGCGACCAGACCTGCCAGCTGCTCGGGTCGGACGCTCGCAACTTTTCGGTGGACTCGGTCAGCGCGAGATCTCGTACGTTCAGTCGGGCTGCTCAGACGTGCGGCTCGGCGGTCCGAAGGTGGAATGCGAGCTTCCGCCGGGTCTCCGCGTTGCCGTCGACCGTGGCCGAGATCACATACGTGCCCGTGTCCGGGAACTGGAGCTCAGCCTTGATCGCGAACGGGACATGTACCGGGTGGCCAAGTTCGAGGTTGGGCGAGCGTCCTGTCTTGAACGAGGCTTGGAGCCGTGGGGCCACCTCCCTCCCGTCCTGATCGGTGATCGCGAGCGAGAGCTCGTGAGCATCGTCAGTTTCGCTCCAGGGAACATTGACCCCGCAGGCAATCGCCATTGGGACGGGCCGACCGATGTCGGTGACGGTCACGGAATCCCAACCGCCGCCCATCAGGTAGAGCTTGCCGTTGAGCGCCTCCGCGGAATCGGCGAGGATGAGGTATTCGACGGTCGTCCTTTCGACCGGAATGCGAGACCGAGGTCGTCGGGCGGAGGGTTCTGTCATTGTCAGCCTGCGCGGTGATGTATACAATGTCTACGACGTTTACAGTCTAGCCTCTGGCTGGTACAGTGTCAACTCGGTTCATCGATGAGCTGCGGATCTCGCCTCAAGTCCAAGAGAAGCTGGCCGTCCGTGGTATCAGCCCTGATGATGTATTGGAAGTCCTGTGGGGCAGTCCTGCCTTCTTCCGCGACAAGGTGCGCGGTCGTCACCTCATGGTTGGACCTACTGATGGGAGCCGCCGACTTCTGACCGTGGTGATCGAGCCACGGGACAACGAGGGCATCTGGGATGTCGTGACAGGCTGGGTCTCTGGAAAAGGGGAGGCAACACGGTGGAAGAGCGCACCAAGCCGGCGCAGGTAGACGAGGTGGCCGCCGAGGATCTGGAGCCGGTCGACATCGCCGTCCGTGACCCCTCCGTGGTCTTGTCGGTCCGCCTTGATGGCGACACCGCTCGGCAGCTGCACGCCATCGCGAGACTTCGAGGCTCCCGGATCTCGGATGTCCTCCGCGACGCTGCGGTCGAGTTTGCTCGGACGGGATCGGCCGCGACGGGCATGAGCCTCGAGATGGAGGGGGCTGACCTGCGCGTCGTCATCGGCAGACGGGCTATCGATACCGATGTCGTCCACGCTCCGCAGTCGGCCTCAGTCATCCGCTGGATTCCCGGAGTCCGCACGGTCGCGTCGCCGTAGCGTCCAACGGTCCGGCAAAGGCACGGGCCGGAATAGATGGGAAGGGTTGCTGCGACGCCGCAGGGTGGGCTCGGTGGGCTCCCAGTGCTCAGAGCCCTCACTCGATCGTCGCCAGCTCCGTGGAGAGCAGCGCCACGACCGCCTGCGTGAGCTGCCAGCCCTTGGCCGGGACCTTCGGGAGGCGGATCCGGACCTGGTTCGAGGCGAAGGTGACCTCCGACGCCCGCAGGCCCGGCAGGGCGCCCGGGTGCAGCAGCCGCATCGCCGTGGCGCGCGACAGCCCCGCCCCGAACCGGACGACGAGCTGGCCGTCCTCGCGGGAGATCGAGGAGACGCCGGCGCCCTCGGCCGCGAGCCGAAGCTCAGCGACCTCGATGAGCCGGACGACCGGCTGCGGCAGCGGCCCGAAGCGATCCGCGACCTCCTGCCGGAACGCCGCGATATCGCCGCCATTCCTCGCCCGGGCAAGACGCCGATACAGCTCGAGCTTCTGGGCCTCGTCGGGGACGTAGTCGTCGGGCAGGTGCGCCTCGAGCGGCAGGTCGACCACCGCCTGGGGCGCCTCGAGGATCGGGCGACGGCCCTCGCGCGACGCCTTCTGCTCCTCGACCGCCTCGGCGAGCATCCGCGAGTAGAGGTCGAAGCCCACCGCCGCCATGTGACCGGACTGCTCTCCGCCGAGGATGTTGCCGGCGCCCCGGATCTCCAGGTCGGAAAGCGCGATCTGGAAGCCGGCCCCCAGCTCGGACGCGTTGAAGATCGCCTGGAGGCGCTTCCTGGCGTCCTCGCTCATCCGTTCGCGACGCCGGTAGAGCAGGTACGCGTACGCGCGCCGCGACGAGCGCCCCACCCGGCCCCGGAGCTGGTAGAGCTGGGCGAGGCCCAGGGTGTCCGCCCGGTCGATGATGATCGTGTTCGCGTTCGGGATATCCAGGCCGGATTCGATGATCGTCGTGCAGACGAGGATGTCCGCGGCGCCCGCCGCGAACTTGAGCATGACGCCCTCGAGATGACCCTCCGGCATCTGCCCGTGGCCGACGACGATCCGGACGTCGGGCAGCATCCGGCGCAGCTGTTCCGCCTGGGCCTCGATGGTCTCGACCCGGTTGTGGACGTAGAAGACCTGCCCGCCGCGGTCGAGCTCGCGGAGGATCGCGTCGCGGACGAGCCCGGCCGAGGCCTCCGCGACCCGCGTCTGGATCGGCAGGCGGTCTTCCGGCGGCGTCTCGATGACGCTCATGTCCCGGATCCCGGCGAGGGCGAGGTTGAGCGTCCGGGGGATCGGCGTGGCGGAGAGCGTGAGGACATCGACCTCGCGCTTCAGCTGCTTCAGCTGTTCCTTGGCGGCCACGCCGAACCGCTGCTCCTCGTCGACGACGACAAGTCCGAGGTCGCGGAAGCGGACATCCCGGGACAGCAGCCGGTGCGTCCCGATGACGAGGTCCACCGCGCCGTCGGCGAGGCCGGCGATGACCGCGTCCTGGTCCTTCTTCGACACGAACCGCGAGAGGAGCGCGACGCGCAGCGGAAAGGCCGCGAACCGGGACCGGAACGTCTCGTGGTGCTGGGCCGCGAGGACGGTCGTCGGCACGAGCACCGCCACCTGCTTGCCGCCCTGGATCGCCTTGAAGGCGGCGCGGAGCGCGACCTCGGTCTTGCCGTAGCCGACGTCCCCGACGACGAGCCGGTCCATCGGCCGGCCCGCCTCCATGTCGTGCTTGACCTCGATGACGGCCCGCAGCTGGTCCACCGTCTCCTCGTACGGGAACGAGGCCTCCATCTCGGCCTGCCAGGGCGTGTCCTCGTCGTAGGCCGTGCCCTGGGCGTTCGCCCGCGCCGCGTAGAGCGCGAGCAGCTCCTCGGCGAGGTCCGCGACGGCCCGTCGGACGCGCTGCTTCGTCCGCAGCCACTCCGTCCCGCCGAGCTTGCTGAGCTGCGGCCGCTCCCCGCCCGAGTAGCGCGTGACGCGGGCGATCTGCTCGACGGGGACGAAGATCCGGTCCCCCGCCGCGAAGCTGATCTCGAGGAAGTCGCGCTCGTCGCCGTCGGCCGCGCTGCGACGGAGCATCCGCTCGTAGCGGGCGACGCCATGGTCGATGTGGACGACGAGGTCGCCGGCCGTCAGGCGTTCGAGGATGTCCCGCGGCACGACCCGGCGCATCGCCTTCGGGCGGCGGACGCGGACGTTTCCGAACAGCTCCCGGTCCGTGACGAAGACGAGCCCGTCCGGGCCGCCGGCGAAGCCGCCGTTGAGGCTCCGCTCGACGAGGGCGATCGCGCCCGGGGGTGGCGGCTCCACGATCCGGCCGCTGATCCCAGCCGCGAAACCGGCCTCGGCGAGGACCTCCCGCAGGCGCGGCGCCTGGTCGGAGGCGATGACGATTCGGGGCGGCGGCGAGGCCCCGGCCGCGGGTCCGGGCGCGGGCGCGTGCCGACCGACCGAGCTTCCGGCTCCGCCGTCCGCCTCGGGCGCGAGCCAGCGCTCGACGGCCGCGGTGACGTGCGCGCCGCGCCCCGGCGGCAGGACCGGCTCGCGCCAGCCGAAGACGTCGCCGGACGACAGCCCGCCACCGGCGATCGCCGCCTCCCGCGTCGCCACCGATTCCCAGGTCAGCTCCAGCGTCCGCGCCGCGAGGAGCCGGCTCTTCCAGTCACGCCGGCCGAGGAGCGTCTCCGGCCAGCCCTTCGGGATGTCGCCCGAGGCGAGGAGCTCCGCGCGCCGTTCGTCCGCCTGGCGCCAGAGGAACTCGCCGGCCTCGGCGAGGTCGCCCGGCTCGTCGAGGACGAGCAGCGTGCCCCCGGCAACGTGGTCGAGGGCGGTGCTCGGGGCGAGGATCGGGGCCCAGATCTCGGCCGCGTCGCCGATCGCCGCGGCACGCGTCTCACCGCCGTCAACGCCCGCACCGGGCGGTCGATCCGTGGCATCGCTCGAGAGCCGCTCGAGGTCGGCGGCGAGCCGCTCCGGCAGGTTCAGGGCCAGCGCCCCGAGCCGGCCCCTCAGTCCGGCGGCGCCGTCGGCGGGCAGGAGGAACTCCGAGGCCGGCAGGAGCGAGACCTCGGTCACGGCACCGGTGCTCCGCTGGTCGGTCGGGTCGAATGCCCGGAGCGAATCGACCTCGTCGCCGAACAGCTCGATGCGGACCGGCAACTCGCTCGAGGGCGGGAAGACGTCGACGATCCCGCCTCGCCGCGCGAACTCGCCCTTGCCGGCGACCTCGAGGACCGGCGTGTAGCCGAGGGCGAGGAGGTCGCGCAGGAGGGCCGTCTGGGTCACCCTCGCGCCGACGGCGAGGCGGCGCGGCTGGTCCGGCAGGTCCGCTGGCGCGATCGTGTGCTGGAGGAGCGCCTGGACGCTCGCGACGAGGACGCGGGCCTGGCCGCTCCGCCACGCCGAGAGAGCGGCCAAGCGGGCCGCGGTCTCATCCGCGACGAGCTCGCTGCGCTCGTAGGCGAGGGCGGTCCGTGGCTCCAGGATGGCCACCGCCGCCGGCTCGCCGACCCATGCCGCGAGCTCCTCGGCCACCCGGTCGCCGATCTCCGCGTCGCGCGCCACCCACAGGACTCGCTCGCCGCCCACGAGGGCGAGCGCCGCCGCGAGAAAGCTCTTCGCGCCGTGCGGGACCTCCGTCAGGCCGGCGTGCCGGCCGCGCGCCGTGGGCGGCGCCTCCCCGGCCGCGCCGAGGCGGGACCGGAGATCCTGGAATGCACCCGTCCCGTCGAGGAGCCGGGGCAGGCCCGAGAGGTCCGGGATCCGGCGCCCGGCCCCGTGGCGAGTCGCGCTCGCCGGGCCGGCAGGGGCGCCGGGGCGTGCGGCCGGCCCGGGCCGAGGCTTTCGCGGCGCCCCGGGACCCTCGGCCTCCTCGTCGAAACCGAGATCCGCGTCCCCGATCTCGGGCGCATCGGCAGCGTCCGCCCGCCGCCGGACCTCCGCCTCGACCTCCTCGTCGACCTTCCGCTCCCAGCCGCGGCGGCCGCGCATCGGCGAGGTCGTCATTCGGGCGTGTCGGGGCGGACCTTGCGCCAGCCGGTCCGGGTCCGGCGGATCCCGTCGGCGCCGGGCGGCCCGTCGACTGCACCGGGCGGAGCCACGCGATCCGCGTCGGCCGGTCGGAGCTCGAAGCTGTTGTGCCGGTTTGCGGCCTTGTTGACGCCCTCGCGTGCCCACGCCTCGACGGCATCCGCGGCGGCATCGACCAGCTCGTCGAGCCTCGCCTTCTCCTCCGGCGCGAACGTCGAGAGGACGTGGTCCACGAAGCCCCGGTTCGGCTCGCCGATCCCGACCCGGAGCCTCGCGAACTTCTCCGACGCGAGCTCGTCGATGATCGAGCGCAGGCCGTTGTGGCCGCCCGGTCCGCCGCCCTCGCGGAACCGCAGCTTGCCGAAGGGCAGCGAGAAGTCGTCGACGACCACGAGCATCTCGGGCAGCGGCGCCCGCTCGCGGGCGAGGATCTTGCGGACCGCGATGCCGGAGTCGTTCATGAACGTCATCGGCTTCACGAGGATCAGGTCGAGGCCCTTGTAGCGGCCACCCACGGTGGCCGCCGCGTCCCGATCGCGGGCACGGCCGGCCCACCCGGCCCGGTCGGCGAGGCGGTCCAAGACCATCCAGCCGATGTTGTGGCGGGTCTGCGCGTACTGGGCGCCGGGATTGCCCAGCCCCACGACGATCTTCGATGGCACGGGTCAGTGGCCACTCCGAGCGTCGCGGCCCGCGGGGCCGGTCCCCGCAACCATGGCGACGAACCCCGGGACATCGTCCAGCGGGGCTCGTGGGATGGTACCGCGGGCCGCACGGGCTGGCCTGAGCCCGGAAGAAGCCGCCGAGCGAGCACGCCCCGGCCGCCGAACCTCGGGGTGTGCCGGCGATCACGTCCCGGCGGCCGACCTCGGGCTGTGCCGGAGCGGTCACGCCCCGGCCGCCGAACCTCGGGCTGTGCCGGAGCGGTCACGCCCCGGCCGCCGAACCTCGGGCTGTGCCTGGCAGACACGGATTCCTGGCACGGAGGTCGCTTCGGAGCGTCGAACCGCGCGCAGGGCCCGACTTCGTGCCTTGCAGACACGGGTTCCTGACAGAGCGGTCGTTCCGGGCCGTCGAACCCCGCGCAGGGCCCGATTTCGTGCCTGGCAGACACGGAGTCGCGGCAAGCGCGATCCGCGGAGGCACCGACCGGCGTGTGGCCCGCGATTTTCTTGCCTGGCAGCCACGGAAGCGGGGCCGGCGCGAGCCGCGAGCGTGCCCATCCGCCCGTGGCCCATGATTCCTTGCCTGGCAGACACCGCGCCCCGCCATCTCGACCGCGCGACCTGTTCGAACCGGAACCGTGCCAATGGAACCGGGACCGCCGGATTCAGGCAGACACGACGCCCAACAGCCGGCGCTCGAGCGCCCGCATCGCGTCGCCCTCGACGGGCTCGGCGTGGTCCCAGCCGCAGACGTGCAGCGCGCCGTGGGTCAGGAGGAGCCGCAGCTCGTCCGCCGCGGACCAGCGGACGTCGCCGGTCTGGCCGCCCCGGCCCTCGCGCGCCTGCTCGATTGCCCGCTCGACGCTGACCGCGATGTCCCCGAGGTGGAGGCGGGCGCGTGGGGGCAGAACGAACGAGGCCACGTGGCCGCCCCGCGTCGCCGCCCGACCCGGATGCGGCGGGAAGGCGCCCGGGTCGAGGAGCGGGAACGACAGGACGTCGGTGGGTCCCTCGTGCCCAAGGTGCGTCTCGTTCAGCCGCTCGAGCTCCTCGTCGTCGGCCAGCACGACCGAGATCGAGGCTTGCCCGGGGGCGCCGGCCGCATGGAGGGCGGCAGTGACCACGCGCGCCACCTCCGTCGAGGGCAGGATGCGCGGCACGCCCGGCCGGACCGTGACCTCGACCCGCCAGCCGCCGACAAGGATCGGGCGTGTCACCGCCGGTCGGATGGGCGGTCGCCGGTCCCGTGGTGCGCATTGCCGCTCGGCGAGCCGATGCCGCTCCCGCTCGGCAAGCCGCCGCCGCTCGGCGAACCGATGCCGCCCGCGCTCGGCGCCGACCCGCCGCCCGACGCGGAGCCGCCCCCGCCAGCCGCCGCCCGCCGAGCCTCGAGCTCCACGATCTTGCTCTGCGGGTAGGCCACCCGCTGGTGGTACATCCCGAGGAGCTGCTGGACGAAGGCCTCCTGGATCAGGTCGAGGTCGCGGAACGTCAGCTCGCACTCGTCGAACTGGCCGTCGTCCATCCGCTCCGCGATGATCCGCGCGACCATCGCCCGGATCGCCGCCTCGTCGCGGGAGGAGAGCGACCGGACGGACGCCTCGACCCCGTCGGCGAGCATGATCAGGGCCGCCTCGCGGGACTGGGGCTTCGGCCCGGCGTGCCGGAATCGCCGGGGATCCACCGCCTCGGCTGCCTTCCGGCCCTCCTCGGTGCCGAGGCCGCCGAAGGGCGCGGCAGCCTCCTCGCGCGCCTTGGCGTAGAAGAAGCTGATCATCGCCGTGCCGTGGTGCTGGGGGATGAAGGCGATGAGGGCCTTCGGCAGCCGGGCCTGGTAGGCGACATCGATCCCGTCGGCGACGTGCTGCTTCAGGATCTGGGCCGAATCCTCGGGCTCCAGCTGGTCGTGGACGTTGTCGCCGCCGGCCTGGTTCTCGATGAAGGCCGTCGGGTTCGCAAGCTTCCCGATGTCGTGGTAGTAGGCCGCGACGCGGGTGATCAGCGGATCCGCCCCGATGGCCTCGGCCGCCCGCTCGGCGAGGTTGCCGACCATCAGCGAGTGGTGATAGGTCCCCGGCGTCTCGATGAGAAGGCGGCGGAGCAGCGGCTGGGAAGGGTTCGCGAGCTCGAGGAGCTGGAACACGGTGAGGATCCCGAAGACGTTGCCGAGGACGGCAAAGGTCCCCACGGCCGCGACCGCGCCCCCGCCCGCGGAGAGCGCCGACGCCCCCCAGAGCTGGACGACGCCGGTCAGGTCCCGCTCGCCGAGCAGGGAGAAGGCCGTCACGACGAGGGCCTGCACGACGAACACGACCGCGCCCGCCTGCAGGAACGCCTGGAGCCGGTCGCCCCGGCGAACCGCGAGGATCCCGGCCAGGCCGCCCATGAAGACGTAGGCCGCGAACTCCGGCGAGGGCCCGTAGACCGTGCCGGCGACGACGGCGAGCACGGCCGCGACGATGACCGCGACCTCGGCGTCGAGGAGGACGGTGAGGAGGATCGGGATCGCGGCCAGCGGCATGACGAACGGGAGCGCCGCCCGGCCGGCCGTCAGCTTCAAGGCGAACGTCGCGAAGAGCAGCAGCAGGCTGATGAGGACGAGGACGTTGGAGCGGTGCCAGAACGAGCGCCGGAAGCGCCAGATCCAGCCCAGCAGCAATCCCACCAGCAGCGCGTTGAGGACGAGCCAGCCGACGAGCCCGGTCAGGTCCGGGCTGGCATCGTCCAGCCCGAAGGCGGCGACCCGCGCCGCGTCGACCTCGGTGAGCTTCGTGCCGCCGCGGACGATGATCTCGCCCTGGAGGACCTTCTCCTCCACGGGCTGCACCTCGGCCGCCCGGCGATCCCGCTCCTGCTGGGTGAGGACGGCGCTGAACGAGCTGTTGGCGATGACGAACGGCGCCATGAGCTCGGCGGCGAGCATCCGCTCGGCCTCGGACAGGCCGCCCGCCATCTGCTCCGAGAGACGGGACTTCGCGAGGGCGACCTCCGTGTCGCGGAGCTCCGTCCGCTCGATGTTGTCGAGGATCCGGACGGCTTCCGTCCGGAGCGGCAGCCAGCGCGCCGGGTCGAGGGCCAGGACCGTCGCCTGGCTGCCCTCGGACAGGTCGGCGACCGCACGTTCGAGGATGACGGTGCGCTGCTCGGGCGTTGTCTTGGCGTCGAAGGCGGTGTCGAGGCTTCGGACGCTCCGGTCGAAGGCGTCCGCCTGGGCCGCGGCGATCGTGATCGCGCGCTCGGTCGTGAAGTCGTACTGCGGCGGGACGTTGTCCGCCGCTGCCGCCCGAGCCTGTTCGGTCAGGACCGCGTTGGTGAACGTGAGGGCCTTCGGCGCGACGATGTCGGACGGCACGAGGTCGCCGACCTGGAGGCTGACGCGCTGCGGCGAGACGTCCGCGCCGAGGATCGCGGTCATGGCGACGATGAGGGCGACGGCGGCCAGTGCCAGGCGGCCGGCCTCGCGTCGGGTCATCCGGACGGCATCGGCGCCGCGGTAGGCGAGCATCGTCAGCTCTTCGCGGCCCCGCCGCCGGCAGCGTCATGGCCGGCCAGGTTCAGCCGCGCGAGTGCGGCGGCCACGAGCCCGCTCAGGACGCGGCCGTCGGCGCGGCCCTTCGTCCGCGGCGAGAGCCAGCCCATGACCCGGCCCATGTCGCGCGGCGAGGTCGCGCCGGTCTCACGCACGGCCTCGGCCACGAGCGCCTCGAGGTCCGCCGCGGACAGCTGCTCGGGGAGGAACGCGGAGAGGATCTCGATCTCCGCGGTCTCCTTCGCGACGAGGTCGGGTCGGTTGCCCTTCTCGAAGGCCTCGACGCTCTCGCGCCGGGTCTTGACCTCCTTCGCCAGGATGGCCGCGACCTCGTCGTCGGCGTACGTGCGGCGATCCCGCTTCTCGGCGTTGTAGATCGCGTTCTCGGCCATGCGGAGGGTGTCGCGACGCAGCGCATCTCCCGACCGCATCGCGGCGGTCACCTCGACACGGAGCCGTTCTCGGAGCGTCACCGGTGATGGCACCTCGGGCGAGGAACGCCCAGGCCGATCAGCCCTGGGGCGTTCGGGCGTTCTTCTTGCGCTTGGCTTCCTTGCGCTTCCGCTTCACGCTCGGCTTCTCGTAGTGCTCGCGACGGCGAGCCTCGGCGAGGATTCCCGACTGCTGGATCTTCTTGTTGAAGCGTCGCAGGGCGCTCTCGAACGTCTCGTTCTCGCCAACTCGGACTTCTGCCAACTCCGGATTCACCTCCTCGGGCTGCTCGTGTCGTGTCCGCCGGCCGGTTCGGAGCCCTCCGAGACCGGGTGCGCCACCTCGCGCGGGACGCCGAAGGGCGCACCGGCCGCGAGAGCCGCCGGAGTGTCGCACAGGCGCGGGGAGGGGTCAAACGCCCGCCGAGGGGCGGAGTAGGCTGCCCCGATGCGTCGACGGTGGCTCCAGGGGTTCGCTCTCGGCGTGCTCTCCGGCGCCGTCCTCGACTTCGCCGGGCCGCTCGCGATCGCGCCCGCCGCCGTGGCGACCTGGTACGTCCTGCGTGGTGACCTGAAGCTGGCCGGCGCGTCCGGGGCGGCCGCGGGGGCGGGCCTGGGCCTGCTCGTGCCGCTCCTCCCGGACGCGGTCATCTGCGCCTCGGATGCCGCCTGCAGCTGGCCGAACCTCTCCGCCTGGATCGGCGCCGCAGTCGGCTTCATGATCCTCGGGGTGGGCCTGGCGCTGGCCGCGAACCCGAACCTGGCCGTGCGCGGCCTGCGGGACGATCCACCGCCCGGCGGGCGGCCTCGGCCGGCATCCGAGGACGATCCGCCCGCCGGCTGACGCCCGGTCGTCGGCTACGATGCCCGCGATGATGGGGTCGCTCGACGGCAGGACCGCGCTCGTGTTCGGCGTCGCGACGCGACACTCGATCGCCTGGGCCGTGGCGGAGCGCCTCCACGCCGAGGGGGCGCGGGTCGCGATCGTCTACCGCCGGCCGGAGTCGGCCCGGCGGATCGCGCCGCTGGTCCGGGCCATCGAGGCCCCGTTCGCGATGCCCTGCGACGTCCGTGACGACGCGGCCGTGGCCGCGGTCATGGACCGCGCCCGGGAGGCATTCGACGGCCGGCTCGACATCCTCGTCCACGCCCTCGCGAACGCGCCGACGGCCGCGCTCATGGGCCGCTTCACCGACACGACCCGGCCTGACTTCCAGGCCGCCCTCGACGTCAGCGCCTACTCGCTCATCGCGCTGGCGCGGGCGGCAGAGCCGCTGCTCGTGCCGGGCTCCTCGATCGTGACCCTCACCGCGATCGCCTCGCGCCGGGTCGTGCCCGGCTACAACGTCATGGGCGTCGCGAAGGCCGCCCTCGAGGCGTCGATGCGGCACCTCGCGGTGGAGCTCGGACCCGCCGGCGTCCGCGTCAACGCGATCTCGGCCGGCGCCGTCCGGACCGTCGCAGCGATGGCTGTCCCGGGCTTCCGGACGGTGTATCGCCAGGGCAAGGCACTCGCGCCGCTCCGCCGCGGGCTCACGAGCCGCGACGTGGCGGGCGCGGTGGCATGGCTCGCCTCGGACGGCAGCGGCGCCGTCACCGGCCAGGTCATCGAGGTCGATGGCGGCTGGAGCGTTCTCGCCCTCACCGGGTCGCCGGCGCCGGAGGCGGTCACGGAGCGCCCGTCGTGACGACCGCCCCGGCGACGCTGCTCGAGCTGCTCGATGACGCGGTGCGCCGATTCGGCGACCGGCCGGCGCTCCGGATGCGCCGCGAGGACGGCACGCTGACGGCCTGGACGTACCGCGAGCTGGATCGGCGGACTCGGCTCGCGGCGTGGCGGCTGCGCGCCCTCGGGCTCGCACCGGGCGATCGACTCCTGACCTGGGCGCCGTCCTCGCCGGAGCTGGCCGCGGCCTACTTCGGGGCGATGCGGGCGCGGCTCGTGATCGTCCCCCTCGATCTCCGGATGTCGATGGAGGCGATCGAAGGGATCGTCGCCGCGTCCGGGGCGCGGCACCTGCTGCTCGGGACGGGCCGCGACGCGCCCGATCCCCGCGATGCGCAGCTCGGGGACTTCCCGACCACGACCGTGGAGGCCATCACGGCCGATGCCGACGCCGGCGCCCCGCTGCCGGCGGACTGGGACGCCCAGGTCCGCGAATGGGCGGAGCCCGAGCCGGCCGAGATCTGGGAGCTCGTCTTCACCTCGGGCACGACCGGTACGCCGAAGGGCGTCATGCTCGGCCACGACAACGTCAGCGCCTCGATCGAGACGTTCCACCGGATCGTGCCCCGGATGGAGCACCGGATCGTCTCGCTCCTGCCGCTCTCCCACCTCCTCGAGCAGGCGGTCGGACTCTTCTATGCGCTCTCGGTCGGGGCGGACATCCTGTATGTCCGGAGCCGCAACCCGCGGGTCATCTTCGATGCCCTGCGCGAGCACCGGGTGACCTCGCTCATCGTCGTCCCCCAGGTCCTGGACCTCTTCTGGAGCGCGATCGAGCGCGAAGTCGAGAAGCGCGGCCGGACGCGCTCGTTCGGGCGCCTGCGTGCGGTCGCCCGCCGCCTTCCCCGGTGGGCCCGCCGGCGGCTCTTCGGGGGCGTCCATGCCCAGCTCGGTGGGCACTTCTCGCTCTTCGTCTCGGCGGGCGCCTTCCTCCCGCCGGCGCTCCAGCAGGCATGGGAGGACCTGGGCGTCACGGTCCTCCAGGGCTACGGTTCCACGGAGACCGGGACGGGGACGTGCACGACGCTCGAGGACCACGAGCCGGGGACGGTCGGCCGGCCGCCGGCCGGCATCGACCTCCGGATCGCCGAGGACGGCGAGGTCCAGTTCCGCGGCCCCACCCTGTTCCACGGCTACTGGCAGGCGCCCGCGCTCACGAAGGCGGCCTGGACCGCCGACGGCTGGTACCGGACGGGCGACATCGGCCACCTCGACGCCGCGGGTCGCCTCATCCTCTCGGGCCGCGCGAAGGACATCATCGTCCTGCCGAACGGCTTCAACGTGTACCCCGAGGACATCGAGAACGCCCTCCGGATCGAGGGCGTCCGGGACTCGGTCGTCCTCGAGACGAGCCCGGGGCGGATCGAGGCGATCCTGCTCGCTCCGGGGACGCACGGCCTGCCGCAGGGGGGCGACGTGCCGGGCGGCGGCGACGGCGCGGAAGCCGCGGACCCGGCGGCCGTCCGGGCCCGGATCGACGCCGCGGTGAAGGCGGCCAATGCCCGTCTGGGGCCGAACCAGCGGATCGCCGGCTGGCGACTGTGGCCGGACGGGGACTTCCCGCGCACGCACACGCTCAAGGTCAGGCGCGACCGGGTCCGCGCCTGGGCGAGCGTGGAGGTCCCGCTGCCCGTTGCCGGCGGCAGGGACGGTGGAGGCGAAGGCGGCGCGAGGCGTCCCTCGCGATAGCCGCGTTTCCGCCGCCTACTCCCCCGACGGGTGGTGGTTGTTGTTTCGGTCCAGTCGCGGGCCTCAAGTCGCCTCGGACGACGCGCGTCGTGCGGGGCGCCCCCCGGGTGGCCGGTTCGACGGCCCGCCCATCGCGGCGCCGCGCCACCAACACTCGCCCGGCGAGTACGCGGCAGGAATCCGGGCGCAGCCGGATGCGCCCGCCGCCGAGATCCGGGTCCGCGCCTGGGCGAACGTGGAGGTCCCGCTGCCCGTTGCCGGCGGCGGCGCGGCCCGTGCACGCCGCGACAGTGCGGACCGCCCCTCGCCATGGCGGCGTTTCCGCCGCTTACTCCCCCGACGAGTGGTGGTGGACGGTCGAGGTCGTGCCGGGCAGGCGAAGCCGCCGGCCGCGGGCGCGTCGTGCGTGGCGCCGGCCCTGTCGCGGGTCTGGCGGCCCGCGAGCGCCGATGCCGGGCTACCAATACTCGCCTGGCGAGTGCGCGGCAGAATCCGCGCCGGCGCGGCCGGAGTGCGACTCGGGCGGCCGCGCCGCGAGCCGCGAGCCGTGCCGCGTGCCGCGAGCCGCGAGCCGCGAGCGGTGCCCGACCGCCCGACCCTAGTTCGGGACGGGCACGCCCACGCCGAGCGTCGCCAGCGCCTCGGCGATCGCCGCGGTCCCGGAATCAGGGGAGCTCGACGGCGACCAGGTGAAGAAGACGACCGTCGATCCGACGACCCGGATCACGAACCGCGAGTCGGTCGGGAACTGGACCCGGCCGATCCCGCTCGCGATGTAGGCGGCCTGCTCGGTCGCGGCGGCGGTGGCCGCGCCCGGGCTCGGGAACTCGTAGATGAGGATCAGGCCGCCCTGGACGTCGGCGGCGAGGATCGCGTGGACGAGGATCCGGGGCGCCGACGCGAAGCCCGCTGCCTCGGCCGGCCGGTAGGGCGTCACGGCGGCCTCGGCCTGGATGCCCTGGGCCGCGAGGGCCCTGATGACATCGCCCCGGGTGGCCTCGACGACGTCGCCCGCTGGACCCGCCGTGACCCCGGCCGGCGGGAACGTGGCGGAGCCGGCTGGCGCGCCCCTGCCGCTCGCGAGTGCCGCGACGACGAGCATCCCGAGGACCGCGAGGATCGAGATCGAGAGCGCGCGGCGGTTCCGGGACGGCTCCGGCTCGCCGGGCCCTGCGGCCGAGCCGGGCGTCGAGGTCCCGGCGTCGCCCTCCCCCGACTGAGGCGGCGCGGAGCCGGACGCGTCCGGGTGCCAGCTCATCCCGGCGGCCACTGGAGGGCACGGCCGCCCATGAGGTGGAAGTGCAGGTGGTCCACCGTCTGGCCGCCCCACGCGCCGACGTTCGTCACGACCCGGTAGCCGCGATCCGCGATCCCCTCGCGCCGGGCGAGGTCCGCGGCCGTGGCGAAGATCCGGCCGAGCAGCGGGCCATGGGCCTCGGTCAGGTCGGCCGCAGACGGGATGTGCGCCTTCGACAGGACGAGGATGTGCGTCGGAGCCCGCGGGGCGATGTCGCGGATCGCGAGGATCGCGTCGTCCTCGTGCTCCCTCGTCGAGGGCAGCTCGCCGGCGACGATGCGGCAGAAGAGGCATCCCGGGTCGCGGTCAGCGGTCATCGGATCACCACAGCTCCGGCTTCGCGCTCATGAGGAAGCCGATCGTCCCCACGAGCCCGGCCATGACGTACGAAACGTAGCGCTGCCGGCGTGCCCGCGCGGCCCAGGCGCGATCGTCGAAGCCGGCCCGGATCCCGAGCAGCGGCCGGAGGTTCGGGCGCTGGATGAAGAAGGCGATGACGAGGTTCAGGGCGTAGACCGTGAGCGCGATCAGGAGCCACGGCTGGGCGAGCACCGCGGAGCCGAGGGCGAGGATGAGGCCCCCGCCCGTCAGCGCCAGCCCGAGCCCGATCACGACCGTGCCGCTGGACTGCATCCAGAGGAGGCCGCGAACAAGAGGGCTCCCCGAATCCACCGTCGCCCGGCGCGTGCGGAGCGCGAACGGCAGCAGGATGGACGGCAGGAACAGGCTCACGGCGAGAACGACGTGGACGACGAGGAGGATGGGGGCCACTGCTGCGGGCATCGGCCCGATTGTACGGGCGGGCCCCGAAACCGCCGCTCAGGCCGGCCGGCGCGCCACCAGCGCGACCCACTCCCCCTCCGCGGCCCGCTCCACGACCTCGAGGCCCACCTTGCCGAAGGCTGCGGCGACGTCCGTCTCGCGATCCTCGAAGATCCCCGACGCGAGCAGGAGCCCGCCCGGCCGCAGCTCGTCGCGCAACGCGGTCGCGAGCGCGACGAGGACCGAGGCGATGAGGTTCGCGAGGACGACGTCGAAGGCCGGAGCGCCGCTGGGCAGGGAACCGGCACGGGCGCGGATGCGCCGCGCCAGGTGGTTGCGTCGCGCGTTCGCCGCGGTCGCCTCGATCGCGATGGGGTCGATGTCCACGCCGAGCACGCTCGCCGCGCCGAGCCGGGCCGCTGCGATGGCCAGGATCCCCGAACCGCAGCCGACGTCGAGGACGCGGGCGCCGTCGAGCGTGCCGCGATCCGCAGCACCTTCCAGGGCCGCAAGGCAGAGGCGCGTCGTCGGGTGGAGCCCGGTCCCGAAGGCCATCCCCGGATCCAGGGCCAGGACGACATCGTCGGGGCTCGCCCGATGGCGGCGCCACGTCGGCCGGATGACGATCCGGCGACCGACGCGGATCACCGGGAAGTGGCGCTTCCAGGCTTCGGCCCAGTCGGCCTCGTCGACGATGCGCGTCGTCAGCGACCCGATCGGTCGGAGCCCGAACGCCTGGAGGTGGCCGAGCGCGGCCGTGGCCTCGAGGACCGCCCGTTCCGCCGACGCGGGGTCGCGCGCGGGGACGTAGGCCCGCACGATCGCCGGCCGGGACGGGTCGACGCGGGCGCCGAGGCCTTCATCAACGAGCTCGAACGCGGGCTCGACGCTGGCGCCGCCGGGCGCGACGCGCCCGAGGATCTCGCTGACGGCCTCGACGGCCTCGATGTCGGCCTCGACCGCCAGCTCCAGCCAGGCCCCCCGGTCGAGGGCGTCAGCCGAGCGCGTCACGGACCTTGTCGAAGATCCCCCCGCCGCCCTCGGTGACGATCTCGCCGGAGGCCTTCGCGTAGGCCTGGAGCGCCTCGCGCTCCGCCCTGGAGAGCCGCGTCGGGACCTCGATGTCGACGATGACGTGGAGATCGCCGCGAACGCCCTGGCGCCGGAGGTGCGGCACGCCCTTGCCGCGCAGCCGGATCTCCGTCCCCGGCTGCGTCCCGGCCTTGATCTCGACCTCGTCTTCGCCCTCCACCGTCGGCACCAGGATCCGCGTCCCGAGGGCCGCCTGGGCGATCCCGATCGACGTCTCGAAGTAGAGCTCGGTCCCGTCGCGCTTCAGCTCCGGGTGGGGAGCGACGTGGACCGCGACGTAGAGGCCGCCGGCCGGCCCGCCGCGCGGCCCCACCTCGCCCTCGTTCGAGAGGCGGATCTGGTGGCCCTCGTCGATGCCGGCCGGGATCGCGACCCGCAGGGTCCGCCGGCGCTCGGTGCGCCCATCGCCTCGGCATGTGTCGCAGGGCGTCTCGATGAGCTTGCCGTCGCCGTGGCAGCGCGGGCAGGTCGTCACGTTGACCATCTGGCCGAGCATCGTCTGGCGGACGGCCCGGACCTCGCCGCGGCCCTGGCACTGCGGGCAGGTCTGGACGTCCGTGCCGGGCTTGGCGCCGCTGCCCGAGCACGTCTCGCACCGCCCGAGGACCGGGAACTCGATCTCCTTCTCCGTGCCGAGGACGGCCTCCTGGAACGTGATCCGGAGGTCGTAGCGGAGGTCGGAGCCGGCCGACGGGCGCCCCCGCCGTCCGGAGGCACCGGCCGCCCCGCCGAAGAACGCGTCGAAGATGTCGGCAAAGCCCCCGAAGCCCGCCGCGGCCGGGTCCCCGTCGATCCCGGCGCTGCCGAAGAGGTCGTATCGCTGCCGCCGCTCCGGGTCGGACAGGACCTGGTACGCCTCGTTGATCGACTTGAAGCGCTCCGCGGCGGCCGGATCGGTGTTGACGTCCGGATGCCACTGCTGGGCGAGCTTGCGGAACGCCTTCTTGATCTCGGCGTCGGAGGCGCCGCGGGCGAGGCCCAGGGTCTCGTAGTAGTCGGTGGTCGTGGCCATGCTGGCGGAAGTCTACGGGCGACGCCCCGATCGCGACCCGACGCCCGCTACCATCCGGTCATGGACACTCCCCGGCTCACGGTGGCCCTGACGTTCGACCACGACGCATTCTCCGATTCGGTCCGGCGCGGCGATCCGCCCGTGAAGTTCTCCCACGGTGAGTTCGGGCCGCGCGTCGGCGCGCCCCGGATCCTGGAGCTGCTTCGCCGTGAGGCCATCCCGAGCACCTGGTTCGTGCCGGGCCACACGCTCGTCACGTTCCCGGATTCGATCGAGGCGGTCCTCGCCGGCGGCCACGAGCTGGCCTGCCACGGCTGGTACCACGAGGACTTCTCGGAGCTGCCGGCCGAGGAGCAGGCGTCCATCCTGGACCATTGCGTCTCCGCCGTCCGCGAGGTCTCCGGCGTCCCGCCGCGCGGCCACCGGGCGCCGTACTGGGCGCTGGGAGCGGACACCCTCCGCCTCGTCGAGGCTGCGGGCTTCACCTACGATTCGTCCCTGATGTCCGACGACTACGCGCTCTTCCGGGTTCGCCACGGCGACCGGCACACGGTCGAGGACGGGACGACGTTCGGCCAGGCGGGGCGACTCATCCAGGTGCCGGTCTACTGGGGGCTGGACGACTGGCCACAGTTCGAGCCCGGACCGGGCCGCGACGGGATGGCGCCACCCTCCAGGGTCCTCGAGCTCTGGACCGGCGAGCTCCGCTACGCCCACGAGCACGCCCCGGGCGGGCTGCTGACGGTGACGATGCACCCCGAGTGCATCGGCCGGGGGCATCGGATGCTCATGCTCGAGGCGTTCATCGCGGCGTGTCGCGCGCTGCCCGGCGTCGCCTTCGAGCGGCTCGACAGCTACGTCGACCGCTGGCAGGCGGCCGCCGAAGCCTGAGGCGGGCCGCCGCTCGGCTCCCTGCCGCTCGGCTCACCTGCCGCTCGGTGCTCTCAGAGTCCCGCGAGTTCCTTCGCACGGGCCAGCACGTCGCGGAACATCGGCGGCGTCAGCTTGCCGGTGAACGTGTTCTGCTGGCTCGGGTGGTACGACCCGACGAGGGTCCGGCGCCCGATCCGGACCGTGGCTCCGTGGCCGAACCTCGGGCGCGGGACCGGCACCGGCTCCCCCGCCGCCGCCAGCACGCGCAGCACGGCGTTCCACCCGAATGATCCGAGGACGAGGACGACGCTCGCCGTGTCGAGCAGGTCCATCTCCCGGGCGAGGAACGGCGCGCAGGCGTCGCGCTCCTCGATCGTGGGCGTGTTGCGCGGCGGCGCGCAGCGGACGGCGGCCGCAATCCGGACGCCGAACAGCGTCAGCCCGTCGTCGGCCCGGCGGCTCGACGGCCGGTCGGCCAGGCCCAGTTCGTGGAGCGCCGCCCAGAGGAAGTCGCCCGAGGCATCGCCGGTGAAGACGCGGCCGGTCCGGTTGCCGCCGTGGGCCGCCGGCGCGAGGCCGACGATGAGGAGTCTCGCGTCCGGATCGCCGAACCCCGGCAGCGGCCGGCCCCAGTACGGCTCGTCGCGGAAGCGGGCGACCTTGTCCAGCGCGACCAGCTCGCGCCACGCGACGAGTCGGGGGCAGCGGAAGCAGCCGACGATCTCGTCCCGCAGCGCCTCGAGGGCGGCGGCGCGCTCAACGCGGGGCGCCTCGAGGGCGGCGGCGCGGTCAACGCGGAGCGCCTCGGGGGCGGCGGCGCGCTCAACGCGGGGCGCCTCGGGGGCGGCGGCGCGCTCAACGCGGAGCGCCTCGGGGGCGGCGGCGCGCTCAACGCGGGGCGCCTCGGGGGCGGCGGCGCGCTCAACGCGGGGCGCCTCGGGGGCGGCGGCGCGGTCAACGCGGAGCGCCTCGGGGCCGGCGGCGCGCTCAACGCGGAGCGCCTCGGGGACGCTCACGGCCGAGGCTCGACAGTCGACATCTATCGGTCATCCTCCCTGCGGCGACCGCCTCGACGCCACCTGCGCCGACGGGCCTCCGACCGTCAGGCCTCGCGAGACTTCCTGTCATCTCGACTCCAGGCGAGGCCTCGTCAAGGCTACCCCGCTGCCGCGCCTTGAACCGTGCGGGGCATCGGCGGCGCGTCGTGACAAAACGTTCACGCGGTGTCGAGTTGATCGGTTTCCGTCGCCGAAGCCTCACTCCAGGTCGATGTGTCCGAAAGGGTCAATCGAGGGTCCTCCAGCACTCCGTCCTCCCACACTGCGCAACGGCGTGGCGCAGGGCCGGTCACTTCAGGAGCACCCGGTCGAGCCGGCGCGAGGTGATCCACAGCCCGATCCCGCCCATCAGCGCCAGGTACGCGACGTTGACGAGCATCTCCGGCCCCACGACGCCCACCGTCAGGCCGCGGATCAGGGCGACGCCCTGGTAGAGGGGCGTCCAGGCGACGATCCCGCGGATGACCTCGGGATAGGTCTCGATCGGGTAGAACGTGGCCGAGAACAGGAACATCGGCAGCACCACGATGTTGATGAGGTCGAAGTCCTGGGGCGTTCGCATGAAGCTCGTGGCGGCCATTCCGATGGCCCCGAACGCGAAGCCGAGGAGCAGCGCCGCAGGCAGGGCGAGGATCGCGAGCGGCGACGCGAGGAGGCCCATCGCCCCGAGGACGGCGAGAAACCCGACGGCATACAGCCCGCCCCGGATCAGGGCCCAGGCGATCTCGCCGACGGCCACGTCGCCGACGGTCAGGGGCGTGGCGAGGACCGCCTGGAACGTCCGGTTGTAGTTGAGCTTGAAGAAGAAGTTGAACGTGGCCTCGGCGACGGCGCCGTTCATCGCCCCGGTCGCCAGGAGCGCCGGCCCGATGAACATCGCGTACGGGATCGGCTGGCCCCCCGGTCCGGCCACGTCGCCGATGAGCCGCCCCAGGCCGTAGCCGATGCCGAGGAGGTAGAAGAGCGGCTCGAAGAAGCCGGAGACGATGATCGTCCAGGTCCGCCGGTAGACGAAGAGGTTGCGCTCGATCAGGTGCCACGCGCGGAGGTCGCGCGCGGTCCGGATCGAGGCCCCGAGCGTCGTCATCGACGCCAGCCTGACAAGGTCATGCCGCGAGCTTCTTCCGGATCTGGCCGACGAAGAGCCACGTCCCGACGAGCAGGAGCCCGACGAGGATCGCGAGGTGGGCGAGCGCGGTCAGCGGCTGGTCCAGGAGCGTCCCGAGCATCGCCCCACGGGTGATCTCGACGCCGTGGAACAGCGGCGAGAGCCAGGCGATCGGCTGGATCGCCGGCGGCAGGCTCGAGATCGGGAAGAACGTGCCCGAGAACAGGAACAGCGGGGTGATCACCCAGCGGAAGATCGCCGAGAACTTGTCGGGCGTGGGCTGGGTGGCGAAGAACGCGCCAATCGGCCCGGCGAAGGCGAGGCCGGTGAGGATCGCGGTGGGGATGCCGAGGATCGCGAGCGGCGAGAGGATCGCCCCGAAGGCCCACGCAACGACCAGGAAGATCGCCCCGACCAGTCCCAGTCGGAAGGCGATCCAGGCGAGGGTCCCGTACGCGACGGCTCGTGGATCCAGCGGCGTCGCGTACATCGAGTGGAAGATGCGGCCCCAGACGAGGCCGTTCATGATCGGGAAGCTGCCTTCGAACATGCCCTGCTGCATCGCGCTGCCCGCCAGCAGGCCGGGCGCCACGAACTGCAGGTACGAGATGCCGCCGAAGGCGTCGGGGCTCGTCGCGTTCACGTACCCGCCGAGGCCGACGCCCATGGCCATGAGGAAGAGCGCCGGGTTCACGAACGAGCTGAACAGCGAGCCGCGGAATGCCCGGCGGTACTGGTAGGCGCGGTGCTCGAACACCCGCCCGGCGGCCGCGATCGCGCCGGGGGGCGCGGGTCGGGCGGAGACGTCGCTCCTCGTGGTCATCCCGCTACTCGACGAGGGACCGTCCGGTCAGGCGCAGGAAGACGTCCTCGAGGGTCGAGCGCCGGACGAGGACCGTCTCGGGCCGGAGCCCTCGATCGTGGGCCGCGACCGCGACCGCCTCGCCGTCGTCGGCGTAGAGGAGGACCCGGTCGGGCAGCGTCTCGATCCGGTCGGCGAGCCCGTCGAGCCGGCCGTCGAGGGTCTCCTGGACCCCGACCGGGAACCGCAGCTCCGCCACCTCCTTCGTCGAGTAGCGATCGATGAGCTGGCGGGGCGAGCCCTCGGCGACGATCTTCGCCTTGTCCATCACCACGAGGCGGTCGCAGAGCTGCTCGGCCTCGTCCATGTAGTGGGTCGTCAGGACCAGGGTGACCCCGCGCTGCTTGAGGCGGTAGAGGCGGTCCCAGAGGAGGTGGCGAGCCTGGGGGTCGAGGCCGGTGGTCGGCTCGTCGAGGAGCAACAGGTCGGGCTCGTTGATGAGGCCCCGGGCGATCGTCAGGCGGCGCTTCATGCCGCCGCTCAGCGGCTCGACGCGGCTGTCGCGGCGATCCGTGAGCTGGGCAAACTCGAGGAGCTCGTCGGCGCGCCGCCCGCATTCGGCCCGGCTCAGGCCGAAGTAGCGGCCGTAGATGACGAGGTTCTCGCGGACCGTGAGCTCCTGGTCGAGCGTGTCCTGCTGGGGCACGACGCCGAGCCGGCCGCGGATCTCCGGCCCCTGGGTCCGCGGGTCCAGGCCGAGGACCGTGAGCGTGCCGCTCGTCGCCGGCGACGTGCAGCCGATCATCCGCATCGTCGAGGGCTTGCCCGCCCCGTTCGGGCCGAGGAACCCGAAGGCCTCACCGGGCGCGACATCGAAATCGATGGCATCGACCGCGGTGAACGCGCCGAACTGTTTCGTCAGGCCGCGGGCCTGGATGAGCGACGGGGACGCGGCGTCGTCGAGCATGGGCCGCGAATCCTACGCGGGATCGCCGGCACGGACGATCCCGCCGCGCGCAGGCGCCATGAGCCTGGCGAAGTGCGCGGGCGGGCGCGCGGTGGCGGGATCCCACTCCGGGCTGCGTCAGCCCGGAGTCCACCACTCCGGGCCTCGGCCACTCCGGGTTCCGCCACTCCGCGCTGCGTCAGTCCGGAGTCCGCCACTCGGGGCCCGGCCACTCCGCGCTGCGTCAGCCCGGAGTCCGCCACTCGGGGCCCGGCCACTCCGCGCTGCGTCAGTCCGGAGTCCGCCCCTCGGGGCCCGGCCACTCGGGGCCCGGCCACGCCGCGCTCCGTCAGATCGACACGCGGTGAGGGTTCGTCATCGCGCCCGAACCATCGAGCGTCCGTCCCCGCACGGGCGATGTGCGCACTCGTGGCAGATCCCCGCTCGGTGTCGATTTGTCTGTACCCAACTGCCGAACTCCCGCTCCGTGTCGAAGTGTCCGCGCTCGGACACTGGCGGCCGATGATCGGCCGGTAAGGGCCACTGGGCATGCTGCGCGGATGGATGCCGTTCGCCTCGGGCTCGCAATCCGGGCGCTCCGTCGCCGCCGCTCCTGGACGCAGGCCCAGCTGGGCCGTCGGATCGGATGCTCCGACCAGACCATCTCAAGGCTCGAGCGTGGCCAGGCGGGCCGGGTCACCCTCCGCCAGCTGGAACGAGTCCTCGAATCGCTCGGGGCGCGGCTGCTCCTGAGGGCGCTCTGGCAGGGAGAGGAGCTTGATCGGCTCCTCGACGCCGGCCACGCCCGGATGGTCGATCTCGTCCTCGAGCTGCTCGGAAGACTGGGTTGGGAGGCCTTCCCGGAGGTCACCTTCGCGATCGATGGTGAGCGCGGCTCGGTGGATGTGCTGGGGTTCCACCGTGCGACCGGGACGCTGCTCGTGGTCGAGGTGAAGTCGGTGGTCCCCGACGCCCAGGCGATGCTCGCGGGTCTCGACCGGAAGGCCCGGCTCGGGCCACGGATCGCCGTCGAACGTGGCTGGCGGCCACTCGTCGTGGCGCGGCTGCTGGTCCTGCCCGACGACCGCACGGCGCGGCGACGGATCGAAGCACTGACCACGACGCTCGATCGTGCGCTGCCCGCGCGAACCCTTGCCGTCCGAGGCTGGCTGCGGGCGCCGGAGGGACGCCTTGCTGGGATCCTCTTCCTGTCAGATCGACAGCAGGCGAGGGCTCGTCACCGCATCGCGACCGTCCGCACTGGGTCCCCGCACGGGCAGCGCGACGGTCCCTGACATTCCCAGCGCGTGGTGTCGATCTGGCCGCGCCCCGCTGTCGAAGCGTCACCTGGTGTCGAATTGTCGAAGCGCGTCGGCGACCCGCGGGCCGGGATGTGCGGCGCCACAAATCGCCGGACTGCCGCGGCCGCCACTCGTGCCGGCCAAACTGCACCGTGGTCTACGCGGTCATCGACAGGAACACATCGCAGCTGCCGGCGAACCGCCGTTCTTCAGCCGCACCGACCGCTGGCATGCCCGCCGGTTCAGGCGAATGGCCGCTTCCTCTTGACCCCCCCCCGTTTCTGCATATGATCGCGCCGATGAGGAAACCCACGCGCGCGGCCAGGATCAAGATCATCGCCTCGCTGGCTGGCGTCCTCGCGGTGTCCGCAGCAGCTGGACGCAGAGCGCGGTCAGCCGGGCGGTGACGACGATCGGTCACCAGGACTCCCGGAACCCGGACTTCGAGGTAACGACCTCCTCGAGCGCCACGGGGTCGTCTCGCTTCATGCCGCCGGCGTCCGGAGGAGCCGGCGTCCGGAGGAGCCTCGGTCTGGCCGACACCGGTGCGCTCCATGCGCGCTATGGCACCGACCCGAGCGGCTGCTACCCGTCGCCGTGTCCGTTCTCGCCCCAGCCATGACCCACCTCCGCGTGGTCCGAGCCACGCTCGCGATCACGATCATCGTCGCCGGCTGCGCCGGCGCCGCGAAGCCGACCATGGTCCCGTCGCCGAGCGTCGCGCCCGACAAGACGGCCGGTCCCGCTGCGACGGTCGCACCCAGCGGACCGTTGCCGACTGCGGCCCCGGCGGCCTCCGTCGCGGCGCACGGCGAGAGCCGGTTTGGCGGCGCCGCGACCTACAACTACCAGACGCTGACCCAGTTCATTCGAGAGAACAGGTTCAAGGGGGTCGCCGTCGTGACCGTCCAGTCGGTCAGCCCACTGCAGTGGAACACCCCGGACGGAAGCCGTCCGGCAGACGCGGCGCTGCACGCGGGTTGGGACAACGGGACGGCCGATTACTTCATCGGACGGGCGTACAGGCTGCAGCTCGACCGTGTCGCCTGGGGTCAGTGGACCGCCAAGGGTCCGACCGAGGTTTACTGGCTCGCGGGCGGCAAGCTCGGAGCCGACGAGACCGGCAGCACGAGTGTTATCGTTCCTCCCGTCGTCGGAGGAAAAGCCGTCGCCCTGACAGACTCCTCAACCGACTTCGGCACCGGGGTGTCGACGACGATCACATGGCTCTTCCCGGTGGACACCACCGGTGGCGTCCAAACCCTCGACCCGACCGAGGACATCACCTTGGCCGACCTCTCCCAGCATCTGCCTTGACACCCGGCGGAGCCGGGTCGTTGACCTGGCAACTGGCGTCCGATCCGTTCAGCCATGTCTTCGGCGTCCGGAGGAACCTGCGTCTGGCCGACACCGGTGCGCTCCATGCGCGCGATGGCACGGACCCGAGCGGCTGCTACCCGCCGCCGTGTCCGTTCTCGCCCCAGCCGTGATTCGCCTCCGCGTCGTCCGGGCCACGCTCGCGATCACGATCATCGTCGCCGGCTGCGCCGGCGCCGCGAACCAGACCACGGTCCCGTCGCCGAGCGTCGCGCCCGACAAGACGGCCGGCCCCGCTGCGACGGTCGCACCCAGCCGACCGTCGCCGAGCGCGACCCCGGCGGCCTCCGCCGCGGCGCATGGCGAGAGCTTCGTCGCTGCCGCCACGATGTTCAACTACCAGACGCTCGCGCAGTTCATCCGCGACAACAGCCAAATCTTCGCGGGCATCGCCGTCGTGACCGTCGAGTCGGCCAGCCCACTGCAGTGGAACACCCCGGACGGGGCGCGGCCATCCGAACCGGCGCTTCACGCGGATTGGTCGAATCCGGCCACGGCCCAGTACATGATCGGCCGGGCCTTTACGCTCCGCCTCGACCGCGTGGCCTGGGGTCAGTGGACCGCGAAGGGCCCGACCGAGGTCTACTGGATCCCGGGCGGCAGGCTCGGAGCCGACGAGTACGCCAACGGGAGCGCCGACCTCGTGCCCCCGCCCGTTGCCGGTGGTATGGCGGTCGCGCTGACGGCTTCAGCAGCCGATTCCGGCCCCGGGGTGTCGACGATCAGCTGGCTCTTCCCGGTGGACGCAAACGGACGGGTCATGACCCTCGACCCGACAGAAGCTCTCACCCTCGAGAACCTCGACCAGCGCCTGCCCTGACGGGTCCGCCACGATGGCCTCGCGGCCCGGCCGCCGGGCTGAGTCAACCGCACCCGGGCGACGTCCCCGCCGACTTCACCGCAATGTCAGGACTCCGCCTCCTGATGCTCGCCAAGCCGAACAACCCGGCTTGGGGCCACCCGACGACCGCGAACCCTTGCCGTCCGAGGCTGGCTGCGGGCGCCGGAGGGGCGCCTTGCTGGGATCCTCTTCCTGTCAGATCGACAGCAGGCGAGGGATCGTCACCGCATCGCGACTGTCCGCACTGGGTCCCCGCACGGGCAGCGCGACGGTCCCTGACATTCCCAGCGCGTGGTGTCGATCTGGCCGCGCACCGCTGTCGAAGCGTCACCTTGTGTCGAATTGTCCAGATTCGGCGCGGCGCCGGTTCGACGGCCGGGGCGCGGGCGCGGGACCCCCCGGAATCCGAACGGCCCGCCGCTTGGCGGGCCGTTCGCTCGAGCTGCGTGGCAGAGCCGGTGGTCAGACCTCCTTGAACTCGCCTTCGACCGTCTCCTCGCCCGCCCCGCCTGCACCGGAGCCCGCAGAGGATCCCGCGCCGGCGCCCGCACCGGCCCCGGCGCCCGCGCCATCGGCCCCGTCGCTGCCGGTGAAGGCGTCGCCGCCGTTCGGGTTGAAGCCGCCCGCGCCCCCGGAGCCGTCCGAGCCGGCCTCATTGGACGCCTGGTAGGCCGCCGTGCCGATCCGGGACAGCGTCTCCGCGAGCGCCGCCGCGCTCGACTTGACGACCTCGAGGTCTGAGCCCTTCAGCGCCTCGCGGACCGAGGTGATCTTCGCCTCGGCGTCCGCCCGGTCCTCGGCCGACACCTTGTCGCCGAGGTCCTTGAGCGTCTTCTCCGCCTGGTAGGTGAGCTGCTCCGCCTGGTTGCGGGTCTCGACCTCCTCGCGCCGCTGGCGATCCTCCTCGGCGTGCTCCTGGGCCTCGCGGACCATCTTGTCCACGTCGTCCTTGGAGAGCATCGAGGAGGCGGTGATCCGGACCTGCTGCTCGCGCGAGGTCGCCCGGTCCTTGGCCTTGACGTCGAGGATGCCGTTCGCGTCGATGTCGAACGTCACCTCGACCTGGGGGATGCCGCGCGGCGCCGGCGGGATCCCGTCGAGGATGAACCGACCGAGCGTCTTGTTGTCGGCCGCGAAGTCGCGCTCGCCCTGGAGGACGTGGATCTCCACCTGGCTCTGGTTGTCCGAGGCCGTGGAGAAGACCTGCGACTTCGAGGTCGGGATCGTCGTGTTCCGGTCGATGAGCCGGGTCATGACGCCGCCCAGGGTCTCGATGCCGAGCGACAGCGGCGTGACGTCGAGGAGCAGGACGTCCTTCACCTCGCCGCCGAGGACGCCGGCCTGGATGGCCGCCCCGACCGCGACGACCTCGTCCGGGTTCACGCCGCGGTGCGGCTCCTTCCCGAAGAGCGACTTCACGAGCTCCTGCACCGCGGGCATGCGGGTCATGCCGCCGACGAGGATGACCTCGTCGATGTCGGCCGGCTTCAGGCCTGCGTCCTTGAGCGCTGCGAGGACCGGGCCCTTCGTCTTCTCGACGAGGTCGCCGACGAGGTCCTGGAGCTTGGCCCGGGACAGCGTCATGACGAGGTGCTTCGGTCCCGACGCATCCGCGGTCATGTACGGCAGGTTGATCTCGGTCGAGGCCGTGGACGAGAGCTCGATCTTGGCCTTCTCGGCGGCCTCCTTCAGGCGCTGGAGCGCCTGGGGATCCTTGGACAGGTCGATCCCCTGGTCCTTCTTGAACTCCGCCAGGAGCCAGTCGATGACCCGCTGGTCGAAGTCGTCGCCGCCGAGGTGCGTGTCGCCGTTCGTGGCCTTGACCTCGAAGACGCCGTCACCCAGTTCGAGGATCGAGATGTCGAACGTGCCGCCGCCGAGGTCATAGACGGCGATCTTCTCGTCGTGCTTCTTGTCGAGGCCATAGGCCAGGGCGGACGCGGTGGGCTCGTTGATGATCCGCTTGACGTCGAGGCCGGCGATCCGGCCCGCGTCCTTCGTCGCCTGGCGCTGCGTGTCGTCGAAGTAGGCCGGGACGGTGATGACCGCCTCGGTGACCTTCTCGTTGAGGTACGCCTCGGCGTCCGCCTTCAGCTTCTGCAGGATCATCGCGCTGATCTCGGGCGGTGAGTACGTCTTGTCGTCGGCGACCCTGACCCGGACGCCGTCGGTCTTCGAATCCTTCTCGACCGTGTAGGGAACGAGCCCCTTCGAGCGCTTGACCTCGGGGTCGTCCCAGCGGCGGCCCATGAAGCGCTTGATCGAGTAGACGGTATTGGCCGGGTTCGTGACCGACTGGCGCTTCGCCAGCTGGCCGACGAGGCGCTCCCCGGTCTTCGTGAAGGCGACGACCGACGGGACGGTCCGGCCGCCCTCGGCCGAGGCGATGACGGTGGGCTCGCCGCCCTCCATGACGGCCACGACCGAGTTGGTCGTGCCGAGGTCGATGCCGATGATCTTTCCCACGGTGGTGGCTCCTGTTCGCTCGAGGGTCAGTTGAGGGGATGGTCGGTGGAGCCGGCGCTGTCGCCGGCGGACCCGGTGGTCGAAGCGCCGTCCGCGACGGCGACGAGGGCCGCGCGGAGGACACGGTCGCGGAGGCGGTAGCCGCGCCGCAGCTCCCCGACGATGGAGCCGTCTGGCAGTCCGCTGCCAGGGACGCTCGCCACGGCCTCATGCTCGCGGGGATCGAAGGCCGTACCCGGCGCGGCGGCAATCGCGGAGACGCCCTCGCTCTCGAGGAGCTGGCGGAGCTTCCGGTCGATGGCGGCGATGCCCTCGACCCACGGGTCGTCGGTGATCGTGGGCGGCCGCGCCTCGATCGCCCGGTCGAAGTCGTCGGCAAGCGCGAGGACCTTGCTGATCAGGCCCTCCGCGGCCAGGCCGAGCATCGCCTGGCGCTCTTCCGCGGTCCGGCGCTTGAAGTTGACGAACTCGGCCCGCTCGCGCTGCAGCGCGGCGAGGAACTCGTCCTTCTCCCGGACGGCGGCGTCGCGTTCGCCGGTGATGCGCTCGAGCTCGGCGAGGAGCTTCGAGGGCGAGATGTCGATCTGGTCGGCGCGCTCTTCGGCGCGGGTACGTCGGTTCATGGCTTCCTGCGCTGCATCGACGGGATCAGGCGTAAAGGTGATCGACCAGCTCGTTGAGCAGGCCGGAGACGAAGCGGACCGTGCCGATCGCCTGCGGGTAGGCGAGGCGCGTGGGACCGAGGACCCCGACCACGCCGACCGCCCGGCCGGGCCGGCCGTACGGCGCCAGCACCAGGGCGACCTCGCGCATGTCCTCCGCCCGGTTCTCGTGGCCGATGAAGACCCGGACCTGGCCGGCGGCGGCGACGTCGCCGACGAGCTCGCCGAGGTAGGTCCGGTTCTCGAGGGCGGAGAAGACGCGCCGAAGCTTGTCGCTCTGGGCGAACTCTGGCGCGCCCATGACGTTGAGGAGGCCGTCAGAAAAGACCTCTTCCACGGCCTCCGCGTCGTACTCGCGGAGCATCCGGACGATCCGGTCGCCGATGCGCTGGGCGAGGGCGGCATGCGGATGGTCCGCGGGGATCCGGCCGATCGACCGCTCGACCTCGCGGGCGGTCCGGCCCGCGGCGGCATCATTGAGGATCGCCGCGACGGCGGTCAGCGTGGCCTGGTCCACGCCCGCGTCGAGCGTCACGAGGGACTGCTTCAGGGCCCCCTCGCGCAGGACGAGCACGAGGCTGGCGAGGCGGTCGTTGATCGAGACGACGTCCACCCGGCGGATGTGCGCCGCCGCGGGCTTGGCCGGCGTCGCGAGGCCCGCAACCCGCGTGAGGGACGCGATCGTCGATGCGGCGAGGCGGAACCAGTGCTCGCTCGCGAACTCCACCTGGCCGAACTGGTGGCGGATCATGAGCTGCTCGATGTCCGGCATGGGCGCCGAATCGATGATCGACTCGACATACCAGCGGTAGCCCTCGTCCGTGGGGATCCGCCCGGCCGAGGTATGCGGGTGGGTCAGCAGGCCCCCGAGCTCGAGCTCGGCAAGGATGTTGCGGACCGTGGCGCTGGACACGCCGAGCCCGTACCGCTCGACGAGCGCGAGGCTGCCGACCGGCGTGGCGGTGGTGACGTATTCCTCGATGACAGCCCGAAGGATCGCCTGAGAGCGATGGTCCAGCGGGCCGATGGAGCGGCGGATGCGTCGCGCCAAGGCCGTGGCTCCCGTTCCGGAGATGGTTAGCACTCTCCATGCCAGAGTGCTAACGCGATGCAGGCATCGTATCCGCGAGCGCGACGAGTGTCAACGGATCAGGGTCTGTCCGGATCGCCGGCGATGCGTCCGTGCGGCGGTCAGACGAGCCGGGCGAACAGCTCGTTCGAGAGCAGGCGGCCCCGCGTCGTCAACCGGAAGCGTTCGCCGTCCTCGCTCCGCCGGAGCAGCCCGGCATCGAGCGCCAACCCGAGGTGCGCCGACAATGGCGCCTCGTCGCCGAGCCGGGCCGCGATCCCCCGCCCGAGTCGAAGGCCGAGGATCACCCGCTCTGCGGCGGCGCCGGACGGGCTGACCGCCTCCGTCCCACCCGGCGGCAGGCGGCCCGGCCCGCCGTCGACGGGCGTCAACGCGGCGAAATAGGCATCGAGGCGCGCCGCGTTCCATCGCCGCGTCGCGCCGTCGAATGCATGGGCGCCGGGACCGGCGGCCTCGAATGGCCGGCGCTCCCAGTAGGCGAGGTTGTGCCGGCTCTCGTGGCCAGGCCGCGCCCAGTTGCTGATCTCGTAGCCATCGAATCGCGCGATCTCGAGGCGCTCCGTCGCGTGCTCGTACATCGAGGCCGCGCGGTCCTCGTCCTGCTCCTGCCTCGCCCTCGTGCGCCATGCCCGGGCGCCCCGGGAGACCGGGAGGTGATCGCCGCCGGCGCCGGTCAGGCCCTCGGCGTCGGGGTCGTCGAGGGTCAGGGCATAGAGCGAGAGGTGGTCCGGCCCGAGCGCCAGCGCGGCCTCGAGACCCGCCACCCAGCCGCCTTCGGTCGTGCCGGGGACGTCGTACAGGAGGTCGAGGTTGATCGAGGCGATCCCGGCCCGCCTCGCCCCGTCGACGGCCGCGGCCACGTCGCGGGCGCGATGGCGGCGACCGAGGCGCGCAAGGGCCGCGTCATCCATGGCCTGGGCCCCGAACGAGATCCGGGTGACGCCCGCGGCCGCGAGCTCGGCGGCGTCCCCGCGCTCGTCCGGGCCGGGGTTCGCCTCGAGCGTGATCTCGGCGTCCGGGGCGAGCCCGAACCGTTCGCGGACGAGCGCAATCAGCGACGCGACCTCCGCGGCCGGTAGGAGCGACGGTGTGCCGCCCCCGAGGTACAGCGAGCGGAGCGGCGGCCGGGCGCCACCCCCGACGGCACCCCATCGCGCGTCGAGGACGTCGGCCCGCATCTCCAGCTCGCGCCGGACCGCCGCGGCGAACGCGGCGACACGGCTGCGCGGGCCGCGGGCCGCGGCGCCACCGACGACGACGAAGTCGCAGTAGGGGCAGACCGAGACGCAGAACGGGACGTGGATGTAGAGCGCCTCCGGCGCCCCGGAGCCCGCGAGCGCCTCCGGCGGCCCGGAGCCCGCGAGCGCCTCCGGCGGCCCGGAGCCCGCGAGCGCCTCCGGCCTAGCGATCCCTGCCGGCATCCCGCCCGGCGACGATCCGCCAACCCTCGGGCGTGCGGCGCCGCCGCTCGACCTCCTCGACCTCCGTGCCGCGCGCGGCGGGCTGGCCGGCATGGCCTGTCGTCAGGAAGATCGCGACCCGCGTCACCGCGTGGCCGATGAATGCTGCGGCGATCCCGCCGGTGAGGAGCGTCGCCCAGCCGGCGACGAGCCCGATGAGCAGCGAGAGCAGGAACATCGCCGGGTTGCGGCCCGGCGCGCCGAGGCGCGTCGCCAGCGTGTAGGCAAAGGCCTGGGCGAGGAGCGCGAGGCTCGGGTCCACGCCGCCGAGGATCAGGAAGCCGAGCAGGGCGCCACGGAACACCGCCTCGTCGGTGAACGCCGTCGCGATCTCGTTGAGGAGCGCGCCCGGATAGGCCGACACGTCGGGCAGGCGGACCGAGTGGTAGCGCCACCAGGCGAACCCGACGGCGATCCCCGCCCCGACCGCGGCCAGCGCGAAGCCGAGGAGGATGCCGCCCTTGCCGGCACCGAGGTACAGGTCTCGATCGGGGGCGGGATGGACCCACAGGATCGCCGCGACCCCGGCGGCGCCGATCACGTACCAGGCGAGGCGCCGGCGCAGCGACGGCAGCCGACCCCGGACGGGCTCGTCATACTCGGCGGCGCCGAACCGCTCGGCCTCGAGCCGGTGGAGCACGAGGAGCAGCGTGAGCCCGAGCGCCACGAGGATGCGGAGACCGGTCTCCACCCTACGTCCCGTCCGTCCGGAGCATCGACAGGAAGGCCTCCTGCGGGATCTCGACCGAGCCGACCCGCTTCATCCGGCGCTTCCCTTCCTTCTGCTTCTCGAGGAGCTTCCGCTTGCGGGTGATGTCGCCACCGTAACACTTGGCCAGGACGTTCTTGCGCATCGCCCGGACGGTCTCCCGGGCGACGACGTTGGAGCCGATCGAGGCCTGGATCGGGATCTCGAACATCTGGCGCGGGATGAGCTGCTTGAGCCGCTCGGCGAGCGTCCGGCCGAGCGATGTCGCCTTGTCGCGATGGACGATCATCGAGAGCGCGTCGACGGGCTCGCCGGCGACGAGGACGTCGAGCTTCACGAGCTGCGCGGCGCGGTAGCCGATCTCCTCGTAGTCCATCGACGCGTAGCCCGCGGTCCGCGTCTTGAGCTGGTCGAAGTAGTCGACGATGAGCTCCGCGAGCGGCAGCTCGAAGCGCATGAGGACCCGCACCGGGTCGATGTACTCGAGGCCGATGAAGCTGCCCCGCCGCTGCGTCGAGAGCTCCATGAGCGGCCCGATGTACGTCGCCGGCGTCACGACCGAGAGGTTGACCCACGGCTCGAGGATCTGCTCGATCTCGCCGACCGGCGGCAGATGCGACGGGTTGTCGATCGTCAGCGTCCCGCGGCCGTTCGGGAGCTCCACCTGGTACTCGACCGACGGCGCGGACGCGATCAGGTCGAGGTTGAACTCGCGCTCGAGGCGCTCCTGGACGATCTCCATGTGGAGCAGTCCCAGGAATCCGCAGCGGAACCCGAACCCGAGCGCGACGGAGCTCTCCGGCTCGTAGGTGAACGACGCGTCGTTGAGGTGGAGCTTCTCGATCGCGTCGCGGAGGAGCGGGTAGTCCTCGCCGCTGACCGGGTAGATGCCCGCGAAGACGAGGCTCTTCGCCGCCTGGTAGCCCGGCAGCGGCTCGGCGGCCGGCCGCGCCGCCGAGGTCAGCGTGTCGCCGACCTGCGCCTCGCGGACGTTCTTGAGGCCCGTGGCGACGTACCCGACCTCGCCCGCCTTCATCGACGCGACGGGCACGAGCTGGGGCCGGAAGAACCCGAGCTCGAGGAGGTCCGCCTCGGCGCCCGAGGCCATGAGCCGGACGCGATCGTGGTCGTGCAGGGTCCCCTGGGCGAGCCGGACGTAGACGATGACGCCCTTGTACGGGTCGTAGTGGGAATCGAAGACGAGGGCCTGGAGCGGCGCGGCGGGATCGCCCTTCGGCGGCGGCACACGCTCGACGATCGCCTCGAGGATGTCGACGATCCCGATCCCCTCCTTGGCCGAGGCGAGGATCACCTCCTCGCGCGGAATGGCGAGGATGTTCTCGAGCTCGTCCATGACGACCTCGGGCTGGGCCGAGGGCAGGTCGATCTTGTTGAGGACGGGGATGATCGTCAGCCCCTCGCGGAGCGCGAGGTGGACGTTCGCGAGCGTCTGGGCCTCGATCCCCTGGGCGGCGTCGACGACGAGGATCGCGCCCTCGCAGGCCTGGAGGCTGTGGCTGACCTCGTAGGCAAAGTCGACATGCCCGGGCGTGTCGATGAGGTTGAGCCCGTAGCGGTGACCGTCCTTCGCAGTGTGCTCGAGGCGGACGGCCCGGGCCTTGATCGTGATCCCCTTCTCGCGCTCGAGGTCCATCGAATCGAGGACCTGGCTCGTCATCTGCCGGGGATCGATCGTGTGGGTCGTCTCGAGGAGGCGGTCCGCGAGGGTGGACTTGCCGTGGTCGATGTGGGCGATGATCGAGAAGTTGCGGAGGCGGTGCTGGGGGATCGTCACGGGGCCGGAGTGTAGCGGGCGGCCCGGCTCGGGGCCGGCCGGGCGCCGCTCCCTTGCTACGATCGGGGCGTCCAGCAGCGTCCCTCGGAGGCTCCATGTCCGGTTCGGCGCCCGTCCTGCCCGATGCCCTTCGCGCCGGCTACCGGCGGTTCCGGGCCGGCCGCTATGCCGTCGAGCACGAGCGGTACCGCGAGCTCGGCGAGGCGGGCCAGCGGCCCTCGACCCTCGTCGTTGCCTGCTCCGATTCCCGCTCGGCGCCGGAGACGATCTTCGACGCGCGGCCCGGGGAGCTGTTCGTCATCCGGAACGTCGCCGCGCTCGTGCCGGTCTATGCGCCGGACGCGGCCGCGCATGGTGCCTCGGCGGCGCTCGAGTTCGCGGTCCTCGCGCTGGGCGTCGGCTCGATCGTGGTCATGGGCCACGGACGCTGCGGCGGCATCGCGGCCGCGCATGCCGAGGGATCTCCGCTCTCCGCGACGGACTTCATCGGGACGTGGGTCGCGGGCATCCGTCAGCTCGTGCCGGAGGTCGAGGCCGCGATGCCGGGGGCGTCGCCCGACGAGCTGCGGCTCGCGCTCGAGCGCCGTTCGATCGAGCAGTCGATCGAGCATCTCCGGACGTTCCCGTGGATCCGCGAACGGGAGGAACACGGCGTCCTGGCCATCGGCGGTGCCTGGTTCGACATCGCCCTCGGCGAGCTCCACGCGCTCCGCGCCGACGGCTGGGGTCCGGTCGCCGGCGAATAGGCCTGCCTGCACGCGCGCCGGGAACCTGACGGCCGGTCAGCTCCGGACGATCGCGAGCGCCGTGACCCCGAGGGCGATGACCGAGACACCGACGACCTGGATCCGCTGCAGTCGTTCATGGAAGAAGATGAACGCCGAGACCGCCGCGATCGCGGCGAACTGCGAAGAAAGGATGGCGGCCGTCGCGGGGCTCGATTGCGCGCCGAACACGTAGAACGCGTTGCCGACGGCTTCGAGGATTCCCGACACGACCACGAGCGGGAGCGCGCGGCGGCTGAGCCGGAGGTCGCCGCGGAGCGCGAGCGGCAGCGCGATGACGAGGACGCCGACCGCGCGGGAGACGAGGATGATCCAGCTGATCGGGACATCGGTCCCGAGGCGGGCGCTCGTGATGAGCCCGATCGAGAAGGCACCGGCCCCGGCGACGGCCAGGATGATGCTCCGGCGGGTGACCGCCGGGTCCTCGTGACGCGTGTCGTCCTCGGCCCGACGGTCGATGGCGGAGAGGATGATCCCGGTCACGATCGCGGCGAGGACGATCGCCATCGGCAGGCCCAGTGGCTCGCCCAGGAGCACCGAGCCGATCGCGGCGAGGGCACCCTCGGTGGCCGCGATGGGCGTGACGATCGAGACCCGGCCGATCGTCAGGGCGCGGTAGACGAGCAGGAGCCCGGCGGTGTACGAGAAGCCGTTGACGACCAGCCCGGCCATCTGCGGAAGGCTGAGTGGCGTCGATCCCGGGATCGCGAGGGCGGATGGCGGGATGCTGACGAGAAACCCGATGATCATGACCCAGGACAGCACCGAGGCCGGCCCGATCATCCGGCTCGACCGCGAAGAGCACAGCGTGGCGATGGCCCACGACGTCGCTGCGGCCAGGCCGCCGAGAATGGCGATCACGCTGGAGAGTCTGACAGGCTGGCCCCGGGCCGGCCGTCAGACGGCCGTGGTCGCGCCTCGTGGCCACACCCGTGTCCCTCTGGTACCATCCCCGTCCGCGCCCGGCACGTCCCGCCCGCGCCCGTCATCCGTCGTTCAACACCCGTGAGGTTCGCACCTTGGCCAAGACGCCCCGGACATGGACAGGCGCTCGCACGCCGTCGGGCCTGAAGCGCGTCCGATCCGCTGAGCGCAGGCACGCCGTCCTCGGCCCGCGCCGATCGGCCGCGAAGACCCTCGTCAAGACCGCCCTGACCGCCGCCACGAACCCCGTCGAGGGCGTGGACGCGCAGGCGGCGCTGATCGGCGCGATCAGCGCGCTCGACCGCGCGGCCAAGGCCGGCGCGATCCACCCGAACGCGGCCGCGCGCCGCAAGTCGCGTCTTGTGCGGGCGGTCAACGCGGCCGGCGTTGGAACCGCGGCCACCTCCTCGCATGTCGCCAAGACGATCGGCAAGGCTGCCGCCCAGAAGGCCGCCAAGGCCCGGATCGCCGCGTCGAAGGCCGGCAAGGCCAAGGGCGCCCAGACCGCGGCCGGCAAGGCCCGGGCCGCGCTCAACAAGTCGTCCCGTGCCGAGGCTGCCGCCGCCCAGGCCGCCGCCGCGGCCAAGGCCGAGGCCGCCGCGGCGAAGGCCGCGACGACCGTCAAGGCTCCCGCGAAGAAGACCGTGAACAAGTCCACGACCGCGAAGCCGGTCGCGACGGCCGCCGCGCAGCCGAAGGCGACGGCCGAGAAGAAGGCGCCCGCGAAGAAGGCCGCGACGAAGAAGGCCGCGGCGAAGGCCTGACCCGCCGCCGGCAACCGCACCGGCAACCGCGTCGCGACGATCAGGCCTCGACTCTCCGCCGGGGCCTCGCGATTCGCGCCCCCGCCCGCAGTGCCGCAGGCCGGGCCGTGCAGTTCGGGGCCGCCTCCTGGCCGCCTGGCCGCGGGCCGCGTCGCGCAGTTCGGGGCCGCCTCCCGGCCTCCCTGCCTCCGGGCCGCCGGCCGGCTCTGCGCACTCCGGCGGACCCCGCCCGGTTCGTATGCACGTCGCTGGCATATCGACGGTGTGGACAACCGGGACTTCGACGCGTCTGCCGCCGACCCGAATAGGCCGACGGCGAGGGTATTGCGCAGGCCGGACCTCCGGACGCCGCCCCCGGGGACCTGGGAGCCAGAGGTTGGCAAGTGCGTATGCACGTCGCTGGCATATCGACGCTGTGGACCACCGGAGTCTGGGATCGTATTCCAGCGACGTGCATAGGCCACAGGGGGGGTCGCGGGCGACCGGGGGGTCGCGGGCGACCGGGGGGTCGCGGGCGACCGGGGGGTCGCGGGCGACCGGGGGGTCGCGGGCGACCGGGGGGTCGCGGGCGACC
>JACPOU010000018.1 GCA_016191345.1 Chloroflexota bacterium
CGCGCCCCCTCCTCGATCGCCTCGTGGACCTCGTCCTGCGCCGGCATGTCCTTCAGGTCGCGGCGGTAGACGAGGGTCACCTCTGCGGCCGACTGGCGGATGCTGGTCCGCGTGCAGTCGATGGCGGTGAAACCGCCGCCGATGACCACCACCTTCGCGCCCTTGAGGGCCGGGATCGGGACGCCGCGCGAGCTGTTGTAGAGGTTTTCGAGCGCGTTGACGACGCCGTCGGCGTCCTCGCCGGGGATCCCCATCTCGTTGGAGCGGTAGCAGCCGATCCCGACGTAGACCGCGTCGTAGCCCTGCTCCAGCAGGTCGGCGATGTGGAAGTCGCGCCCCAGCCGCATGTTGGGCTTGAAGGTCGCGCCCAGCTCCCAGACGTGGTTCAGCTCGCGGTCCATCCACTCCTTCGGGAGCCGATAGGCCGGGATCCCGTAGCGCAGCATGCCGCCCTGCTCCGGATCGGCCTCATAGACGTCGCAGTGATGGCCGCGCAGCTGGAGGTAGTAGGCGGCGGACATGCCCGCCGGACCGGAACCGATGACCGCCACGCGCCGCCCGGAGTCGGGCTCGCGGGGCCACGGCGTCGGGGCGGGGGCATCCACTTCGAGCACCCGGTCGGCGCAGTAGCGGTGCGAGTCGCGGATGGCGATGGCGGTGTCGACCTCCTCGCGCCGGCAGTGCGTCTCGCACGGCGCCGGGCAGACGCGGCCGAGGATCGCGGGGAAGGGGAGCGAGCGCTTGAGGATGCGCGTCGCCTCCTCCCAGTTGCCCAGGGTGTTCTGCTTGAGGTAGCCGGGGATGTCGACCCGGGTGGGGCACTTGAACTGGCAGGGCGGCAGGCAGTACGCGTCGTGGTCGCTGAAGATCAGCTCGAGCACCATCCGGCGGTTCTCGACCAGCCGATCCGAGTGGGTGGTGATGACCATCCCCTCGGCGATCTGGGTGCCGCAGGAGATCGGCGTGGTCTCCTGGCCCTCGACCTCGACCACGCAGATGCGGCAGGCCCCGTACGGCGCCAGCTTCGGCTCGTAGCACAGCGTCGGCACGTCGATCCCCAGCACGCGGCAGGCCTGGAGGATGGTCTGCCCCTCCTCGGCCTCGACCACCGCGCCGTTGATGGTGACGGCGATCTTGCGGGTGCCCGGCACCATCGGCCAGATGGGGGTGTAGTCCTCCGGGCGCAGCGGCGCGCCCGTGCCGTTCCCGTTGCCGTTGGTGACGAAGCTCATGGCCGGTGCATCCTAGAGGCCCGCCAGCGGTACGAGCAGCGGCGAGACACGCGGCGTGGCGCAGGCGCCGGCCAGGCACTCGCCGCGCTCGGCGTGGGCGCGGTACTCGTCGGCGAAGCGGTCGAGGGTGGTGAGCATCGGCCCCGGCGCGCGCGACTCGAGGTGGCAGAGCGCCGTGTCGTGCATCTTGCGGGCGAGGTCGCGCATCAGCTGCGGGTCGTTCGGGCGCGGGCTGGCGGCCAGGACCCGATCCAGCGCCTCGACCAGCCGCTTCGTGCCGATCCGGCAGGGGACCGCCTTGCCGCACGCCTCCCGGGCGGAGTAGTCGAGGAAGAAGCGGGCCGTGTCGACCATGCAGGTGTCGGTGTCGGTCACGAGCAGCTGTCCAAGGCCGACGCCGGCTCCCGCCGCGTGGAGCGCGTCGAAGTCATAGGGCGTGGCGAGCTCGGTCGCGGCGATGGCGCCGCCGCCGGGGCCGCCGACGAAGACCGCCTTGGTGGTCCCGGTGCCGCCGCCGGCCAGCGCGACGATCCGCGAGAGCGGGGTCCCGAGGGCGACCTCCGCCAGGCCGGGCTGCGCCACGCGGCCGGAGATGCTGACCAGCTTGGTGCCCGGCGCGTCCTTGCTGCCGACGGCCGCGAACTTCTTCGCCCCGTGCCGCGCGATCCAGGCGACGTGCGCCAGCGTCTCGCCGTTCTGGACGACGGTCGGCGCGCCGCGCAGCCCGCGCTCGGTCGGGTACGGTGGCCGGATGACCGGCATGCCGCGGTCGCCGGCCAGCGCCGCCAGCAGGGCGGTCTCCTCGCCGGCCACGAGCGCCGGCGCTCCCTCCAAGACCGATATCACGCACGAGAAGTCGGTGCCCATCACCAGGTAGCCGGCCAGGTGCGCCGCATCGGCCGCGGCGACGGCGGCGCGCAGCCGCTCGAGCGCCACGCTCCAGTCGCGGCGCACGGCGATCACCGCCTCCGACGCCCCGGTGGCGAACGCCGCGACCAGCACCCCCTCCAGGATGAGATGCGGATTGCCCTCGGCCAGCGCTCGGTCACCCAGCGCCGTGGGATCGGCCCCGATCAGGTTGGCGACGACCTTGCGTTCGCCCTCGGCTGCGCGGGCGGCGCGCCACTTGTCCGCCGTCGGGTAGCCGCCACCGCCGCGCCCGCGCAGTCCGGCGGCGGCGACCTCGTCGAGGGTCCCCTCCGCGCCGAGCTTCTCGACCGCGCGCTTCAGGCCGGCGTAGCCGCCCGCCTTGCGGTAGCTCTCCAGGCTGGTCGGGTCGACCTTGCCGATCTCGGCCAGCAGGCGCTGCTCGCCGCCGGGCAGGATGCGGATCTGGGGGGAGAGGCCGGTGGAGCCCTCGCTCACGAGACGGCCTGGCCCGCGGGCCGCCGGGCGGGAGCCTTACGACGTTCCGCGACCACGTGACGCCCCTGCTCCACGGTCAGCGGGCCGTAGACCAGCGTGTCGATGCGCAGCGCCGGCGCCAGCGCGCCCGCGGTGACCTCGTCGCTCGTCTCGAGCGTGATCGAGCCGTCCGCCGTGCTCTCGCCGGGGCCGATCCCCAGGTCGGCGCGGATCGCGGCCAGCAGCGCGTCGCCGCCGGCGAAGCGGCAGGCGGCGCAGGTGCAGACGGTGACGAGGTGCCCGTCGGCGGGGAGGAGGCGGAAGCCGCCGAGCCCGGCGGCGCCGAAGACCTGGGCCCAGTGGATCGACGTCGTGTCGCTCACCTGTCGAAGGGCGAGCTCGGGCAGGTAGCCGTAGCGCGACTCGACCGCGGAGAAGATGGCGACCAGCGCCTCGGGGCGCCCACCGTACCCGTCGATCACGCCGCGCAGCCAGGGGGCGTCGATCGCCTCGTCCCAGCGCGCCGCGTTGCGCATCGGCTCCGCCGGCAGGCCGGCGCGACGGTAGGCGTTCGGATCCCGGCGCTCGTCGTAGATCTCCGGCATGCCGTAGCGGATCCGCTTCCCCTCGGAGTCGAAGCCGCTCATGTCGATCGCCTCGACCGGGCAGACCTGCGCGCACTGGAAGCAGACCTCGCACTTGTGCTCGCCGAACGGGTCGTAGATCAGGTCGAGGCGGCCACGCCATCGGTCCGGCATGGTCGGGCGCGACTCGGGGTACTGGTTCGTCACTTTGGGCGCCCAGTAGTTGCGCCCGGTCTGGCGCAGCCCCTTGAGGATGCCGAAGCCGGGGATCCTCACAGCTTGAAGGCCACCACCGCGACGGCGGTGACGATCAGATTGACCATGGCCAGCGGCAGGAGCACCTTCCAGGCCACCCCCATCAGCTGGTCGACGCGGATGCGCACGAGCGTGACGCGCAGCAGGACCGCCAGCGCCACGAAGAGGTAGGTCTTGAGGAAGAACCAGAAGACGCCGTAGAGCGTGCCGGCGAACCCGTCGAGCTGGGCGGGGAAGGGCCACGGCGCCAGCCAGCCCCCGAAGAAGAGCGAGGTCATGATCCCGCTCATGATGAAGAGGGCCACGTACTCGGCGAAGAAGAAGAACCCGAAGCGCATGCCGGAGTACTCGGTGAAGGGCCCCGCCACCAGCTCGCTGTCGGCCTCGACCATGTCGAACGGGGTGCGGTTGATCTCGGCCAGCGAGGCGACGTAGAAGATCCCCAGGCCGACCGGCTGCCAGACGAGCAGCCAGCCGTGGGCCAGCTGCCACGCGATCAGCTCGCGGAAGTTGAGCGTGCCGGCCAGCACCACCGCCCCCACCACCGACAGCGTCAGCGGGATCTCGTAGCTGACCATCTGGGCGGCGCTGCGCAGGCCGCCGAGCAGCGAGTACTTGTTGTAGCTGGCCCAGCCGGCGACCAGCAGGCCGACCACCGAGAGGCCGAGCACGGCGAAGAAGTAGACGATCCCGATGTTGAAGTCGGCGGCGATTGCGCCCGGCGCGAAGGGGATCACCAGCATGCTCATGGCGGCTGCCATGAAGACCATCCAGGGCGCCATGGTGAAGGTGGCGCGATCGGCCTGGTCGGGGATCTGATCCTCCTTGGCGAGCACCTTGAAGCCGTGGATCGTGCTCTGGAACATGCCCCATGGCCCGACCCGGTTGGGGCCGTAGCGGAGCTGCGCGCCGGCGATGATCTTGAGCTCCATCTGGATCACCACGAAGGCGGTCGGCACGGTCAGGAGCAGGATCAGCGTCGTGGAGAGCAGGAAGCGCAGGACGCCGAGGACGACGCTCCAGTCCATTACTTGTCGACCCCGCCCATCACCGGGTCGAAGCTGGCCATCACCGCCATGGTGTCGGCGATCAGGTGCCCCGGCATCAGCTTGGGGATCGCCTGGAGGCTGACGAAGGAGGGGTCGCGCATCCGGAACCGATACGGGTTGGGGCCGCCGTCGCTGATCGCGTAGACGCTGTAGAGGCCGCGCGGCGACTCGACCGCGGCGTAGGCCCGCCCGGGCCTGGGGCGGATGATCCCCGGCACCTGGGCCTGCACCGGCCCGTGCGGCATCCTGTCGACGATCTGGTCGATCAGGTGGATGCTCTGCTTGATCTCGGCAACGCGCTGGAGGTAGCGGGCGTTCGAGTCCCCGCCGGGCTGGGTGATCACCTCGAACTCGAGCTCCGGATAGATCGAGTAGGGATGCGCCCTCCGCACGTCGAACGCCACGCCCGAAGCGCGCAGGTTCGGGCCCGATACCCCCAGCGCGATCGCGTCCCTGCCCGAGAGCACGCCCATCCCGATCGTCCGCGCCCGGAAGATCTCGTTGTCGGTGATCACCCGCTCGCTCATCTCGACGTTCTTGAGCACGTGGGCTCGCCAGGTGCCGAGGCGCGAGAAGAACTCGTCGTTGGCGTCGAAATTGACCCCGCCCACGCGGAAGAAGTTGAAGAGCATCCGCTGGCCGCTGATCGCCGACAGCATGTCGACGATCTCGTCGCGGTTGATGAAGCCGTACAGGATCGGCGTGATGCCGCCCATGTCGAGCGCCAGGAAGCCCATCATCAGGCTGTGGCTGAACACGCGGTTCAGCTCCACCACCAGCGCCCGGATGTACTCCGCGCGCCTGGGGGCCTGGACCCCGAACAGCTTCTCGAAGGCGATCGCCGGAGCGTGCTCGTTGTGCATCGAGGCGAGGTAGTCCATCGGGTCGACGTAGGTCAGCACCGTGGTGTAGGTGGCGTTCTCGCAGAGCTTCTCGATGCCGCGGTGCAGGTAGCCCAGGACCGGGTCGATGTCGGTCACCACCTCGCCACGCACCTTCACGACGAGGCGCATGACGCCGTGCGTCGAGGGGTGCTGCGGGCCCATGTTGACCAGCATCTCCCCCTCCGCGAGGGAGTAGACCTGGCGCTCGCGCTCGGTCTGCGGAGGCCGATCCGGGAGCCCCACCGACTCGAAGCCCGCGTAATCACCGACGGGTCCCCTGGCGGGCGGGAGCCCGGCGACCGTGCGCAGCCGCGCCTCCTCCTCCCGCTCGACGTCGAGCGGATCGGGGATCTTCACGTCGCTGGTCACGACTCGGACTCCGCGCGGGCGATCACGCCCGGGGCCAGCTCGTCGGAGAGGCGGGAGAGATCCCACGTCTCGGGGCGCTCCAACGGCCGCACGCCGGCGGCCGGTGAGTCGGCGGCGTCATCGGGGAGCAGGAAGTCCCTGCGCTGCGGGAAGCTGCGGTAGTCGGGCGACATGTAGATCCGGCGCAGGTCGCGGTTGCCGTCGAAGACGATCCCCATCATGTCGTACATCTCGCGCTCGTGGAACATCGCCCCCTCCCACAGGCCGGTGATGGTGGGGAGGTGGGGATCGGCGCGGTTCACCCGCGCGCGGACGCGGAGCCAGGCGGGGTGGCGATCCGAGTAGAGGTGGTAGACCACCTCGAAGTGCTCGCTCGGGCCGTAGTCGACCGCGGCGGCATCGGCCAGGTAGAAGAAGTTGAGCTCGGGCTCGTCGCGCAGGACCTGGAGCAGCTCCACGTTGCGGGCGCCGTCGATCCGGACCTCGACCGTGTCCTCATCGGTCCAGAGGTCGGCTGCCAGGTCGGGGAAGCGGTCGAGGAGCAGGCGGACCAGGGCACCCGCCTTGGCCGGGGCGCTCAGCGCACGTCTCCTTCCCAGTCCTGCCGCTGGACCCCGCGGTCGACGAACGTCGGCCACTCGCCGCGACGCTGCTTGACCAGCTCCTGGAGCCGCATCATCCCGTAGATCAGCCCCTCCGGACGGGGCGGGCAACCGGGCACGTAGACGTCCACCGGCATGACGCGGTCGACCCCCTGCACCACGCTGTAGCTGCGCTTGAAGCGGCCGCCGGAGGTGGTGCAGGTGCCCATCGCCACGCACCACTTCGGCTCGGGCATCTGCTCCCAGAGGCGGACCAGCGGGCCGGCCATCTTGGTCGTCAGCGTCCCGGCCACGATCAGGACGTCCGCCTGCCGCGGCGAGGCGCGGAAGGGGAACATCCCGAAGCGGTCGATGTCGTTCTTGCTCGTGGCGGTGCTCATCATCTCGATCGCGCAGCAGCTCAGGCCGGAGAGGAGCGGCCAGAGCGAGTTGGCGCGGATCAGGTCCAGGACGATGTCGGCCCGGGTCGGGATCACCTCGAGCAGGCCGTGGAAGCCGCCCTGCGGGTGCTCCTCCATCCCGAACTCGCGGAGCAGCTCGTCATCGGCCTGGTCCGGGACGACGATGCGTCCGTCCGCCGAGAGGGACGCGGTGACCCTGCCCTCGGCGCGCGGCGGGGTCTCTAGCGCCACTTGAGGTCGCCCTTCTTCCAGGCGTACAGCTCCCCGAAGAGGAGGATCCCCAGGAAGAGGCCGATCAGGACGATCCCCTGCACCTCGATCGCCCGGACCGCCACCGCCCACAGGTAGACGAAGACGATCTCCACGTCGAATGCCACGAAGAGGAGCGCGTAGAGGTAGAAGGCGAGGCCGAAGCGCGACCAGGTGTCGCCGATCGTGTCGATCCCGCACTCGTACGGGAGCCCCTTTTGCGGGGTACGGCGCCGATGGGTGATCAGCCATGAGAAGAGGATCGTGCCAAAGACGAAGATCGACGCGGCGATCGCGAATCCGATGACGTAGAGCAGTCCGGTCTGATCCATACCAGCTCCGTGGGTGCTCGGGCGCAGGACCGATGTCCCGCGCAGTTGGTGCTCGGTTTCTCCGCGGCCCACGCACGCACGCCGGCCGCCTCGGGAATCAGTCTAGCAGCCGCCGCCGCGGGCTACCTCCCAGGCGCAGACGTCCCCCCAGGCGCAGACGTCATCGCCGGCTTGGCCGCTTCCCTTGGCTACCTGCCTGGCTTCCATTCGGCCCGCCGATTCACGCCCGCCGATTCACGCCCGCCGATTCACGCCCGCCGATTCACGCCCGCCGATTCACGCCCGCCGATTCACGCCCGCCGATTCACGCCCGCCGATTCACTCAAGAATGTCATCCAGCACGGAGCACAGAATTCACGCGGTCTGATTCCCCTGTGGATCGCAGCCCTGCTTTCTGGGCTGCCAGGTTCGATCACATTCACGCAGGAATCGTGACCGGACAGAACCCTCCACTACCGCCCAAGCCAGGCCGCGTCGCTCGGACGCGGCGCGTTGCCCTCGATTCACTCAGGAATGTCATCCGGCGCAGGAGCCCGTTTTGGGGCTTCCTCATTCTGGTGAGGATGGAGAGCGGCGTTTCACGCACTCCATGTTCGATCACATTCACTCAGGAATCACCGGTGAAGGGGGGCCGGCTACCGCCCAAGCCAGGCGGCGTCGACCAGGATGCGGAGGCCGTCGCTGACGAGCGCGTGACCGCCGAGCAGGATCGGCACGTCGGATTCAGCGGCGGCTGCCGTGAGCTCCGCCAGCCATGCCGTGGCGACCGGGGTGGCGTCGAGGAAATCCGAGGCGAAGCGCTCCTCGGCCGGCGGCCAGGCGGACCCGTCCGACGATCCGGCGCGCGCCGCCATCACGACCCGCGTGTCGAGGATCACCGCGTCCCCGAGCGACGCCAGCTCCCTGACCAGGTCCGCCGGGCCGAGCCGCTGGGTCCAGTCGGCGAGCAGGGAGTGGGGAGCGGCGTCGCGCGCCGAGCGCATCCCTCGCTCCTCGATGAAGCAGCGGACCCGGCAGGCACTCTCCGTCTCGAGGTAGCTCCACGCCGCCGACGGGATCCGTCCGGCGACGACCAGCTGCGCCTCCCTGTCGCGCAGCACCGCCGCGACCGCGCCGAGGCGGGGCAGCTCCAGGCCCCTCCCGCCCGGCAGCGCGGCCATCTCCAGGAAGGCGGTCACCAGCCCGTCGGGGCGGCGCGTCCCCGGCAGCCGGACGGCGAGGCGGAGGAGGGCGAGGTCGAGCGGCGTGTCAACGTCGAAGCGAGCCCAGGGCGAGGCGGCCAGGTCGCGCGACGCGAAGCCGGCCGCTTCGAGGCAGCGGATCGCGGCGTTGTCGGTCGAGCAGGATTGCAGGGCGGCGAGCGCCGCCTCCACGCTCCGCGGCCCGAACGGCTCGGTGCCCACCAGGAAGGCATCGGTCGAATGGCGGTTGTTCCCCACCGCCTCGCCGGGGATCGCCGAGGTGAGCGCCTCGAGCAGCGCGTCGTCGGCGAGGGCGAGGGCTCCCGCGCCGGCGTAGCCGATGGCGTCGAGCGGCCGCCCCTCCGCCCGCACCCGGGCGAGCACGGACCGTGCAGCGGCGGTGAACCAGCGCCCCCAGTGGAAGGCCTCGCCGGCCGGCGGCCTGGCGGGGTGGAGCGAAGCCACCCCGGCACCCTGCGACCCGAGGCGCCGGGAGAGCTCGATCGCCAGCCGCCGGCGCCCCGCCTCGCCCACGGCGGCGTACGAGCCGGGCGGCAGGTCCGGGTTCGGCGACGCCCCCGGGTCGACCACCAGGAAGAGCGGCGCCGGCCGCTCAGCCATCCCGCTCAAGGGCGGCGAGCCATGGCGCCGCCACCATCGGTATCGGTCCTAGAGGCGCTCGAAGCGCTCGACGGGCATCACGAAGACGGTCGCCCCACCGACCTCCACCTCGACCGGGTAGGGCATGTAGAACTCGCCCGGCTCCATGATCGGCGGCATCGGGTTGACGAATTGCTTCCGCGAGTGGCAGTTGGCGCTCACGATCTCGAGCACCGCGTCGACCTGATCGTCCTCGACTCCCACCAGGATCGTCGCGTTCCCCTGCTTGAGGAAGCCGCCCGACGACTGGAGGCGGGTCGCGCGGAACTCCTTCTCGAGGAGCGCGTCGACCAGGCTGCCGGCATCCTCGCTGTGCACGATGGCGATGACAAGCTTCATGGGTCGATTATGCCGCAGGGGAGCGCCCGAGGGCCACCCGTCCGGGCCGCGTGACGCGCTCCGTGACGCGTGCATCAAGCGCGGTGAGCCGAGCGACCTCCATTGCGGCCGGCATTGCGGCCGGCCCATATGAGCCTGGCTACTCGTCGTGCACCAAATCCGCCCGCCTGGGCCCGGCTGATTAGCACCACTCATCGCCTGGCGCCGGTACGGCATCGCGGGTGCAGGACGATGAGCCTGCCTCATCACCCGGGCGCTGACCGGTCCTGCGTCCTCGGGAAGATGAACGGCTCGACCACCGCGCGGATGGCGGCGTCGGTCGCCTCCACGCTGCCCGATCCGTCGACCACGCGGTAGCGCTCCGGCTCGGCCGCGGCGAAGCCCAGGTAGGCGCTGCGCACCGTCTCGAAGAAGCGGGCGCCCTCGGTATCCTCGAAGCGGTTCCATTCGCCGCGCCGCTTGCGCGCCAGCCCCACCTCCACCGGTACGTCGACCAGGATCGTGAGATCCGGCACCACCTCGAAGGTCGCGAAGCGCTGGAGGCGGCGGATCTCATCGGCGTCGATCCCGTAGGCGGCGCCCTGGTAGGCGAGCGACGAGTCGAGGTAGCGGGCGCAGACCACGTGCTCGCCCCGTTCCAGGGCGGGCAGGATCAGGCGCGAGGTGTGCTGGGCGCGAGCGGCAGCGAAGAGGAGCGCGTCGGCCCGCGGGTCGAGGTCGTCGGAGACGTCGCGCAGGTGGAGCACGAGCCGGCGCACCTCCTCGCCGAGCGGCGTGCCGCCCGGCTCCCCGGTCAGGACCGTCGGCTCGCCGCGCGAGCGGAGCCAGTCGGCCAGGTGCCGCGCGGCGGTCGTCTTGCCGCTCCCGTCGGGCCCCTCCAGGGTGATGAAGCGGCCGCGACGGGCGCCGCTCACCGGCTCACCGCCACGCGCGCCCCTCGTCGGGCAGCAGCTCGACGCGGCGGTTCGGCTCGCTCCCCCGCGAGCGGCTCATCAGGTTGTTGCGCTCCGCCAGCTGGTGCTGGAGCCGTCGCACGTACGCGTTCTGCGGCGCCAGCTCGACCGGGTTGCCGCTCGCCTGCACCAGCCCGATCGCCTCGGCCGTCTCGTGGAGCGCGGCCTCGGAGGGATCGGCCTCCAGGTCGAACAGGCTGGCGAGCAGGTTCTCCATCTGGATGATCGTGTTCGACTTCAGCACGTAGATCGGGATCCCGCCCGACTCGGCGTCGCGCAGGGACGATGGCTTGCGGCGGTAGTAGTTGCGCAGGGTGACCACGCCATCGGCCTCGTCGAGCTCGCGAGCCACGTTGACCGGCACCCCCAGCTCGCGGACCGCCTGCTCCAGGTGCTTGCGGCTGACCCCGAAGCCGAAGAGGCTCAGGGGCCGATGCGACCGCTTCGGCACCGCGCCCGTCTCGCCGGTCGACGATTCGCGCAGGGCCACCTCGAGATGACGGCGCGGGTCCGATGCCTCGGACGGCTCGGACCGGTCGCCGGTGAGGCGCTCGCCGGGGATGGCGCGACCTCGCCCGGCGGGCCCCCGCGCGGGGAGCGGGCGGAGTCCCATCGCCCCTCCCGCGGCGCGGCCGCGCCCGAAGGCGCCGAACCCCCCCAGCGGCTCGAGCGCCGCGAAGGTGGGGGTGCCGCTCGGCGACTCGGCGATCTTGTAGTCGTACTTGGTCGCCGCCCGCAGCTCGCCGCCCTCACGCCAGCGCGACTCGGGCGGGACCATGTGGCCGCGCAGGATGGCATCGACCGTCTCGGCGGTGTTGCGGTGCACGATCACGCTGTCGCGCTCGACGATCTCGACCACCACGTCGAAGGTGGGCGGCGCCTTGCGCTCGAGGACCGTCTTCTGCGTCCCGCGCCGGCGCGCCTCCTCGTCTCCCAGGGTGACGGTCTGGATCCCGCCGACCAGGTCGGAGAGGGTCGGGTTGAGCATGAGGTTGTCGAGCGTGTTGCCGTGCGCGGTGCCGACCAGCTGCACGCCGCGCTCCGCGATCGTACGCGCCGCCGCGGCCTCGAGCTCGGTCCCGATCTCGTCGATGACGATCACCTCGGGCATGTGGTTCTCGACCGCCTCGATCATGACCGCGTGCTGCTCGGCGGGGATGCGCACCTGCATCCGTCGCGCATCGCCGATGCCGGGGTGCGGGATGTCGCCATCGCCGGCGATCTCGTTGCTGGTGTCGACGACGATCACTCGCTTGCCGAGGTCATCGGCGAGGACGCGCGCCACCTCGCGCAGCATCGTCGTCTTGCCGATGCCGGGGCGCCCGAGCAGCACGACGCTCTGCCCGCCCTCGACGATGTCGCGGATGATGTCGATCGTCCCGAAGACGGCCCGCCCGATGCGGCAGGTGAGCCCCACCACCTTGCCGGCGCGGTTGCGGATGGCGCTGATCCGATGCAGCGTCCGCTCGATGCCGGCGCGGTTGTCGCCGCCGAAGGCGCCGATATGCTCGATCACGTGGGCGATATCGGCCTCGACGATCTCACGCTCGAGCAGCACCTCCTCGCCGTGCGTGAAGCGCGCCTCGGGACGGCGCCCGAGGTCGAGCACGACCTCCAGCAGGTCGGCGCGGTTGGCGAAGGTGCGCAGGCGCGCCACGATCTCCGGCGGCAGGGCCGCCAGCAGCGCGTCCAGGTCATCGGTGGTCGCCTGTTGGGTCATCTGTCTCGTCGTCCGCGCTGTGAGGGGCTAGACCGCCGGCACCATGGCCGGCTGACGGAGCGTGGCGCGCACCTCGCGCACCAGCATGCTCACCTGCCCGACCGGTTCGAAGCCGATCGCTTCTGCGGCCTGGCGCCCCGTCGACTCGTATGTTCGCACCGGAGACAGGATCCCCGCTGACAGCGCCTCTCCGCCGACCGTCGCGAGCACCGCGGCGAGGAAGGCCGCGCCATCGGCTCCGTCGCGCACCAGGAAGCGCAGGTAGTGCGGTCCCGCCCGGCAGGCGCCGTGCTGGGCGAAGCCCGCGGCTCGCTGCCCGTCGGGGAGGAGCCAGCCGTTCACATCGCTGAAGTGGAGGAGCGGGTTCAGGCTGCTGCGCGGCACGACCGCCTCGTGCCCGACCGGCTCCCAGTCCGCGGCACCGTAGCCCTCGATCCGGGCGATCGCCGGCGGCGTGGCGTGCGTCCACAGGTCGAAGAGGTGCCATGCGTCGGGCGGCGTGGCCGGGGCCATCGGCTCGCTCGTCGTGGCCGGCGCGGCGGGGAGGGCACCCGGGGCCCGATACCAGATCTCCTCGTGCGCGTAGGCCATGAAGCTGAGCTGCCCGAAGAGCTCCATGTTCTCCGGGACGTCGGCGCAGGCGGCGTGGTAGCGCGCCACGTTGCGCTGCGCCCCCTCCTCGATCACCGCCTGGAGGAGGGCGTAGCGCACCTCGCCGGCCATCGGCCCAGCGGCGGCGTCGAGCTCGGTGATCACCCAGTCGTCGCGGTGCGGCTCCTCGATCGCCCGGCAGCTGCCGACCAGCCGCCCGTCCCACTCGGCGACGAGGTGGACCGATGGCGAGCGGAGCGGCAGCCAGGACGGCATCAGGGCAGCGAGGCTGATGCGGGGCGGCGCGGCGGAGCGGGCCGGGACGCCGAGCGAGCGGCGGTAGCCCTCGGCGCTGTCGTGGACCTGGCGCGAGAGCGCGACCAGGGCCGGTCGGTCGGTGATGCGCGCCGCCCGAATGGAGCCGGCGGCGGTCACGACCCGATCAGCTCCAGCAGCAGCCGGTGGAGGCGCCGATCCGGCGTCAGCTCGGGATGGAAGGCGGTGGCCAGCACACGCCCCTGGCGCACGGCGACCGGGCGGCCATCGGCGTCGCGGGCCAGCACCTCGACCCCCGGGCCCACGTCGCTTACGACCGGGGCCCGGATGAAGACGCCGTGCATCGGCTCGTCGCCGAGCGCGGGGATGGGGATATCGGCCTCGAAGGAGTCGAGCTGCCGCCCGTAGGCATTGCGCTGCACGGTGACGTCGAGGAGGCGCAGCACCGGCTCGTCACCGCCGGCGATCCGGTCGGCGAGCAGGATCATCCCGGCGCAGGTGCCGTAGAGCGGGGCGCCGCCCTTCGCCAGCGCCACGATCGGGTTGCGCAGGCCATGGCGATCGATCAGGTTGCGCATGGCCGTCGACTCGCCGCCGGGCAGGATCAGCGCGTCGAGCCCGACCAGGTCGCGCGGCAGTCGCACCTCGACCGGCTCGGCACCGATCTCGAGGATCGCCCGCGCGTGCTCGCGGACGTCGCCCTGCACCGCAAGGATCCCGATGCGCTGCGTGCCCGCGCGCTGCGTGCGTGCGGGCGCCGGGGCAGGCATGCTCTGCGCCACCGGTGCGGGGCCTCCCCTACCAGCCGCGGACGGCCAGGCGTTCCTCCGCCGGGATCTCGGAGAGCTCGAGCCCGTGCATCGGCTCGCCCAGGCCGGTGCTCACCTCGACCAGGATCTCCGGGTTGTCCCAGTGGGTGGTGGCCATCACGATCGCGCGCGCCACGCGCTCGGGGTTCTCGCTCTTGAAGATGCCGCTCCCCACGAAGACCGCCTGCGCGCCGAGCTGGCGCATGAGGCTCGCGTCGGCGGGGGTGGCCACGCCACCGGCCGAGAAGTTCGGCACCGGCAGCTCGCCCAGGGTCGCCGTCTGGCGCACCACGTCGAGCGGCGCCCGGAGCTCCTTGGCGGCGGCGTACAGCTCGTCCTCGCGCATCCCTGCCAGCACGCGAATGCCGGACGTGACCGCCCGCATGTGCCGCACCGCCTCGACGATGTTGCCGGTCCCCGCCTCGCCCTTGGTCCGGATCATCGCCGCCCCCTCGCCGATTCGCCGCAGCGCCTCCCCCAGGTCACGGCACCCGCAGACGAACGGCACGCGGAACTCGTGCTTGTCGATGTGGTGCTCCTCGTCGGCGGGGGTGAGCACCTCGGACTCGTCGATGAAGTCGACCTCCAGCTGCTGGAGGATCTGCGCCTCGGCGATGTGCCCGATCCGGCACTTGGCCATGACCGGGATGCTGACCGCAGCCTTGATCTCCTCGATCAGCTTCGGATCGGACATGCGCGCCACGCCGCCGAACTTGCGGATGTCCGAGGGGACGCGCTCGAGCGCCATGACCGCCACCGCCCCTGCCTCCTGCGCGATGCGGGCATGATCGGCCGTGACGACGTCCATGATCACGCCGCCGGAGAGCATGCGGGCGAGCCCGACCTTGGTCGCCCAGGTGCTGGTTTCGATGGTGGCCATGCAACCCCTGTGGATGCGAATTCGTGCGCGAACCGATGGCGGCGCAGCTACGCTGCGCCTCGCCCTCCATTGTACTCGCGGCCGTCGCCGACTCCCAGAAGGGCCCCCGGAGAGCCGCTCGCCGCGCGATTGGTATCATCCGCGCCACGGAGGCACGGCTTGCTCAACGCACCGGTCCTGGTCCTCAACCAGAATTACGAGCCGCTCAACGTCTGCGACATCAGGCGTGCCTTCAACCTGCTCGGCGCCGAGAAGGCGGAGCTGCTGGAGCGGAACCACCAGGTGATCCACACCCCGACGCTGGCGATCCCCGCACCGTCGGTGATCCGGCTCATCTACCTGGTGCGCCGGCCGCGCCCCCGGGTCAAGCTGAGCCGCCGCGAGGTCTTCGCGCGCGACGCGCATACCTGCCAGTACTGCGGCGCGGCGACCCGCGACCTGACGATCGATCACGTCATGCCCAAGCACCGCGGCGGCCGCCACGAGTGGGAGAACCTCGTCACCGCCTGCCGCGCCTGCAACCACCGCAAGGGGAGCAAGACCCTGGGCGAGGCGCGCATGGCGCTCCGCCGCGAGCCGCGCGCCCCGCGTGCCGACGTGCGCTACCTGTACGGCACCTACCTGGCCGACGAGCAGAATGACGCCTGGCGTTCGTACCTCTTCCTGAGCGACTCCCCGGGCCAGCGCGCGTAGGCGCGCTCCGCTCCGAGGAGGACCGATGCGCGACGGCGACTCCCTTTCCATTGACCTGCCAGGGGCCGTGGCCGACGTCCTCGACACACTCCGGCGAGACGGGGGAGAGGCGGTGCTGGTCGGCGGCTGCGTCCGCGACGTGGTGCGCGGCGAGGTTCCGGCCGACTGGGACATCGCCACCTCCTGGCCGCCGGAGGCGGTGGCGGGGCGGTTTCCCGGCTCGACCTGGGAGAACGCGTTCGGCACGGTGACCGTGATCCATCCGGGCGGGGAGGCCGGGATCGAGGTGACCACCTACCGGGTCGAGGCAGGGTATCGGGACCGGCGCCGGCCCGACATCGTGCGCTGGGGGAGCTCCGTGCGCGAGGACCTGGCGCGGCGCGACTTCACGATCAACGCCATGGCCTGGCTCCCGGATGACGGGAGCGCCGCCGCCGGCCGGCTGGTGGACCCGTTCGGCGGGGCCGCGGACCTGGAGGCGGGCCTGCTGCGGGCGGTGGGCAATCCTGACGAACGCTTCAACGAGGACGCCCTGCGGCTGGTCCGCGGCGTTCGCCTGGCGAGCCGCTTCGACCTGCGCCTCGATCCGCCGACGGAGGAGTCGATCCGGCGCCACGCGCCGGACGCGGCGGGGCTCTCGGCGGAGCGGGTCCGCGACGAGCTGCTGCGCATCCTGGCCGGCGCCGCTCCGCCGTCGCGCGCGTTCGCGCTGATGGAGCAGCTGGGGCTCCTCGCCGTCCTGCTTCCCGAGCTGGCGGCCCTGCGCGGCGTCCCACAGTCCAAGCCGCTCGGCGGGGACGCACTGGATCACTCGCTCCGCGCCGCCGACGCCCTCCCGGCCACGGACCCCGTGCTGCGCCTGGCCGGCCTGCTGCACGACCTCGGCAAGGCGACGACCCTGGCGAACGGACACTTCCTCCAGCACGAGGAGGCGGGCGAGCGGCTGGCCGGCGAGGTGATGCTCCGGCTGCGTGCCCCGCGGGCGGAGCTGACCCGCGTCGGCCGGCTGGTGCTTCATCACATGTTCACCTACTCGCCGGACTGGACCGATGCCGCCGTGCGCCGCTTCGTGCGCCGCGTCGGCGCCGACCTGCTCCCCGACCTCTTCGCGCTGCGCGCGGCCGACGACCTGGCCTCGGGGGTCCACGACCCCGCGGTCGGCGGCTGGGGGGAGCTGCGACGCCGCACCGCGGCGGTGATCGCCGGCGACCCGCTGGAGGCGAAGCACCTGGCGGTCACCGGCGACGACCTCGTGGCGGAGCTGGGGATCGGCCCCGGCCCGGTCATCGGGCGCCTGCTGGCGGCCCTGCTGGAGGAGGTCCTCGAGGATCCGACGCTCAACTCGCGCGATCGGCTCCTGGCCCTTGCCCGCTCGATGGCGAGCGGATAGGGCGCTGCTACAATCGGCGGTCCGGAGCGCGTGCCCACGCGCCGACGACCTGAGCGGAGGCCCGATCCCGCGATGACCGCCCCTCGTCGCACCGCGCGGCTCGAGCATCGGCTGACCCGGCCGGCTGCCTCGCTGGCGGACCTGGAGGCTGCCATCGGGCTGGTGCTCGAGATCGGCTTCGCTTCGCTCGCGGTGAGCCCGTGGCTGGTCAGGGCGGCGGCGCGACGCCTGGGCCGCAGCCCCGTTCGGGTCGCGACCGTGATCGGCTTTCCGCACGGCGGCCAGGTGGCCGCGGTGAAGGCGTTCGAGGCGTCGAGGGCGCTCCAGGACGGTGCCACCCGGCTCGACTTCGTGCTGAACGCCGGCGCGCTCGTTTCCGGCGACGAGATGGCCGTGCTCGATGACATGCTGGCCGTGGTCGAGATGGCGCACTCCGCCGTGGCGGTCGCCGGCGTGATCGTGCAGGCCGGCGCGCTCGACGAGGAGCTGATCCGCCGCGCCTGCCGCCTGGCGGTGCGGGCGGGGGTGGACTCGGTGGTCACCTCGAGCGGTGACGATCCGGCCGCGGCGACGGCGGAGCAGGCGGGCCTCCTGCGCCGCGCCGTCGGGGACGAGCTCGCGGTCACCGCCGCGGGCGAGTTCGCGGACCTCTCCGAGATCAGCGCTGCCGTGGCCGCGGGCGCGGATCGCATCTCCGCGGGGGTCAGCCCCGAGCTGGCGGCCGCGGCCGCCGCGTGGCTCCGCGAGCCGGCCCCGTCCGCCGAGCCATCGCTCGCCGACCTCGGCGTGGCGGTCGGCTGAGCCCAGGTCGAGGAGGCGGCAGCGTTGCGGATCCTGGTCGTCGGCGGCGCCGGCTACGTGGGCTCGACGAGCGTCGAGACCTTCGTGGACGCCGGCCACGACGTGACCGTCTACGACGACCTGTCGACCGGCCACTCCTCCGCCGTGGTGCGGCCGGCGCGTCTCGTCCGCGGCTCGATCGAGGACCGGGCGCACCTGGAGCACGTCCTGCGCGAGGATCGCACCGAGGCGGTCCTGCACTGTGCCGCGAAGTCGCTCGTCGGCGAGAGCATGGCGAACCCCGGCCTCTACTACCGCAACAACGTGGGGGGCGGGGTCGCCCTGCTCGACGCGATGCGGGCGGCAGGAGTCAATCGGCTCGTCTATTCGTCGACCGCGGCGGTCTACGGCGAGCCGCGCCGCGTGCCCATCGCGGAGGCCGACCGCACCGAGCCGATCAACCCCTACGGCGCCACCAAGCTCGCCTTCGAGGGCGCGATGCGCTGGTTCGCGGCCAGCCACGAGTTCCGGGCGATCAGCCTGCGCTATTTCAACGTCGCCGGCGCCACGGAGCGCAACGGCGAGGACCATGAGCCGGAGACCCACCTGATCCCGCTCGTCCTGCGCGTGGCCGCCGACGAGGCGACCCACGTCCAGATCTTCGGGCAGGATTACCCGACCCCCGACGGGACCTGCATCCGCGACTTCATCCACGTCCGCGACCTGGCGGCGGCCCACCTGCTGGCGCTCGAGGCGACCGGCGAGGGCGACTCGTCGTTCGAGGTCTACAACCTCGGCTCCGCCGCCGGGTTCAGCGTGCGGGAGGTGGTGGAGGCGGCCCGCAAGGTGACCGGGCGCGGCATCCCGGCCCGCGTCGTGAAGCGGCGGACCGGTGACCCTCCGGTGCTCGTCGCCTCCTCACGGCGGGCGCGCCGCGAGCTCGGCTGGCAGCCGCAGCACTCGAAGCTGGAGCAGATGCTGGCCGATGCCTGGGCCTGGCGGCTGACGCACCCGACCGGCTACGCTCGCCCACCGCGCACCGATGGAGCCCCGCTCGACCGCTCCGTGTCCGACGGACGCGGGGAGCGGCAGGTCCCGCGACCGGGGGCCGCCGCCTCGGTCTAGGCGGTCGCGTGGTACGATCGCGAGACAGACCACCTCCCTCGGAGCCCCCGTTTGCCTGAGACCGAATCCCCCGCCGCTCCCCGACGCGCCCGCGCGCCGCGCCGAGCGACCCCGCCGCCCACGCCAGCCACCAACGGCAACGCCCCCGCCGCCGATTCCGAAGCCTCACCCCTGATGGCCGCCGTCCTGGCAGCGCAGCGATCGCATCGCCTCGGCGAGATCGAGCTCCCCGTCACCATCGCGCGGGCGATCGAGAAGATGGGCTTCACCCAGCCGACCGAGGTGCAGGCCCGCGCCATCGGCCCGTTGCGGGCGGGGAAGGACCTGATCGGGCAGGCGCAGACGGGGACCGGCAAGACCGCCGCCTTCGGGATCCCGATCGTCGAGAAGGTCGACCCAAACGCCCACCACGTCCAGGCGCTCGTCCTCACCCCCACGCGGGAGCTGTGCGTGCAGGTGACCGAGGAGATCCGCCGCATCGGCGTCTTCCGGAACGTGGTCACGGTCGCCATCTACGGCGGCTCGAGCATGGACCGCCAGGTGACCGCCCTGAAGCGCGGCGCGCAGGTCGTGGTCGGCACCCCGGGGCGCGTCCTGGACCTGATCCGCCGCGGCGAGCTGCGCCTCGACCGGGTGCACACCGTGATCCTCGACGAGGCCGATCGGATGCTCGACATGGGCTTCATCGTCGACGTCGAGACGATCCTGTCGCGCTGTCCGCGCAGCCGCCAGACGGCGCTCTTCTCCGCCACCATGCCGTACGCCATCCTGCGCATCTGCGATCGGTTCATGGACAAGCAGGCGGAGCACATCATCGTGCGGCCGGAGATGCGCACCGTCGAGACGGTGCGGCAGCTCGTCTACTTCGTGGCCGAGCAGGACAAGGTGGCGGCGCTCACCGAGCTGACCGATGAGTTCGGGTTCGATCGGCTCCTCGTCTTCCGCCACACTCAGATCGGGGTCGACCGGCTGACCGCCACCCTGGCCCGCAGGGGCAGGAACGTGGCGGCGCTCCACGGCGGCCTCTCGCAGCGGGAGCGCGACAAGACGCTCGCCGACTTCCGCTCCGGCAAGATCCAGTTCCTGATCGCCACCAACGTCGCCTCGCGCGGGCTCGACATCACCGACCTGCCGTTCGTCCTCAACTACGACATCCCCGAGGACGCCGACACGTACGTCCACCGCGTCGGCCGCACCGCCCGGGCCGGGCGCGAGGGGACCGCCATCACCCTCGTCGGCGAGTGGGACCTGGCCGCCTGGGACCAGATCCGCAAGGAGGTCGGGGTCGAGGTCGAAGAGGGCGAGCTCAAGCTCTACCATCGGACCTGAGGTGAACTCGATGCCGTCGGCCGGGCTCGATGCCAGGGGGCTCGCCGAGGTCCGGCGCGTCGGTCGGGCCGACCTGATGGTCGGCATCCCCAGCTACGCCAACGCCGAGACGATCGGCTTCGTCGTGCGCGCCGCCACGGCCGGCATGGTCCAGTACTTCCCGGACCTCAAGCCGATCCTCGTCAACTCCGACGGCGGCTCGCCGGACGACACGCCGCGCGTCGCGATCAGCACGGAGAGCCCCGAGTACATCGAGAAGATCATCCTGGTCAGCCCGCGGCACAAGCTCCAGCGGATCAGCTTCACCTACCAGGGGCTGAGCGGGAAGGGGACCGCGGTGCGCGCCCTCTTCGAGGTCGCGCGCGAGCTCGAGGTGAAGGCGATGGTGATGGTCGACTCGGACCTGCGCAGCATCGCCCCGGAGTGGATCGAGCTGCTCGCGGGGCCGATCCTGAAGGGCGGCTACGACTTCGTCGCCCCGCTCTACAGCCGCTACAAGTACGACGGCACGATCACCAACGCGATCGCCTATCCGCTCACCCGAGCGCTCTACGGGGCCCGGATTCGCCAGCCGATCGGCGGCGAGTTCGCGATCAGCGGCGACCTGGTGCGCCGCTACCTGGAGCTCGACTCGTTCGACGACCTGACGGCGCGCTTCGGGATCGACGTGTGGATGACCCACTCCGCCATCAACGAGGGCTTCGCCGTCTGCCAGACGCGCCTCGGCGCCAAGATCCACGACGCCAAGGACCCCGCGTCGGACCTGGGGCCGATGTTCCGCCAGGTGGTCGGCACCCTCTTCGGCCTGGCCGGCCGCTACCAGGACCGATGGCTCAAGGTGCGCGGCTCGCACCCGATCCCGGAGTACGGCTTCGAGCGGGTGATCGCGCCCGAGCTGCCTCTACGACGCCCTGGTCGCCTACCACCGGCCCGGGGTCGACCGCGACCGGCTCCTCGCCGCGCTGACCCCGCTCTACTTCGGGCGGACCGCGGGGTTCATCTCCGAGACGGAGGAGATGACCACCGACCAGGCCGAGCGCGTGATCGAGTCACAGGCCCGGGAGTTCGAGACGCTGAAGCCGTACCTCGTCTCCCGCTGGAAGGCGCTCCGCGACGGGAAGGCCGGCTGATGCCGCCCCGCCGCCGCGCGCCGTACCGCATCCTGCTGCCGCTCGCCAACCCGCGCACGGCGCGCGACCTGGTGCGGATCGGCGCCGGGGTGAGCGGCGGCCGACCGACCGAGATCACCGCGCTCGGCATCGTCGAGGTGCCCGACGGCGTCTCGCTGGCCGAGGGCGCGACCACCGCCCGCACCGCGCGGCGCCTCCTCCAGCGCGTCCTGGACTTCGGCGACGAGGAGGCGGTCGAGATCCGGACGATGGTCCGGATCGGGCGGCGCGCCGCCGACGGCGTGATCGAGGCGGTGGGGGAAGAGGGCTCGGACCTCGTCATCTTCGGCTGGGGCGGCCCGCCCACCCCGGCCGCGGCGGCGCGATCCGCCGCGGCGCGCGGAGGGCCACGCGAGGCGGCCGTCTTCTCCCCGACCATCGACGCGGTCGTGCGAGAGTCGCCCTCCGACATCGCCGTCGTCAAGCAGCGCGGCCTCGACCAGGTGAGCTCGATCCTGGTCCCGGTCCGCGGCGGCCCGCACGCCGAGCTGGCGATGCGGCTGGCGCGCGACCTGGGCAGGCGCTTCGCGGCGCAGGTCGTGGTGATGCACGTCGTGCCACGGGGGATCGGGGAACGGGCGCTGAGGCGCGAGCAGGAGGCGCTCGACGCCTTCGTGAAGGAGCACGGCGGCGGCCGAACGGTGCGCGGCCTGCTGCGCGAGGCGCCGTCGGTGCGGGCCGCCATCCTGCGCGAGGCGAGCAGCCACCAACTGGTGGTGATGGGCGCGTCGGCGCACCCGGCGCAGGTCACCCCGGACGGGCGCTTCCTGTTCGGCGTCGTGGCGGAGACGGTCGCCTCCCGGGCCAGGCCGACGGTGATCGTGGTCAAGACCCGGCAGCAGCTGGCGGTCGCCACCTTCGACGAGCTGCGCGCCGCTGAGGGGACGCTGGCCGCCGCGGACGCGTACGTGGAGCACAGCCGCTCGCTGCCGACCATCGTCGACCGCTGGTTCGCGGAGAACACCTTCCACGCCGGCGAGTTCCGCGAGGTCGCGAAGCTGGTCGACCTCAAGGAGAAGCGCGGCGTGACGATCAGCCTGGGGCTGCCGGCGCTCAACGAGGAGAAGACGATCGGCCTCGTCATCCGGCGCATCAAGACCGCGCTGATGGACCGCTTCCCGCTGCTCGACCAGGTGGTGGTGATCGATTCGGACAGCACTGACCGCACCCGCGAGATCGCCACCGAGCTGGGCGTCCCGGTGGTCCGCCACTCGGAGATCCTCCCCGAGACGGGCACGTACCGCGGCAAGGGGGAGGCGCTCTGGAAGAGCCTCCACGTGCTCGACGGCGACCTCGTGGCGTGGGTCGACACCGATATCCGCAACATCCAGCCGCGCTTCGTCCACGGGCTGATCGGGCCGTTGCTGCGCGAGCCACGGATCCAGTACGTCAAGGCCTTCTACCGCCGTCCCATCCGCGAGGGCGCCACCCTCCAGGCCGAGGGCGGTGGCCGCGTCACCGAGCTGATGGCGCGGCCGCTCATCAACCTCTTCTTCCCCGAGCTGTCGGGGATGATCCAGCCGCTCTCCGGGGAGTACGCCGGGCGGCGCGCGCTCCTCGAATCGGTGCCCTTCTTCACGGGGTACGGCGTCGAGATCGGGCTCCTGATCGACATTCTCGAGGCGGCGGGGCTGTCGGCCATCGGGCAGGTTGACCTGGAGCGCCGTGTGCATCGCAACCAGCCGCTGGGCAACCTGTCGCAGATGAGCTTCACCATCCTGCAGGCCGCCATCAGCAAGCTTGAGGAGCGGCACCGAATCGAGCTGCTGACGGAGGTCGGTCGCGGCATGAAGGTGATCGGGCAGGAGAAGGACCGATTCAACCTCGAAGTGCGCGAGGTCGCCGACTCGGTGCGGCCCCCGATGCGGACCATCCCCGCCTACCTGGAGCGGCGCAAGGGGCTGAAGCGCTGATGCGGGTGCTGGTGGCGCCCGATTCGTTCGGCGGGGCGCTCGACTCGGTCGGCGTGGCGGAGGCGATCGCAACCGGCTGGCGAACGGCCCGACCCGAGGACACGGTGCTGCCGGTGCCCATGGCCGATGGCGGCGAGGGGACGCTGGAGGCCGTGGCTGCTGCCCTTGGGGAGCGGGCGGTCCGACGGTCCGCGATGGTGCATGATCCGCTCGGGCGCACGGTGCAGGCGGACTGGCTGTTGCTCGACGAGGGCCGCACCGCGTTCGTCGAGATGGCCGCTGCCTCCGGGCTGGCGCGTCTGGCAGACGGTGAGCGGACGCCGGCATCCGCCCTCAGCGCCTCGACGCGTGGCACCGGGGAGCTGCTGCTCGCCGCCCTTGACGCGGGGGTGACCTCGGTCGTGCTGGGGCTTGGCGGCAGCGCCACGACGGATGGTGGCGCGGGGATGCTCTCCGCGGTCGGTGCGCGGTTCCTCGACGCAAGCGGGGGCGAGCTACCCCCCGGCGGGGCAGCCCTGGCGCGCCTGGCACGGATCGACGCCGGCGGGCTCGACCCGCGGCTGCGGGGCCTGGAGCTGGTGGTCGCCTCGGACGTCACGAACCCGCTCACCGGCTCGGCCGGAGCGGCCGCGGTCTACGGTCCGCAGAAGGGGGCGAGTGCCGCGGCCGTGACCGAGCTCGACGCCGCCCTCGGCGTCCTGGGCGCGGCGATCGAAGCCACGGCCGGCCGGGCCGTCGCGGACCTCCCGGGAGCAGGGGCCGCGGGTGGGACCGGTACCGCGCTCCTCGGCTTCACGGGTGCCGCCCTGCGCCCCGGCTTCGAGGTCGTCGCGGAGCTGGTCGGGCTGCCGGCCGCGCTGGCCGACGCGGACCTCGTCATCACCGGCGAGGGTCGCGCCGACGAGCAGACGCTCGCCGGCAAGACGGCAATGGGCGTCGCCCAGCTCGCCCACGAAGCCGGGGTCCCGGTGGTGCTGCTGTGCGGCGCGCTGGGACCAGGGGCGGAGCTGCTCGAGGCGTCCGGCCTCTTCGATCTGGTGCAGCCGATCCCCGACCGCCCGATGCTCCTCGCCGACGCCATGGCCGACACCGAGCGGCTCCTTGCCAACGCCGCCGAACGGCTGGCGCGCAGCATCGGGATCGGGCTGGCGGTCCTCGAGGCATGAGCCGGACTCATCGTCGTGCGCCGACTGGCCCGCCCGCGTGATGTCGTATGAGCGGGGCTGGTGCATTGACGCCAGGGCGGCAGGCCTGGTGCGGGACGACCAGCCAGGCTCATGAGGGCGGGCGTGGCCGCGCCGTATCATCGGCCCCGTGCCCGCCCGACCTCGCCAGCCGTCCGCCCAGAAGCTCGCCGCCGACCGTCGAGCGCGCCGTCGCCTGAGCGAGGTCGTGCTCGAGCGGCTCGGCGAGCGGTACGGCCACCCGACCTGGGCGGGTCCGCGGCTCGACCCGGTGAGCGAGCTGGTGCTCACGATCCTCTCCCAGAACACCGCCGACACCAACTCGTTCCGGGCCTTCACCGCGTTGCGTGCCCGATACGCCAGCTGGCCCCAGGTGCTCGCCGCGCCGACCGACGAACTGGTCGAGGTGATCCGCCCCGGCGGGCTGGCCCCGACCAAGGCGCCGCGCATCCAGGCGGTGCTGGCCGAGGTCCACGATGCGACGCACGGCAGCTGGGACCTCTCGTTCCTCGGCGAATGGCCGCTCGAGCAGGCCCGTCAGTGGCTGATCGACCTGCCGGGGATCGGGCGCAAGACCGCGGCGATCGTGCTCCTCTTCGGCTTCGGGCGGCCGGCGCTGCCGGTCGACACGCACGTGCATCGGGTCGCCCTGCGACTCGGGTTGCTCCCGCCAAAGACCGATCTCGAGCGCGCTCATCGCCTGCTCGAAGCGGCGCTCAAACCGGAGGAGATGTACCCGTTTCACGTGGAGCTGATCCGGCACGGGCGCGACACCTGCCGTGCGCCGCGACCGATCTGCGGGCTCTGCCCGCTGACCGATCTGTGCCCGTATTTCGCGCTGGCCAGCAGGGGCAAGGCGCCGATGGCCCCGGTCTCGCGGGGGCGTCCCGGTGGCGTGGACGGCGAGCCGCGCTACCACGACGAGCTGATCCACGGCTGGGCGCCTCCAGAGCGGCGCGCCTGAGCGCGAATCGCGCCCCTCCGAGCGGGACTGCTAGACTTCGGGCCCCTTCGCGTTCGGGCCGAAGTAGCTCAGTGGTAGAGCAACGGTTTCGTAAACCGTCGGTCGAGGGTTCGAATCCCTCCTTCGGCTCCACTCAAACCGAAACCTTCATTCGATCTGCGCTGGCTCGCAGCCCGTTAGGGTGGCGCATCGGTGTGGAGGTTCATGGCCGTCCGACCATCGGTGTGCCCGAGCGCAGCCTGAGTGATTTTGGGGTCCGCGCCGAGCGCGCGCATGTGGGCAGCAGCGCCCTTGACATCAGGGTCGAGCGAGCGCATACCAAACTCCACGACCAGTCTCCCAAAGATGTGTGAGGAGTGTCTCCGCACTCTCAGGTTGGGGGCGAGGCCGCGAACTAGAGGAGCCCGTAATGATTCCGCGGCGCGCCCTTCTTCCTGCTCTCGCACTTTCCGCAGTCGCACTTTTCCTGATGTCATCAACGACTCCTGCGAGTGCGGACATGAGCAAGGTTGATCCCGCTCAATTGGCTGATGCAATGCGATTCCGTGCGGAGTTCGGCATCGACACAAGCCAAGCCGGAGTCCTCTCGGTTCTGGGCGACCCGACGGCTGACTTGAGGTATGGGACCGCCCTTAACGCCGATGAAGCCGCGGAAATGGATCGACGAGCGGCGATTCAAGATGGCATCGGCCCGCTCAGCGAATGGGTGGACAAGCACCCTGACTCGTTTGGCGGCTTGCGATTCGATCAGAAGGCGGGCGGTGCAGTCGTCGTCAGCATCCCGCGCGGTGTTTCGATCGACAGGGACCAGTTGGCAAGCATGGCACCCGCAGAGGCAGTAATCGTCTATGAGCAGGTTGACTACTCATCTGCGGAACTGGCGTCCACACAGGCCAAGGTCGAGGGCGATCTCGACAGCCTTGAAAAGCGCGGGTTCACGATTGTTCAGATCGGAGTCGATGTAATCGCCAACCGAGTCGTGATAACCGTCGCAGACCTTAACGAGGCGACACGAGTAGCACTCGAGAGCGAATACGGCGACACGGTCGAAGTTCGCGAGGGCGAAGCGGCGTCCCATCTCAGCCTGCAATAGCCGTTTCGATTGTGGCGCGCCAATGAAGGGCGGGCTCTACATCGAAGCCCCGAGCGGGCCGTATGTCTACGCGTGCACGTCCGGGTTCGAGGGGCGTCCCAATGGCAGTGGGCCGTTGCCAGCCGGGTACGTCCTGACAGCGGGCCACTGTCTGGACACGGTCTATGGATCTGGTCTCGGAGCAACGTGGAAACATACAAGCGTACCCGTCACCGCGCTCGGAACAGGCGCGACGGAGAAGTTCTTCAATAACACCTTTGCCGACGTAGGCGCAATCTATGACACTGAAAGTGGTGCCAAGAACCAACTGTACGGCAGCAGCAAGACAGACATCCGCTCGATTACCGGCAAGAAGTCTAATGCCCAACAGATCTTTAGCTCGGCAATCTGCCGCGTGGGATGGGCGTCGTCACCGCAGTACAGTTGCGGCACGATCAATGTCGTGGACGCTACCGTTCTCGAATCGACCTCCGGCTACCACCTGATTCACCAATGGGGTTCGAGCGTACTTTCCACCTCCGGTGACAGTGGTGGTGCCTTCTTCTACGGGACCACAGCCTACGGCATCCTTTCAACAGGAAACGCGAGTAGCACGTTCTACGGGACGATCGATTGGATTAGTTATCAAGCGAGCGTACGACCTTGCTACAACGCTGCCTGCACCTAAGGCTATGCCTCTCTGCGATGATCCTGAGCGTCGCATCCCTTGTTGGATGTTCGATGACGCCCAGTCCACAAGCGTCATCGACCACACCGGGCACCCCAGTTAGTTTGGACACCGCTGCACTCCCTCCCGGCACGGCGTGCGCGGGCTTGAGCCTCGCGAACGTTTCTCTCGCATTCGATCAGGGCGCTCGCGTCATCTATCTGGGACCAAAGAGCCCAAGTGCCTATCAAGCAGTGTTCCCGATCGGCTTCACTGCCACTTGGGACGGCAACCTCCGCGTCTTTGACAGAACTGGCCGCGAAATCGCCAGCGAGGGTGCCGCGTTCGACCATGTTGGAATCTGTCGGCTAGAAGGCCAGAAGGCATTGGTCACCAGTCTTGATGGTGTCGAATTGCCTTGGAGGAACTAGCGCTTTCGCTCTTCCTCGTGTGGATAACTCCGCGCTTCTCCCGTATCGGCGACTGGTCCAGGTCTACGGTGCCGGTTGCTCATACCCTTCTGTTACCCTTTTTCCTACAGGCCCGCAGCACGAGCCAGAGGAGCCTGTGAGCCTGTGCGCGAGCGTGCGATACCCGTCGAATAGAATTCGTAAACCGTCGGTCGAGGGTTCGAATCCCTCCTTCGGCTCCAGTCACCCCGAGGTCAGCTCTCGCACCCGACACCATCCTTGTCCCCATCGAAACCATGCGGGTCAGGCGGCAGGACCGTGAATCGCCGATACGCGATGTCGCCGCAGTTCAGGTCGGGTGGCGGCGGGGGGATGCAGACGTTCGGATAGGCCGGGCTGCAGTCCACGCCGCTCGCGAGTGCCGTCGGCGTTCCTTCGCCGGCCGGCGGTACCGGCTCGAACGGCATCCCGGAGTTGGGACACTCGCGCACGAGGCCGGAGAGCGCGTCCCGCTCGCGCTGATCCACGGAAAGGTCCCAGCGGACCTTGACCGCGATCCAGGCCGAGACGAACGGGCAGAGGTCGCCGGCGTCGGGCGGCAGCCAATCGGCCGGATCCCTGTCGGACTTGCTCTGGTTCGACGCCCCCGAGACGGCGATCAGCGCCCATGACACGTCGAGGTCGTTGGCGAAGCGCATGCGGCGGTCCGCGGTCCAGGCCGATGCCCCTGAGTCCCACGCCTCCGCCAGCGCCACGACATGGTCGATCTGGAGCTGGCTCGCGTCGGTCAGGACCAGCCCGTCGTACAGGCTGACCCATCGCCCACCGAGCAGCGAGCACCCGCCGCCGACCGTCGGCGCCACGACCGCCTCGTCGATCAGCACCTCGCGGCGCGTGTCGCAGCCGTCGCCATCGGCGTCGATCCAGAGGCGAAAGAGGGAGCGGTCATAGCCGGTCCGATCCTCCGGCACGACGGTCAGCAAGCCGAGGAGCCGACCCAGCGTCAGCTCGGCCCCTGGCGCGAGCGGGGGGGCGGGCGCGCCCGAGGCTGTTGAGGTCTCGACCGGGGTCGGCTTCACGCCCGGGGTCGCGGTCGGCGTGGCGGCCGGCGACGCGCTGGCCGTCGGTCGTTCGGACGCGGCCGAGGCCGACGGCGAGGCAGTCGGGCCAGCCGGTGACGGGGCGGCGCAGCCGGCAAGCGCCGTCAGCAGCAGGACGAGGGCAATCCGGGATCGGCGCATCGGGCACACCGCGCGAGTTCCTCGGATCAGTCTAGGCCCCCGCCGCTCGCCACCGAGTTGAGCGCTTCTTGAGCGCCAGCCGACGGGTCTAGGATGGCGACATGCCGCCCACCAGCAGGTCGACCTGCGGTCGCTGCTGGCCACCGTTGCCGTCTGCGTCGCGGCACTTGCGGGGTCGACGGCCGGCGTCTTCCTGCTCGAGGAGCGCGCCGGCGTCCGCGACGCGTCCACGCTCTTCCTGCTGGCGGTGGCCCTGGTCGCGTATCTCCGCGGCAGCTGGGCTGCGGTCGGGACCGCGCTCGGAGCCTTCCTTGCCTACAACTTTCTCTTCCTGCCCCCCGAGTTCACCTTCCTCGTCTCGGATCCGCAGCACATCCTGACGCTGGGGCTGCTGCTGGTGGTCGGGGTGACCATCGGCCGGCTGACCGGCCTGCAGCGGGACCAGGCGCGGCGATCGGAACGGCGCGAGCGGGAGGCCCGCGCGCTCTTCGGCGTGAGCCGGGCGATCACCTCCGCCAAGCAGATGAAGGACGCGTTGCCTGCCCTGGTCAGCGGCCTGGCGACTGACGCGCGGATGGCACGCGTCTGGATCGGCCTCGGCTCGACCTGGGCACAGGAGCAGGTGGTCGCCTCGACCGATCCATCCACCGGTGCGGTGGGCGCGGGACCGCACAGCCTGCTCCGCCGGGGCACGGACCACGGCCAGCCGGCATGGGTGCGACTCAGCCCACCCGGGCCACCGGCGGCCCGTCGAGACAGCGTGGGTCTCTACCGCATCGAGCTGGCCGATGGAGCCGACACGATCGGCTCGCTCTGGGCCGCGCGGGACCCGCGCCTGGGGCCACCAACCGATGAGGAGACACGACTCCTGGCGGCGGCCGCCGACCAGATCGGGCAGGGGATCATGCGGGATCGGCTCTCGGAGCAGGCCACTGAGCTGGAGGTCGCCCGCCGCAGTGAGGAGCTGAAGGCGGCGCTGCTCGACTCCGTCTCCCACGACCTGCGCACCCCGCTCTCGACGATCCGTGCGACCGCCGGCACGCTTGCCGACCCGAGCGTCACGCTCGCGCCCGACGAGGGCCGCGCCATGGCTCGCGAGATCGACGCAGAGGCCGAACGCCTCGCCCGGCTGGTGAGCGGCCTGCTCGACATGAGCCGGATCGAGGGCGGAGCGCTTCAGACGAACGCGGAGCCGATGCCGGTGGCGGAGATCGTCGAGCCGGCCCTGCAACGAGCACGTGCAGGGCTGGGCCATCGGGCTGTCCAGCTGGCGATCCCCGACGATCTGGCGCCCGTGGCGGTCGACCCGGTGCTCGCCAACCAGGTCTTCGACAACCTGCTCGAGAACGCGAGCCGCCACACGCCGTCGGACGCCCTGCTGCGCATCTCGGCGGAGCTGGATGGGGAGCGAGTGCGACTTCGCGTCGAGGACGCCGGGCCCGGCGTCCCGCCCGACGCGATGGACCACCTCTTCGAGAAGTTCTATCGAGTTCCCGCGCGACGCGGTCCGGCGCGCCAGGGCACCGGCCTGGGGCTCGCGATGGTGAAGGGCCTGGCCGAGGCGATGGGTGGTTCCGTCGCCGCGTCGCGCAGCTCGCTGGGTGGCCTCGCGATCGACGTGTGGCTGCCGATCGCCGCCGACCCGCCGGAATGAGCGAGCGGCGGGCCAGCATCCTGCTGGTCGAGGACGACGAGCGAACCAGGCGCGCGGTGATGGCCAACCTCGAGGGGCACGGCTACGGCGTCCGTGGCGCAGCCGATGGCGAGGAGGCGCTGGTCCTCTGGGAGCTGCGCCGCCCGGACCTGATCCTGCTCGACCTGGGGCTGCCGGGGATCGATGGGCTCGGCGTGCTGCGGCGGGTGCGTCGCGACGCCACCACCCCGGTGATCATCCTCTCGGCCCGCGGGGAGGAGCGGGACAAGGTCGAGGCGCTCGACGCGGGCGCCGACGACTACCTGGCCAAGCCATTCGGCATGGCCGAGCTGCATGCCCGCCTCCGCGCCGCGTTGCGACGCACGCTGGCGAGCGAGGTCGATCCGAGCGGCGTCGCGGTGATCGGCCCGCTGCGCCTCGATCCGGAGCGCCGGATCGTGACCGTGGGTGATGCCGAGCTGCGCCTGACGCCCCGTGAGTACGAGCTGCTCAAGGTGCTCCTCGCCAACGCCGGCCGCGTGGTCACCCGGGGTCGGCTGCTGCGCGCCGTGTGGGGCACCGCGTACGCCGAGGAGGGTCACTACCTGCATGTCTACGTCGGCCAGATTCGGCGCAAGATCGCCGCGCTCGATCCCGACGGAGCGCTGTCCGACCTGCTCGTCGCCGAGCCGGGGGTCGGATATCGCGTGCGAAGCGCCGATTCCGAGGATTCTTGAGCGCTTCTTGAGCGGCGGGCGCCATGCGCGGGGGCGTGGCCTCTTGGGGTCAGGAGCCACGATGAGCGTATGCAAGCACATGTCTCCAGCGCCGCAACGGCGCCGGAGCCGGCTCCGGACGCCGAGCACCAGCTCGACCTGGTGCGCAGCGCGATCACGCTCCTCGCCGCCGGCGGCGCGCGCCGCGTGACGCTGGTGAACCTCGCCATCAGCGATGGAACGCTGCGCGAGGCCAGCCTCCTGGCGCGCACCAGCGGCATGTTGCTGCGCGTCGCGACGCGCGGAGCCCTGTCGGAGCTCACGGTCGAGGCCAGCGGGTGACGGGTGCCCGTGGAAGCTGAGACGGGCGCCCAGACCCAATCTGACGACCTGCGGGAGCTCCGCTCGGTTCGCGGTGGCCGCCCCGGCGACCGCTACATTCGCGTTGTTGAGCCGTTCGCCGCGGAGTTCCGGCGCCGCGCGCCCGGGCATCTGATCGCATCGGAGCGCGTCCTCCGACCGCAGGGTGGGGTGGGCCGCATCGCGGATCTCCTGCGCCGCGTCGTCATCGGGCGTCGCATCGCGAGCGAGGCCGAGGCGCAGGAGCGCATCGGGCCGTTCAAGGGACTGGCGATCTTCGCGTCCGACAACATCTCGTCATCGGCCTATGCCACCGAGGAGATCATGCGCGTGGTGGTGGTCGCCGGTGCCGCGGCCCTGGCCGCCACGCTGCCGCTCACCTTTGCGATCGTCGCGGTGCTGCTGATCGTCGTGGTCAGCTACCAGCAGACGATCCGCGCCTATCCGAGCGGCGGCGGCTCGTACATCGTCGCCAGCGAGAACCTGGGGGTCGGGCCCGGCCTGATGGCGGCCGGCGCCCTGCTCACCGATTACGTCCTGACCGTCGCGGTGTCGGTGGCCGCCGGAGTCGCCGCGCTGACCTCGATCTTCCCGGCCCTCTACGACCAGCGCGTGCTGGTCGGCGTGGGCTTCGTGGCGCTGCTCTGGATCGGCAACCTGCGAGGGCTCCAGGAGAGCGCGAACATCTTCGCGGTCCCGACCTACATCTACCTGGTCGCGATCTTCGGGCTGCTCGGCTACGGCGCCTGGCTGGCGCTCTCCGGCTCGTTGCCCGCCTACCACGCCCCACCGGCGTGGACCGTCGACGCGCCGATTGGCGCGCTGGGGCTGCTGCTCATCCTGCGCGCCTTCGCCGCTGGGTCAGTGGCGCTCACCGGGACCGAGGCGGTCTCGAACGGGGTGCAGGCCTTCAGGGCGCCGGAGTCGCGCAACGCGGGCCTGGTCCTGATCCTGATGGGGTCGCTCTTCGCGATCATCTTCACCGGGATCAGCTTCCTGGCCTCGCAGCTCGGCGTGGTGCCGGACCCGAGCGAGCAGGAGACGGTGATCAGCCAGATCACCCGCACGCTGGTGGGCGCCGGAACGCCGTTCCATTACCTGATCCAGCTCTCGACCGCCTTTCTGCTGATCCTGGCCGCCAACACCGCGTTCGCCGGCTTCCCGCGCCTGGCCAGCATCCTGGGCAAGGACCGATTCCTGCCGCGCCAGTTCCAGTACCGCGGCGACCGCCTCGCCTACAGCTTCGGGATCATGGTCCTGGCGGTGCTGGCATCGCTGCTCATCGTGGCCTTCGGCGGGAGCGTCACGAACCTGATCCCGCTCTACACCGTCGGGGTCTTCATCGCCTTCACGCTGAGCCAGTCGGGGATGGTGGTCCACTGGTGGCGCCTGCGAGGCGAGGTTCGAGGCTGGCGCTGGCGGGCGGGGCTGAACGGAGCCGGCGCCCTGGCGACCGGCGTTGTCGCCGTCATCGTGGGCGTGGTCAAGTTCGCGCTCGGCGCGTGGATGGTCCTGCTCCTGATCCCGCTCCTGATCGGCCTGATGTGGTCCATCGCTCGCCATTACCAGGGCGTCGAGGAGGCGCTCGCGGTCGACCCGAAGGGTCGTGCGCTGCCACGCCGTGTCGCGCCCCGGGTCCTGGTGCCGGTCAGCCGCATCGACCGCGCCACGCTGAACGCACTCGCCTTTGCGACGTCGATCTCCGGGGACGTGACCGCCGTCCACGTGTCGTCCGACCCGGACGACATGAGGGAGATGCGCGCCGCGTGGGAACAGTGGGGTGGCCCGGTGAACCTGGTGATCCTGGAATCGCCGTACCGGGCGATGCTGGCACCGTTGATGGCGTACATCGATGCGACGGACCGCGCCAACCCGGAAGAGCCGACCACGATCGTGCTGCCGGAGTTCGTGCCCCGTCATTTCTGGGAGTACCCGCTTCACAACCAGACGGGGCTGCGCCTGAAGCTGCGCCTCTTCTTCCGACGCAACACCGTCGTGGTGGACGTGCCCTACCACCTCGGGTAGCGGCGGCCGGCGTACAGTAGCGGGGCCGCATTCGCGACCGTCCGCCGCGTCGGCGCAGAGAGGCCGCACAACGAGATGATCGTCGCCACCACACCGTTCATCGCCGGGCATCGCATCGTCGAGACCAAGGGCCAGGTCTACGGGCTCGTGGTCCGCAGCCGCGGGCTGGGCGGGAACATCGCCGCCGGCCTGCGATCCCTCGCGGGCGGCGAGATCAAGGAGTACACCCAGCTGCTGGAGGACACGCGTCGCCAGGCGATCGACCGGATGGTGCAGAACGCCACGCTGATGGGCGCCGACGCCGTCATCTCGATGCGCTTCGACAGCTCGGAGATGGGCACCACCATGACCGAGATCGTGGCCTACGGCACCGCCGTCGTCATCAAGACTGACGCCTCGGCGCCACAGCCGACCACCACCGAGTAGGGCGCGGTCATGGCCAACAGCGTCCGGGTCGTGGTGGGGCTGCTCGGCGTCGGGCTGATGATCGGCGGCCTGGTGGGCGTCGCCACCGGGGCATGGGCCGATGGCCTCTGGTCGATCGTCGCCGGCGCCGTGGTGGTGGTGGCGGTCGTGCTGGAGCGCTCCCGCTATCGGTCAGAGGCGGCGGAGCGCTCGGATGCCGCTCCCGGCCCCGGGGGCGGGGAGCCATCGGCTCCGCAGGCGCCCTTCCGGCCCACCGACGAGGTCTTCGTGGACCCGACCAGCGGCCATCGCCTGCGCGTCTACCTCAACCCGGCGACCGGCGAGCGGCGCTACCACGCGGAGGGCGAGCGCTAGCACCCCATGCGGCAGGGTGCGGCGGTCGAGGTCTGGGGGGTCCGCAAGCGGTTCGGCGCCATCCAGGCGCTCGACGGTGATGCTGGAGGGGGCCGGCCTGGGGTCGAGCACCGTTCTGCTCGACGTGGCGGTGCTGGCCGCCTTCTGCGTCGCCACCATCCTGGCCGGGGCCGCCACCCTGCGCCGCACGGTGGCCTGACCGGCGGCGGGAAGCCCCTCAGGCCTTGATCCGGCTCCCGTCGGGGTCGAAGAGCGGCTCCGCGCTCACCGTGCAGCCGACCCACTCCCCGAAGATCTCGACCTCGCCGCGCTGCCCCGGCTCGACCGCGGTGGGCGGCAGGTAGGCGTAGGCGATCGAACGCTCGACGGCGAAGCCGTAGCCGCCCGAGGTGACCCGCCCCACGACCTCGCCAGAGATCCTCACCGGCTCGTTGCCCAGCGCGACCGAGCGCGGATCGTCGATGACGAGGCACGCCAGCCGCTTCCGTGGCCCCGCCTCCTTCGCGGCGACCAGAGCTTCACGACCGATGAAGTCCGCCGCCTTGTTGAGCCGCACCGCGAAGCCCAGTCCCGCCTCGTAGGGCGTCTCCTCCGGGGTGATGTCGCTCGACCAGACCCGGTAGCCCTTCTCCAGCCGCAGGCTGTCGATGGCCCGATAGCCCCCGGCCAGCAGGCCCAGCGGGCGCCCCGCCTGCCAGAGCGTGTCCCACAGCTGCGCGCCGTACTCCATCGGGCCGTAGAGCTCCCAGCCGAGCTCACCGACATAGGTGACCCGCAGCGCGGTGACCGGCACGTGCCCGACCGTGATCTCGCGGCTGGTCAGGTAGGGAAAGGCCTCGTTGCCGAGGTCATCGGTCGTGGTGGACTGCACGATCTGGCGCGCCAACGGCCCCCAGATGCCGATGCAGGCTAGCGCCGAGGTCACGTCGCGGACGACCACGCTCCCGTCGTCAGGCGCGTGCCTGCGGATCCAGCCCAGGTCGTGGTTGCCGAAGGCGGTGCCGGTCACGATGAGGAAGCGCTCCGCGCCGAGGCGGGTGACGGTGAAGTCGCACTCGATCCCGCCGCGCCGGTTGAGCATCTGGGTGTAGGTGATGCGGCCGACCGGCCGGTCCAGCTCGTTGTCGCAGAGGCCCTGGAGGAAGGGGAGCACGCCCGGCCCTGTCACCTCGATCTTGGCGAAGCTCGTCTCGTCGAAGAGGGCCGCGGCGTTGCGCGTGGCCAGTGCTTCGGCGCCGATCGCCGGCGACCAGTGCTCTCCGGCCCAGCCTCGCGGGCGGAGCGACTCGTCGCCGGCCGCGGCGTTCGACTCGAACCAGTTGGGCCGCTCCCAGCCCGCCTTCTCGCCGAACGCGCAGCCGAGCTCGGCCAGCTGCCCATAAGTCGGGGAGAGGCGCAGCGGCCGCCCCGACTGGCGTTCCTCGTTGGGGTAGTGGATGTCGTAGTAGGTGGCGTAGTTCTCGTGCGAGCGGGCGAGCGTGTAGGCGCGGGAGCGGTACTGCGCGCCGAAGCGGCGGATGTCCATCTTCCACAGGTCGAGCTCCGGCTCCCCGTCGACAATCCAGTGCGCCAGCTGCCGTCCCATCCCGCCGGCTCCGGCGATGCCGTGGGCGCTGAAGCCGGCCGCCACGAAGAGGCCGCGCACCGCCGACTCGCCGAGGATGAACTCGTTGTCGGGGGTGAACGCCTCCGGCCCGTTGATGAGGCGGGTGATGCCGGCATCGCTCATGGCCGGCACGCGGCGCACCGCCCCGGCGCTTATCTCCTCGAAGCGCGGCCAGTCGGGGGCGAGGAGCTTGCCGTTGAAGTCGGGCGGGATGCCGTCGAGGGACCAGGCGGCGGGGTTTCGCTCGTAGCCGCCCATCACCAGGCCGCGCACCTCGGGGCGGAAGTAGACCAGGTGGTCCGGGTCGCGCAGCTGCGGCAGGTCCGGAGTGACGCCGTCGATCGGCTCGGTGACCAGGTACTGGTGGGCGAAGGCGATGATCGGGACGGATATGCCCGCCATCCGCCCGATCTCGGGTGCGAACATCCCAGCGGCGTTGACGACGATCTCGGCGGCGATCTCGCCGCGATCGGTGGTGACGCCGGTCACGCGGCCGCGCTCGACGCCGATCCCGGTCACCCGCGTCCGCGGCAGGATCGTCGCTCCGCGGCTGCGCGCGCCCGCCGCCAGTGCCTGGGTCAGGCCGCTCGGGTCGAGGTAGCCATCGGTCGGCAGCCAGGCCGCGCCGAACACGCCGTCGGTCACCATCAGCGGGAAGCGGCGCTGCGCCTCGTCGGCGCTGATCAGCTCCATCGGCAGGCCGTAGGCCTTGGCCCAGCCGGCCTGGCGTCGCAGCTCCTCCATCCGCTCCGGGGTGGCGGCCAGGCGCAGCGAGCCGACCTCGCGCCAGCCGGGATCGACCCCGGTCTCAGCCGCCAGGGCGCGGTAGGTGGCGACGCTGTCGACCATCATCCGGGTGAGGGTCGGGCTCGAACGCAGCTGACCCACCAGGCCGGCGGAGTGAAAGGTGGAGCCGGAGGTCAGCTCGGACCGATCGAGCAGGACCAGATCGGTCCAGCCCAGGGCGGTCAGGTGGTAGGCGATCGCGGCGCCGCCCACGCCTCCGCCGATGATCACGCAGCGCGCGCGCTCCGGCAGCGCCCCGTGATCAGCCACGGGCCGCCTCGCGCAGCTGCTCCTCGAAGGCCGCTCCCGAGGCGTTGTGCAGGAGCCGCTCGAAGTGCTCGTCCGCGTACTCGACGAAGTCGACGTCGAGGGTGCTGATCCCCTGCTGGAGGACGCCCCACATCGCCTCGCGGAAGTCGGAGGCCGCTCGAAGTGCTCGTCCGCGTACTCGACGAAGTCGACGTCGAGGGTGCTGATCCCCTGCTGGAGGACGCCCCACATCGCCTCGCGGAAGTCGGAGACGATCCGCATCAGCGCCAGGCGCGCGAAGCGTGGCGCCCGCACCTCCCCCTCGTACGCCTCGAGCAGGATCGCGTCCTCCCCCGGCGCCAGGTCGTGGTTGACGCTGAAGTTGCCCAGGTCGAAGAACGGGTCGCCCATCCCGGCGTACTCCCAGTCGACGATCCGGATCCGCTGGCCGTCGTCGATGAAGTTCGCGTTGAGCAGGTCGTTGTGGCAGGGGAGGAGCTCGATCGGCGCGTCGAGCAGCGCCCGCTCGATGCGGCGCCCCACGGTGTGCGCCGCGTCCCAGGCGGACGGCCGCGGTACGCCGCGCGACACCGCAAGCGCCAGGTAGGCCTCGACGATGCGCAGCGGGACGAACAGGCCGGGGATGGCCGGGCCGCCGTGGATGCGGCGGATCGAGTCCGCAACCTGTCGCAGGGTCGCCGGCCGGTGCACCTGCGCCAGGCTCACGGGCTCCCCCACGATGAAGCGAGTGACGAGGTAGCCCTCGGGGCGGATGAAGGCGGTCACCTCGGGGCCGACACCGACCCCTGCCGCCGCCACGGTGGCGGCATGCTCAACCTCGCGGCTGATCCCGAGCAGGTGGGTGTCGTTGCCGGCCAGCCGGATCACGTATCGGTCCTGCAGGCCGGTCGAGCTGATCAGGTAGTTGCGGTTGGTGATCCCGCCCGACAGGGCGGTGAGGGTCAGCTCGCGGCCCGCCGTCTCGGGGACGCGCTGCAGGGCGGCGACCAGGTGGTCCCGCAGCTCACCCCGCAGCTCTTCGGCTGATTCGTCTGGCACGGCGCTCTCCTGTGGGTGCCCGACAAGATACGGGAGCGGCCCGGCGCCGGGGCGCCGAGCCGCTCGAGGTGCGTTGGGTTGCGACGCGGCTAGGCGATCACCGACTCCCCGGTGGCGAGATCCGCCTCGACCCGATCCTCGCGGCCGCGCTGAACCACGAGGTAGTAGATCAGCCCGACGACGAACACCGTTCCGACGAGCGTCTCGAAGACCGGCCAGGCGGGCAGGCCGGTGAGGACGTTCGCCGAGCCATCGGCGTTCTTGCCGAAGGCGAGGAACGTGTTGATGAACGGGTTCGACCAGGTGTTGCGCAGGTCGTTCCCGAAGACGCCGAAGATCGGGCTGGTCCAGATGCCGATGTTGATGACCATCAGCCCGCCCCAGAGCAGCGCCACGAAGTTGATGACCGTGCCCCAGCCCTTGAGGCTGAACCAGGCGCCCTTGTGCGGCCATCCCTTGCGACGAGCGGCAAAGACGCCGAAATTGCAGAGGAAGTAGCTGATGTAGATCATCCCGGTCGCCGCGATCGCCAGGTAGATCGAGGCCAGGGCTCCCATCACGAGGAGCGGCACCGCGCCCAGGATGCCGACCGCCACTGCCGCATTGGCGGGCGTGCGGAACATGGGGCTGACGTGGCCCCACAGGCCGCCGAACGGTAGGCGCCGGTCGCGTCCCATGGAGAACATGAGGCGGACCGTCGCGCCCTGGATGGCCAGGGTGCAGACGTACACGGCGACCAGGATCATGACCAGGTACAGGTCGCCCACCGTGCCGAAGCCGAGGTTGAAGGTCAGGTTCTCCTTGATCGTATCGGCGATGGGGAAGCCGAACGCCTGTCCCGTGGCGACGGCCGCGCCGACATCCCGGAACGAGAGTGTGACGGCCAGCAGGAAGATGGCTCCCACCAGGCCGGAGAGCCAGATCGCCGAGAGGACGCCGCGCGGCGCCTGGCGGCCGGCATCCACGGTCTCCTCGCCGAACGTTCCGGCGGTGTCGAAGCCATAGACCACGAAGAGGGCCATGAACATGCCGACCAGGAAGATCGGGAGGTAGCCCTGCGCCTGGTTGGCGGTGTACGAGGTGTCGAACAGGATCGCCGGTGACTGGTTGTTCGCGAAGAAGAGCAGGATCAGCGCAAAGACGACCATGCCCAGGATCTCGGCCGCCACCCCGATGTTGTTGATCAGGGCCAGGAGCCGAACCCCTTCGATATTGATCAGGGTCGTCGTCAGCAGAGCCGTGAGGCCGACGAACTGCCACATGTCAAGGCCCGGGATGGGCGAGTTGCTGGCCAGGTCGAAGCCCATGATCGTGGAGAGCACGAGCGGCACCGTCGCAGCCACCGCGGTGGTCGTCACGACCCCGGCCCAGAAGTAGATCCAGCCCGTGAACCAGCCCAGCGTCCTGTTCGAGAGCCGCTTCGACCACTGGTAGATCGACCCTGCCACCGGGAAGTGGCTCGACAGCTCGGCGAAGTTGAGGGCGACGAAGGTCTGCCCCAGGATCACGAGCGGCCAAGCCCAGAAGATGGCCGGCCCGCCGACGCCAAATGCCACGGCCTGGTTGGTGAACGTGCCGGTGGAGACGCTGATGTAGCTGAACGCCACGGCGAAGTTCGAGAGGAAGCCGAGGGTTCGCCTCAGCTCAGGCTTGATTCCGAGCGATCGCAGGTGCGCATCGTCACGGGCAATCTGCTCGCCATGCATGGGATCCGCGGTCAAGGGATCTCCTCCTTCTCCATCACACCGGTGGGGTGTGAGCCTCCTTTGGGGAGCGGGTCGCGGGAATCCATCGGCCGGCCACGCTTGGGCGCTGGTCGGCCAAGATGTCGGGCAGCATAGGAGCGCCCCGAACGGCGCGTCAACGAGTTTTTTCGGGCCGCCCCGGAGGGATCTCGATCCGGTACAGCGCCTCCGCACCCGGCCGCTCGAGCAGGTCCGCGAAGACGCGTCGCAGCGCTTCTCGCTGGGGTTCGTAGGGGAGCAGCGCAAGCGCTTCGCCCAGCCTCGCCCAGCGCCAGTCGTCATGCTCGTCGGAGAGGACCGGGTCGGCGCCGTCCGCGACCCGCGCCGCGAACGGGACGATCGTCTCGACCGTGCCACGGCGCCATGCATACAGGTCGAAGACTGAATTCACCGAATAGAGCTCGACGGCGGCCAGCCCCGTCTCCTCGCGCAGTTCGCGGAGAGCCGCGAGGTGGGGAGGCTCGTCGGCCTCGATCCAGCCCGAAACCCCCTGCCAGAATGGTGGACCATCGCGTCCGGACCGATGCAGGAGCAGGAATTCGGCCGCGCCGCCAACACCCCGGAACGGCCACACGTCAACACCGGTGACGCGGTGCGCGGGCCAGCCGCTGGTGCGCATCTTGTTCTCGCTCACGCGGCCGATTGTAGGAGGCTGGCCCGTATCATCGGC
>JACPOU010000043.1 GCA_016191345.1 Chloroflexota bacterium
AGGGCCATCGGTTGATCTCCTCGACGTGATCCTTGGTCGGAACACGCTGAGCATCACACCGGTGGCCCCTGACCGTCCGGCTCAGCCGGCGTCAGGAGCCTCGCTCAAATCCCACCACTCGGGGGGACACTCCTCGCCAGCAGGGCAGGATCCTTCGGGCGCATGGGGACGGTTGTACCCGGCGGCACTCACCACCGGATCACCGGGGAGTTCGCAGGCGGTTCGTCGCCGATGACCCCTGAGTTGTCTCGCGGGTCATTCCAACCGTATTCATGCGCACCACTGCCGTGGAATCGACTGCATGTGGCCTTTGGCACGCTCGATTGCACGCGAGATGACCCGTGACTCGGGTCGGGGTGCGGCGAGGCACACGCGACGGGCGTGCGCGACGGGCGTACGCGGCGAGGCACACGCGACGGGCGTACGCGACGGGGGAAGCTCAGAACCCCCGAATCCGCCGCCTATACTCCGGCCATGCTGAGCGGGAGCGGACGCTGGGGGGAAGTCGGGGCGCCGCGGATCCTCCTCGTCGACGACGATCCGAGCCTGCTCATCCTCCTCGCCGACCAGCTCCGCGCCGACGGCTTCGAAATCCAGACGGCGCGCGATGGGGACGAGGCGCTCCGGCGGCTGAAGACCGGCTGGCCCGACCTCCTGATCATCGACATGATGATGCCGCGCATGGACGGGCTGTCCCTCGCCCGCGAGATCAAGTCCCAGGCGGACCTGCCGATCATCGTCCTGTCCGCGATCGACACCGCGGATTCCAAGGCGGACCTCCTCGACGAGGTGGCCGAGGATTACGTCACGAAGCCGTACCACTACCCCGAGCTGCGGGCCAGGATCGGGCGCGTCCTGCGGCGGCTCGGTGATCGCGTCCCTCGCCGTGACCTCGTCCTCGGGCCGGACCTCGTCCTGGAGCTGCATCGACGCTCGGCGACCGTCCGGGGCGAGACCGTCCAGCTCACCCCCACCGAGTCCCGCCTCCTCTACGCCCTCGCCGCGAACCTCGGCCAGACCGTCACCACCGAGACCCTCCTCGACCGCGGCTGGGCCGATACCGAGGACGCCGACCCGTCCTATGTCTGGGTCACGATGCGCCGCCTCCGCCAGAAGATCGAGCCCGACCCGAACCACCCGGCGCACCTCGTCACCGTGCGAGGTGTTGGCTACCGCCTGGTCGGCGGCGACACCCCGCGGTGAGCGAACCGCCTCGAATCCAGCCCGAGCGGATCGGCCCCGGCTACTCCTTCCGGGCGCGCCTGACCGGCGGCATGATTGCCGGCGCGGTCATTCCGCTGGCGGTCTTCGGGTTCGTGATCATCGGGGTGGAGACCGTCCGGAACGGGGGCCTCGATGCCACCATGGGCGGCCTCGTGCTGTTCGCGCTGGCGGTCGCGGTGCTCCTCGGGGTCGTGTTCGCGTACCTGCTCGCGGGCAACCTGACGGCGCCGTTGCGGGCGATCGGACAGGCCGTCGAGCGGGTCTCCGGCGGGGACCTCGCGGTCCGGGTCGAGGTCGCCGGAGAGGACGAGCTCGCGCAGCTCGTCGAGAGCCACAATCGGCTGGCTGCCGACCTTTCGCGCCGCAACGCCGAGCTCGGCCGGCTCCTGGTTGCCATCGGCGAGACCTCGCCGCGCGACGGCCTCGAGCGCCTGACCGCGCACGCAACGTCGAGCGCTCGGACCGCCTTCTCGATGATCGACGCCGCGATCCACCTCGGGGATCCGTCCGAGGTCCCCGGCGAGGAGGTCATCCCCGGCGAGTCGAGGCCCGTCCGGGCGATGCTCGCCCTGCCCGATGAACGGCTCGGGGTGCTCGTGGGCCACCTGCCGGCCACCCGGCGCTGGGACCCTGCCGATCAGGACCTCCTCGAGCTCTACGCCAGCGAGGTTGCCGTCGCGATCCGGAATGCGCAGCTGTTCGAGCAGGTGGAGGCGCAGACCCGCCAGCTGATGGCCCTCGATGCCGCCAAGGACGACTTCCTTCGAGGCATCAGCCACAACCTGCAGACCCCGCTGACCAGCATCCGGGCCTACGCGGACCAGCTCGACGGCGAGCGCCCCGACCCCCGGCTGACGATCATCACCGAGCAGGCGGACCGGCTCTCGCGGATGGTCCGGCAGCTGCTCGCCGCTTCCAGGCTCGAGGCCGGAACGCTCAAGCCGCGGCTCGAGGTCCTCGCGCTGGGACCGCGCGTCCGGCGCGCATGGGATGCCCTCGGGGCGGCGGAGGTGCCGTTCGAACTCCACGACGCCGCCGAGGGCTGGCTGGCCGTCGCCGACGCGGACCAGCTCGACCAGGTCCTGTGGGCGCTCCTCGACAACGCGGTGAAGTACGGCAGGGGCACGCCGGTCAGCGCCGACGTGCGCCCGGACCCGGCCACCGGACGACTGCTGCTGACCATCGCGGACGGCGGGCCGGGCATCGCGGAGGCCGATCGCCCGCGACTCTTCGAGCGCTTCGCGCGGGGCTCGACCGACGGCCAGCCGCAGGGCACGGGCATCGGCCTCTACGTGTCGCGGGAGCTGCTCCGGACGATGAAGGGCACGCTCGAGCTGGCAGACGCAACGGCGGCGGGGAGGGCAGGAGCGGCCTTCACGATCGCGCTTCCGGGCGAGTCAGCCTCCCGATCCGAGGAGTGACTACACCGAGTTATCCCCGGGCCACGTCGGAGCCTCGCTGACGTCGCACCTGCGCGCGGATCAGCAGCGCGATCCCCACGGACAGCGCGCCGATGACGGGACCGAGCGCCTCTGGGGCACCGGTCACGAGCGAGGCGAAGGCGCCGGCGGACCAGCCGGCGTAGAGCCAGACGAAGAGAGCGAGTGCGGGCTTGACCATGGCGGGAGCGTTGTTCATGGCGCGTTCCGCGGCAATGGATCATTCGTACCGGTCGGCCGCATGCCATTCCGACTGCAAGGTTGGGCAGGCACCATCCGATCGGGGGGCAGCATCACATCGACGATTCGCCGACGTCCCGCTAGTGGAATCCCATGCACCTCCGCCCGCCTGATCGCGAGTCCCACGGCCAGTCGCTTGTCGAGCTCGCCCTGGTCCTGCCGGCGCTCATGCTGATGCTCCTCTCCATCCTCCAGATCGGCTTCCTCCTGAATACTCAGGTTGGCCTCACGAACGCCGCTCGGGAGGCCGCGAGGAATGCGTCCTCGATCATCGTCGTCTCGAAGAGCGACGCGACACCGGCCGCCACCACCTATTACGCCAGGCTGACGGACGCCTCCACGGGCTTCTTGAAGCGCAACGTCAGCGGCTATGACCCATCGCGGCTTGTCGAGGCGGGGACGCCACGGACGAGCGTCTGCTATTACTCGATCGTGGATGCGAGCAGTGCCCCCGCGATCATGGCCCGCGTCGAAGTCGAGTACAGCCATTCCCTGTTCGTGCCATTGCTCTCGGCGATCCTGGACGGCTTCGATGGGAACTCGGACGGAGGCCTCAGGCTGGGTGCCGTGGAGACGATCCGGGTCGGCAACGGCGTCCTCACGACCACGGACATCGGCGACATCAACGCCATGACATGCCAGCCATGAGGGAGCAGCGGACCCCTGACAGGGACCGAGGCCAGGCACTCACGGAGTTCGCCCTCGTGGCGCCGCTCTTCTTCCTCCTGCTCCTCGGCGTGATCCAGCTGGGCATCCTCTTCGGCGGCCAGATCGGACTGTCGAATGCGGCCCGCGAGGTAGCGCGTTACACGTCGACGATGCCGGCGAACCAAAGCCCAACCACGATTACCGGCCAGGCCACGCCGGTCCTGCAGCGCAGCATCCCGGCGTTCAGCGGGACGGCGACGACCACGGCGACCTACTGCTGGTACCGGAACCCGGTCACGGCGTCCAACCCGGTGGCAACCTATTCGCAGAAGGTCATCCTGACGATCCGCTACGGGCACATCCTGTTCGTGCCGCTCGTCGGCGCCCTGATCGACCGGATCGACGGCACTGCCGACGACCGCTTCACGGTCACGCAGCGGGAGGAGATGAAGGTCGAGGCCCAGCCCTCGAAGTCCCAACCGGCAGGCACCGACTGCTCGACCCTGATTGGAGCGAACCCATGAACGACAGGTGGCCGGCCCGGCGCAAGCAGGACGGGCAGGTCCTGGCTCTGTTCGCCATCTTCCTCGTCGTCCTGATCGGTGCCACCGCGATCACGGTCGACTTCGGCAGCTGGCTCAAGACGCGGCGCGACTACCAGAATGTCGCCGACGCGGCGGCCTTGGCGGGCGGCGGCTTCCTGAGCCGGCCGATCGACAACACGAAGCGGACGCTCGCCAGGCGCGCGGCGTGGGATTCCTTCAACAGCCAGCTCGGACTCGGACTGAGCGCCGGGCAGCTCGACGGCCTGGACGACACGAACACCGCGGCCGGCTCGCCGAGTGTCTTCAACGGCTATCGGCTCTGGGTCAGCACACCCCCGATCGGGGCCGGTGCGAAGTACGGTGGGATCTTCTCCGGCACCGCGGACCGCTACCTGTTTGCATGGGTCGAGAAGGACAACCCATCCTTCTTCAGCCAGGTCTTCGGCCAGGGCGATCGCGTCGTGAGCGCGTGGGCCACAGCCGGCGTCTTCGCCAGCCAGTTCGCCGTCATCACGCTCAGGAAGAATGGGCAGGCCGGACCGTCGAACGCCACCGACATCAACCTTTCCGGGACCAACACGATCCTGCAGGTCGCGAACGGCGATGTGGGGGGTAACTGGGGCATGAAGCTCAACTCGGGCTCCAACCTCTACCTGACGGGCGACTCGGATGTCTACCTCGATGACTACGTCAGTTGCGGAAACAGTTGCTGGTCGGCGAACCAGGTGAGCTCCGGATCGCCAAGCTTCACCCTGAAGGCGCCGCTCGACCTCCCGGACTTCGTCGACGACCCGGCCTATCCGCTGCCCTCGGTGCTGAGCGGGGTGCCGGTGAGCGGTGGGACGAGCGCGGTCCCGCAGGCCTTCGGCACTGACCTCGGGCCCCCCTCCTCGGCGGTCGGCAACGTGACGATCACCAAGGGCGCGATCTCGGGCACGGGCTGCACAGCGACAAGCCCACGAATTGGGCCCGGCTGGTACCACGACATCAACGTCAGCGGCTGTGTCGTCCTCGACCCGCTTCGCAACTACTCGGACCCGAATGACGCCAACAACGACGGCGACTTCGGGATGACGGACGTCCCCGCGTCGCAGCAGGCGGGCATCTTCTACGTCACCGGTACCCTCAACGTGAACAACAACGCAGCCGTCGTCGGCGACGGCGTGAGCATCGTGATCCGGAAGTCGTCGAACCAGCCGGGGATGGTCGTCAACGGCAATGGCGTCGTCGATGTCAACACCGGTGCGAGCGACATGGTCAAGGGTTTCCCGCCGAACCTGAAGAAGGCCGCCTTCCAGTCCAACGGCACCTACTCATACACGTTCAACACGTTGACCAACCTGTGGGGTTACTCGGCCAACAACAGCGACACCTCGGCGGTCGGCGTCGCCGTCTACGTCGTCACGCCGGCGCAGATGGGCGATAACACCAGCGACGCGAACACGGACATGGTTCAGATCAACGCAGGGGCGGCACTGTCATGGCAGGGCGTCCTGTACGCTCCGCGAGACAACATTGTGCTCTCGGGCCAGCCGCTCCACGACGCGATCGGCCAATTCATCAGCTGGACGGTGAAGCTCGCTGGCGGGACGACCGTGATCCAGACCTACGACGGACCGGGCGAGTCCGCCCCCAGACTCGTGGAACCCCGAATCGGGCAGTAGCGAACGGCGTCATCCGTCACACGGTACCCGCCCTGGCCGCCAAAGGTCCTGCCGTACGTTGATTTGCCGCACCGCGGCAAGGTATCCTGCAAGGTAGCGCGGGCATCGTTCGCGGTGCACTCATCGCCTACTCGCCGGGGGGACCATGACTCCAGCAATGGAGCCAGGCCGGCGGACTGAGACCGGGGGGTCCAGTGAGCTCCAGGACCGGCGCCGCCACGGGCGGAACGGCCAGAGCCTTGCTGAATTCGCCCTGATCCTGCCCGTCTTCCTGCTGCTCACGCTCATCGCCATCGACTTCGGACGCGTGTACCTGGGCTGGGTCAACCTCCAGAACATGGCCCGCGTCGCGGCCAACTACGCCGCGAACCATCCCACGGCCTGGGCGACGAACGACGCGAGCGCCAAGGCCGCGTACCAGAACGAGATCCGCGCGGACGCGAAGGCAAACAACTGCACGCTGCCGCTCGTCTCGGGCACGCAGACGGCCCCGGATCCCGCGTTCCCGGGCGGCTATCTCGCCGGCGGGACGGCTGAGGTCAGCCTCACCTGCACGTTCAGGATCCTGACGCCGATCATCGGCAACATCATCGGCAGCGGCGGAAATCTCACCATCGGCGCCTCGTCGGTCTTCCCGATCAAGACGGCGATGTTCTCGGTTTCGGGTGGAGGCACGCCCGTCGTGCCGACCGCGTCGTTCGTCGGGTCCCCGACGAGCATCGTCGAGGGAGCCAGCGTCCAGTTCACGGACACCTCCACCGGCCTGCCGACGAGCTGGGCCTGGACGTTCGGTGACGGCGGCACCTCCACCGAGCGCAACCCCGTGCACCAGTACCTGAACGCCGGGGGCTACACGGTCTCGCTCGTCGCGACCAACGCGCAGGGCTCGAGCGCGCCCTTCACCCGGGTGACCTACATCTCGGTGACGGTGGCCCCGCCAACGATCGACTTCAGCGGGACCCCCGTGCTCGGCGACAAGCCCTTGACGGTCAGCTTCAGCGGCACGTCCAGCGCCCCGCCCACGAGCGTGCTCTGGACGTTCGGCGATGGCCAGACATCGAGCGCCGGCCTCACGGTGAGCCACCAGTACACGAGCGCCGGGACGTACACCGTGAGACTGGACGTGACGACGGCGACGAGCTCCGGGTCGCTCACGAAGAGCAACTACATCACGGTCAACGTGGGGACCTGCACGGTCCCGGACTACATCAACACCAACTCCTCGACCGCCCAGGCAACCTGGAATGCGGCCGGCTTCACGACGACGGTGAGGTTCAAGCAGGGCGGCACGCCGTGGACCATCAAGAGCCAGACGCTCGTCGGCAACTCCGTCGTCCCCTGTGACAGCACGATCCAGGTCAGCAAGACGTGAACGGCAGGTCGAAGCACCGGCGCCCCGCGCGCGGCCGCAGCGCAGGCCAGGCCCTCGTCGAGTTCGCGCTCATCTTCCCGGTCTTCATCCTGCTCATCGTCGCGGCCATCGACATCGGCCGCGGCGTGTTCGCCTACAACTCGATCACGAACGGTGCCCGCGAAGGTGCGCGACTCGCGATCGTCAACCAGGACGCGACCCTCATCGCCCAGCGGGCAAAGGCGCAGACGAGCGTCGCCGAGGTAGCCGATCCCAGCGTGACCGTCACGTTCAAGAAGCCGACCCCCAACGCCGACCCAGCACTCAACGCGAACTGCACCTCCATCGCCGTGGGCTGCGTCGCCATCGTTCGCTTCGAGTCCACCTACCAGCCGAGTACGCCGATCATCCGGAACATCCTCTTCCCGGCCGGGGTGACCTTCGTCGCCACGTCCATCGAGGCGGTGGAGTTCACCTGCCCCAACCCATCGACCGTCGCGTCCGCATGCCCGCGACAACCATGACGATCAACGCAGGAGTGGAGCGCGCCATGTCCCCCAACCAGCGACCATCGAGCTCCCGAGGCAGGCACAGCGAGCGCGGGCAGGTGCTCGCGATCGGTGCGCTCGTCGTGCTCGGCATGATTGCCATGGGTGCGCTGATCCTCGAGGGTGGCAACGCCTTCGCCCAGCAGCGTGCGACCCAGAACGGTACGGATGCGGCCGCCAACGCTGGCGCCGTGGTCCTGGCGGAGCGCCTGGGCGGCGCAGCGCGCAGCGATGCGGACGTTCTGGCGCGCATCCAGTCGATTGCCGGGGCGAACGGGGTGACGTCGTTCATCGCCACCTACACGGATGTCAAGGGCCGCCCGCTGGACACGGCCGGCGCCGTCGCGGCGACGTCCGGCAACGCGCCGGCCCAGGTCGGTGGCACCGCGATCCCGCCGAATACCCAGGGTGTCGCCGTGAGCGGGACGAAGACATTCGCGACGACCATCGGGCGGGCGATCGGCTTCACCACCTTCGACGCTTCGGCTGATGCGACGGCGATCACCGGCCAGGCCGTGGGCGGGGCGTTCCTGCCCGTCATCTTCCCGGTCAGCATCAGCGGCTGCGACAGGTCCGGAACGACAGTGCCGTTCACCCAGGACATGTGGGACACGAGCGAGCCGCCGTCGACCGTCGGGGGGTTCCCGACGGGCACGGAGTACATCGTGCCGCTCTGCAAGACGAATGGTCCTGGCGGCGGTGGTGGCTCGTTCCAGATCCTGGACCTGGACCCGACGCTGAACTGCCTCGAGGAGACACAGAATCCGCCCTTCATCGAGTGGACGACCTTCCCGGTCAACGTGCCGGTGGACACCGGCAACAACTGCGCCAAGCCGATCGCCGACGAGGTGAACGCCAATCTGCGGCTGACGCCGGTTCTGATCCCGTTCTGTGACAACGACTGCACGCCGACCGGCGGCGGTTCCAATGGCGTCTATCACGTGACCGGTGTCGCCAGCTTCTACATCGACTACATGTCCGATTCGAACAATCCGAACAACTCCGAATGCCTCGGCGGGACGAGCCCGTACTCAAACCAGCCGCTGACCAACGTCATCGGCGGGAACGGGAGCAGCTCATGCGTCGTGGGCTGGTTCGTCGAATACATCACCGCCGGACCGGTCGGCAGCGGCACCGTCGACAACGCGGAGGCAATCGCCATCCAGCTCATTCGCTGACCCCCGCCGGCGTTCCGGCCAGGCCACCGGGCACGCCACCAGATGGTCACCCGCCTCGGGGGGACGGGGACCAGGAGCCGCACTCCGCAAGGGGTGCGGCTCCTCTTTGTCTTCGTGGCGGCGCAGCGGTCGAGCGGTCCGGTGCGGTCGAGGGCGGTGCTGCGCGGTACCGCGGACGAATGGGCCATGGCCGATCACCCGGTCGGGCTATGCACGCACGCACCGATGCAAGTCACCGTGCAAGCCACACCGCCGAGGCTGGCCGCAGCTCAACCACACCTGAGGAAGACCAACCGAGCCATGAACCTGCGACGAATCATTCGCTGGCATCGCGAACGCTCACTGGGCCAGAGCCTGGTCGAGTTCGCGATCATGCTGCCCGTCTTCCTCGTCATCGTCTCCGCGGCGATCGACCTCGGACGGATCGCGTATGCCCGGGTCACGATCGCGAACGTGGCGCGCGAAGCGTCCTTCCAGGCGGCCCAGACACCGACGTCCTACCTGGCCGGACAGCCCTGCGACGAGGATACGAACCTCGTCGTCTGTCGGGCCATCCTGGAGTCGAAGGGCTCGGTCGTCACGGTCTCGCCGTCCGACATCTCGATGACCTGCACCCCATCCTGCACCCCGGCGATGGGCAACACCGTCAGCGTCACCGCGACGGGCCGCTTCAACCTCCTGACGCCCCTGATGAGCGCGTTCTTCGGCGGGACCGCGGTCTCGTTCAGCTCCACCGCCGTCAACCAGATCGGCTCGCTGCCACCCTCGCCGACCGACGTCCCCACGGCGCCGCCGACGGCCGGCCCGACGGCCGCCCCCACGCCGACGCCCTCGCTTACCCCGGCGCCCACCCCGACCCCTGCGCCGACCGCGAACTGCTCAGGCGTCAGCGCCGCCTTCATGAAGACGTCCTCGCCCACCAGCAACCAGTCCCCGGTGACCGTGACGGTGACCGACACGACGACCTACAACGCCCTGTGCGTCACCGTCTGGGCCTGGGTCTGGGGCGACGGACACACAACCTACGGACAAACGCAGTCGCCGCACGTCTACTACAACCAGACCGGCGCGAACGGCAACACGAAGACCTTCAACCTGACCCTCACCGTCACGAGCGGGGCGTTCACCTCCACGAGCGGCGCGGTCGTCATCTCGGTCGTCAAGTGAGCGGCCCCATGGAGACCCGGACCGCCGGGCAGGGCAAGCACGGCAGCGAATCCCAGCGCGGCCAGGCGCTCGTCGAGTTCTCGATCGCCCTGATCCCGTTCCTGTTCCTCCTCATGGCGGTTCTCGACCTTGGGCGCGGGATCTACACGAACAACGGCGTCGCCCAGGCGGCCCGCGAGCTCGCCCGCGTCACGAGCGTCCACCAGTGCACGGGACCGTGCTCGACGGCCACCTGGTCGGCCGAGACCCTGGCGGTCTTCAACACCCAGAAGAACCTCATCCCGGGCCTCGCCTCGACGGGCGTCACGATCAGCTGCGTCGACATCCAGGACGCGCCGGTGACGGTCGCCGCTGGCGAGTCCTGCCCGCCCGGCGACTTCATCAAGGTGACCGTCTCGCAGTCCTTCCAGCTCGTGTCGCCGCTCCTGCCCGTTCCCAATCCGTTCACCGTCAGCTCGACCGCCCACCAGGCCGTCCCATGAACGAGGAGTCCAAGGCCATGTTCCACGTCCGCCATCACCGCCGCAGCGGCACGGTTCCGGCGGCCGCCGAGCGCCCGTCGGAGCACGAGTCCGAGCGCGGCCAGCTGCTCGTCGTCTTCGCCCTTGCGCTCGTCGCCCTCATCGGAATGGTCGGCCTGATCATCGACGGGGGGGATACGTCGCTCCAGCGTCGCGACCAGCAGAACGTCGCCGACGCCGCGGCCATGGCGGCGGGCTACGCCTCCGCGAACGGCCAGGATCCAACCGCCGCCGCCCAGACGATTGCCGCTGCGAACGGCTACACGGACGGCGTGAACAACACGACGGTCACGGTGACCGTGGCCAGCAACTCGATCAAGGTCGACGTCAGCCGCCCGCATCGCAACTACTTCAGCGGCATCCTCGGCTTCGCGTCGTGGGGCGTCTCGACGACCGCGACCGTGAATGCCGGCACCCCGAATGCGGTGATCGGCGCGATGCCGATCATCTTCAACAAGAAGGCCTTCATCGCCGCGAACAAGAATCCGAACGCACCAGCTGCCTTCGATGAGCCGGGCACCGGAAGCGGCGACGTGCCGACCACTTCCAATACCTTCAACTGGACGGTCTTCTGCACGGCGAACGGCAACCCCTGCAACGCCAACTCCGCGACGGTGGATGCCCTCATCAACCAGGACGGCTCGTCCACGACGATCTACTCGGACGACCTGATCGGGCCGCTCAACGCCGGCGCCCACACGAGCCTCTTCAGCGACCTCGCGGCGCGCGTCGGCAACGCCTACCCGGTCGCGATCGTCGACGACGCGGGAGCGATGATGGGCTGGGCCTGGTTCCACCTCACCGGCTCGAACGGCGGCAGCACGAAGCAGATCAACGGCTGGTTCGACGACAAGGTCAATCCCGCGCCGATGAAGATCGTCCAGGGCCGGGGGGCTTCGCAGGGCGTGTACGGCGCCTATTCGGTGGACCTCGTCAACTGATCTCGCGGCGCTCCGGCGCCACGTCAGCTCCTCGATGCGGCAGGGCAACCTGCCGCATCGCCGCGTTCAGGCCAGGTCGTAGGTCGCGGGGCGGCGGTTCGCAAGGGCCGGGATCTGCCGGCGGACCTCGCGGACGCGGTCCGTGTCGATGACCGCATGGACGATCGCCTCGCCGTCCGGCGCCTGGGCGACGACGATCCCCCACGGATCGATGACCATCGACCGCCCGAACGCGGGCTGGCCCGGCGGGCCGCCGGTCTGCGACGGCCCGATGACCCATGCCCCGTTCTCGATCGCGCGGGCGCGCAGGAGGACTTCCCAGTGGTCGCGACCGGTCCGCTCCGTGAAGTTCGACGGGACGGCGAGGATCTCGGCGCCGCGCAGGGCGAGCGTCCGGTACAGCTCCGGGAAGCGGAGGTCGTAGCAGATCGTCAGCCCGAGGTGCGCGCCGTCGATGTCAGCGACGACCGCGTCCGTGCCGCCGGTGACGCGGGCGCTCTCGGTGTCCACGGGTCCCGCGTCCACGGCGACGTCGAAGAGGTGGATCTTCCGGTAGCGGGCCCGGATCTCCCCGTCTGGCCCGATGAGGCTCGAGGTGTTGTACGGCCGATCCGGGTCCGCGCTCGCCTCCGCGAGGCTGCCCGCGAGGATCCAGCAGGCGTGCTCGCGGGCGACGGCCTGGAAGGGCGCGGTGAAGGGTCCGGGGATGGCACGGGCGGAGGCGCGGAAGCCGGCATCCGAGCCGCGGTACTGGAGGTATTCGGGGAGCGCGACCAGGCGGGCGCCGTTCGCGGCCGCGTCATCGGCGAGGGCGGCCGCCCGGGCGACGTTCCGCTCCGGATCGTCGCCGGCATCGGTCTGGATCAGCGCGACGGGGAGCTGCATGCCCGCATCGTAGCCAGTGGCCGCGCCGAGGCCGATGTGGCCGGCCCGCGACCACCTCGGACCCCGCGCGGGTCGCCCGGCGCTCACCTAGTCGTGTCAGGACTCAAATCCCGGGCAATCACGCTCGCCGGTGGGTCGCTTCCGGCGGAATCGGGGAGCGGCCCTGCCCGAGTGGCGTCG
>JACPOU010000012.1 GCA_016191345.1 Chloroflexota bacterium
TCGAAGCTCCTATGTCAAGCGGCCGCCGCGAGGGTGGCTCGCGGGGTCGCCCTGAGGCGCTCATCGTGGCCCATCCGGCGGTACACCTCGTCGCTGATCCGCCGCCGGAGGGCGCGGATGGCCTCGGCCTTCGTGTCACCGGCAGCGAGCCGCTTGTCGAAGTACGCCCGACCGGCACCGCCGAGGCGGATCTGAGTGATGGCGATGCGGTGAAGGACCAGGTTGAGCTGGCGGTTGCCGGTCCGACTGAGCCGATGACGCTCGGTGTTGCCCGACCAGACCGGCAGCGGCGCCGTCCCGTTGTGGCGAGCGAACGCGGCGGCCGATCGGAAGCGACCGACGCCGGCCGTCTCGCCGACCAGCTTGGCCGCACCGAGCGACCCGCAACCGACCAGCTCGAGCAGGGTCGGGCTGAGGGTGGCCGCGAACCCAGCGATCTCGCGCTCGAGGTCGTTGATCGTTGCCGTCAGCTCACGGATCCGGACGACCAGCTCGCGGGCGATCCGTCCGACCGTGCCCGGGGCCTCGGCCAGACGCTCGGCCAGGGCGTCGAGGATGACCGCCCGGTCGAGGGCGCGGGCGACTGGCTCGTTGCCGGGGTCGAGCTCGTGGAGGTGCCAGCGCAGGCGGTTCTGCATCCGGGTCCGCTCGGCCACCAGGTCGTCGCGGTGATCGACGAGCAGGCGGACCTCGCGCTCGGGACCGTCGAGGACCGCGGCCGGGAGGTCCTCACGCAGGGCCGCCCGGGCCACCGCGAGGGCGTCGATCGGGTCCGACTTGCCGCGCTCACGCGACGAGCGCCGGGCCCCGGCCATCAGCTTGGGCGGGACATGGACCACCGCCTCGCCAGCGATGAGCAGGTCGGTCGACAGGCGCCGGGACAGATGCCGGACATCCTCGACCGCGAACGTCCGCTCGCCGAAGCGGGCGGCCCAGCGGACCAGCTCGAGATGACCCGTGCTGCGGGCGGCCACCGTCTTCTCGCCGAGCTTGCGGCCGGTCCCGTCGACGGCCACCGCAGTGTGCGTGGACTTGTGCGGATCGATCCCGATGACGATCATCTCCTCGTCGCCTCCTGATCTGGGGTGACACCTTCCGGACCGGCCGGTGGACACGCCTGAGTGGGGGCGGATACCACGCTCCTATGAAGTCACACCGGTCGGTCCGATCCATGTCCGGCGACCGGCACTTCGATGCGAGGCCACACCCGTCGGTGGGCAGCGATGCTATGAGCCAGATCGCCGGACCCCGAAAGCGTGACACTCATGAGCCAGATCGCCGGACCCCGAAAGCGTGACACTCACCCGCGATGGTAGCGGCCGGATCCGGATCGCCTCAGGCGACCTCGCGCCGGATCGTCGTCGCCCCGAGAACCACGAAGAAGATCGCGATCCCGGCGAGCACCGCCAGGTCCAGCTGCACAGCGCGGGTGCCCAGGTCGGCGCCCTTGATCATGACCTCGCGGAGGGCATCGACCGCGTACGTGACGGGCAGGATCCGGGCCACCGCCTGGAGGACGTCCGGCAGCCGCTCGACGGGCCAGAACACGCCGCCGAGGAGGCTCTGGGGCAGGATCACGAGCGGGATGAACTGGAGCATCTGGAGCTCAGTCCGGGCGAACGTCGAGAGGAAGATTCCCAGGTTGACCGCGCCGACGGCGAGGACCACGGCCACGAGGAACGCGATGAGCGGGCTGCCAGCCGACGCGACGCCCAGGCCGATCGTGAAGGCCGGGATCGGCCCGAGGGCCGGCACGTCGACGTTGGCCAGGATGAACAGGGTGAGGATGAGGACCTGGAGGACCGCGAAGAACCCGAAGCCGAGGCTGTAGCCGACGACGATCTCGGCCCGCGTCACGGGCGTCGAGAGCAGCCGCTCCAGCGTCCCGCCGACGCGCTCCCGGAGGAAGCTGATCCCGGTCAGGATGAAGACGAAGAAGTAGGCGAACAGGCCCAGGAACACCGGCGCGAGGGCATCGAGCTGGTCGGCGTCGGGCGAGAGGTAGATCGTCTCGTGCTCGATCGTGGGCAGGGTGGCGCCCGGAATGGGCAGGAGGGCGCCCGCGGCGCCGATGACCAGGCCCTGGACGGCCGCGATCTGGCCACCCTCCGCGGCCGGCTCCGACCCGTCGGTCACGAGCGTCAAACCCATCTGCAGGCCGGACCCGGAGACGATCAGGGCCATGTCACTCGCGCCCGAGCGGACCGCCTCCCGGGCCGCCGCCGCGTCGTCGGCCGTGCCGATCCCGATCCGGACGTCTCCGGGTGCCGCGAGCGCCGCGTCTCGCAGTGCCGTGACGAGCGCGTCCGGCGCCCCGGCCACCGCCACCTCGATCGACCCGCCGGTGGAGCCCCGGATCACCCAGCCGAGCAGGCCCGTGACGAGTAGCGGCGCGACGATGAGGAGCGCGAGCGATCGGTGGTCGCGGCGGAAGCCCTGGGCGATCCGCCGCGCGACGGTCAGGACCCGGCGGAGACTCATCGCTCCCCCACCTCGTTCTCGGAACCGGCGACCGGCCGCCCCTCCGCGTCGAGGCCGGCGAACTGGAGAAAGGCGGTCTCGAGGTTGTCGGTCCCGGCGGTCGCGCGCAGCTCGGCGCCCGTCCCGCGCGCGATGACCCGGCCGGCGCGCACGAAGACGAGCTCGTCGCAGCGATCCGCCTCGTCCATGACGTGGCTCGCCACGAGGATGGTGGCGCCCTCCGCCGCCAGGCGCCGGAAGTGCGTCCAGAACTGGACGCGGAGCGCCGGATCGACGCCGACCGTGGGCTCGTCGAGGAACACGATCGGCGGCCGGTGGACGAGCGTGATCGCGAGCGACAGCCGCCGCCGCATCCCCCCGGAGAGCTCCAGCGCCGGCGCCCCGCGCCGGTCCGTCAGCTCGACGAGGGCAAGCGCCGCATCGAGGTCGGCGCGCGACGGCGACCCCTCGAGGTTGGCGAAGAAGGAGAGGTTCTCCCAGACGGACAGGTCCGGATAGAGGGCCTCGGCCTGGGGCATGTAGCCGATCCGTCCGAGCGTCGGCCGGTCCGGCATGGTCGTGCCGAGGACGCGGACGTGGCCGGCGGTCGGCCGGGCGAGGCCGGCGAGGAGGCGGATGAGCGTCGTCTTGCCTGATCCGTTCGGGCCGAGCAGACCGTAGATCCGGCCGGGCGCGAGCGCGAGGTCAACGCCGTCCACCGCGCGGATCGATCCGAAGACCTTGCGCAGGCCGACGGCCTCCACCGCTGCCTCGAGGCCGTTCATCCGCCGGGAGGATAGTCCTCCCCGCGACGCGCGGTGGGCTTGCGGCGCGGCTCGGCCCACCTGCCGCCGTCGGCGTGTGCCTGGGGCGCCGGGCCCCGCCTGCCGCCGTCGGCGTGTGCCTGCGGCCCCCCGGCGCCCGTTGGGCTCTTGCGCCGCTGCTGCGGCCGGCCCGGTTCCGCCGGCGGCGCGGCGGGCTTCGGCACGCGGCCGCCGGACTTGCCCGGCCCGGACCGTCCGGGGGCCACGGGCTTGCGCGGTCGGGTCGTGCCCGGGTCGACGGTCCGTGGCCCGCTCGGCGCCCGGCGGACCGGGCCCGGCACGCCCGCCCCAAGGCTCCGGATCTCGGGCGCCCGGAGGAGGCGCGCGCGGCCCGAGGGCAGGTCGTCGACCCGGAGCGGCCCGATCCGGACCCGGACGAGCCGTTCGATGGGCGCCCCGACTGCCCCGAACATCCGCCGGAGCTGGCGCTTCCAGCCCTGGCCGAGGATCGCCCGGTACCAGGTGAGCCCGTCGGACGGCTCGGGGTCGAGGAGTGCCACCAGGCGGCGGGTCTCGATCCCCGTCGCGAGCCGGAGCGGCGACTCGAGCCTGGCGAGGCCCTCCTCGAGCGGGATGCCGGCCTTGAGCTGTGTCAGCTGCTCGGCGTCGAGCGCGCGGCCGACCCCGATCGCGTACTCGCGCTGGACGCCGAACCGCGGGTGCAGGACCTTCTCCGACCACTCCCCGTCGTTCGTGAGGATCAGGAGGCCCTCGGAATCCTGGTCCAGCCGGCCGACCGGGTAGAGCCGCGTCCCGTCCGGGACGAGCGCCGTCGGGACGAGGTCAAGGACGGTCGTGTCGGCGTGCCGGTCGCGGGTCGTGGAGGTGACCCCGGCGGGCTTGTGGAGGGCCACGTAGGCGCGCGCCGCGCCGACGCCGACGGGCCAGCCGTCCACCTCGATCCGGGCGACCGCGGGATCCACCTTCTGCCCGATCGTGGCCGCCCGCCCGTCAACCCGGACGCGGCCGGCCGCGATCATCGCCTCGCTCTCGCGGCGCGACGCCACGCCGGCAGCGGCGAGCACCTTCTGGAGCCGTTCCTCAGGCATCAGCGCTGCCGTCGAGGTCGAAGAGGCCGCGCACCGGCTGGCCCTCCGCCTCCGGATCCGGCTCCATCCGGGCCATCGCGTCGGGAACCGTCTCAGCCGCGAGGCGGCCGGCGACCTCCACCTCGAGGGGCGGCAGGTCGTCGACCGACGTCAGCCCGAAACGCTCCAGGAAGTCGAAGCCGGTGCCGTAGAGGATCGGCCGGCCCGGCGCGTCGGCGCGACCCAGCTCCACGATCAATCGCCGGTGCAGCAGGCTCCGCAGGCTGTAGTCCGAATCGACGCCCCGGATCCGCTCCACGGCGGCCTTCGTGACGGGTTGCCGGTAGGCGACGATCGCGAGAGTCTCGAGGACCGCGGTCGAGAGGCGGACCGCGTCCGTGCCCACGTAGCGGGCGATGAGGGCGCCTGCCTCCGGCGCGGTGACGAGCTCGACCCGGTCCCCGGACAGGACGAGGCGGATCCCGCGGTCGGCAAGGCTGACCTCGAGGTCGCCGAGGCGCGCATCGACGGTGGCGCGGTCCACGCCCGCGAGCGTCGCGATCTCGCGGCGGGAGAGGGGCCGTTCCGAGACGAACAGGAGCGCCTCCAGGGCGGCCTCGCTCAGCTCGATGGGCGCGGCCGCGGCCGGCGTCCCTTCGGCCTCGGCCGTCGTCGAGGCATCCGCGGCCACGTCGAGGTTGCGCTCGAGGGTCATCGGAAGGATCCCAGTGATTCATCGAGCGGCTCGTCGGCGGCGGGGACGGAGAGGCCCGAGGCCGCCCGCTCCGCGACGGTCGTTCGCCGGGCCACGATCGGCCCGAACGGCTCCGCCTGCTCGACCACGATCTCGCGCCGCTTCGTCAGCTCCAGCATCGCGAGAAAGGTCACCGCGATGACGACACGGTCCCGAACACCGTCGAGGAGCTCCTGGAGGACGAAGGACGGGGCGTCGCGCAGGGCCTCGCGGATGATCCGGGCCCGCTGCGTGAGCGTCACCGTCCGGGGCACCGTCTCCGGCGGTGGAGGCGGCGGCGCGATGATCCGGGCGAGCGAGCCAAGCGCGTTCCCGAGGGACGCCGGGTCGAGGGGCGGGAGGTCGGCCGGCCGTGCCTCGGCGATCCCGGCCGCCTGGGCGGCCGCCGGCTCGCGCCGGAACAGCCCGATCCGCTCGCTGGCCATGGCCTGGAGCGCCGCGCCGGCATCGCGGTACGCCTTGTAGAGCAGCAGCCGTGCCCGCAGCTCCGCCTCCGGATCGGCCCCCTCGTCGGGGAGCTCGCCGGGCTCGGCGGGCGCTTCCCGGCGCGGCAGGATGGCCCGGCTCTTGATGAGGATGAGCTGGCTCGCCACGGCCACGAACGCGCTGATATTCCCGATCCGGTCATCGTCGAGGCCGGCGAGCGCATCGAGGTAGGCCTCGGCGAGCCCGCCCAACGGCACGCTCAGGACGTCCAGCCGGCGCGCCTCGATGAGGGAGAGCAGGAGTCCCAGCGGGCCCTCCCAGAGATCCAGCTGGACGTGCGTCGCCTGCTCCGGCTGGCGCCCCGCCCCGAACCGGACGCCCGGGTTCGTGCGGGCGACCGGAACGCCGATCGGCGCCTCGAGCATCGTCAGTTCGCCTCGTCCGCGAGCCGCAGGCGCTCGCCGAACTCGGGATCGCGCGGCGCCTCCTGCCAGCGGATGAGCTCCACGGTCCGGGCGGAGCAGCCGGCCGCGGCAGCCAGGCGAGCGGACAGCTCGGGGTGGTCGCGGAGACGGTCGAGTGGCGCCGCGAGGCCCGGGATGCGGTGGGCGGCCGCGGTGACCCAGCCGCCCCAAGCCTGGCCCAGGGAATGCAGGACGCGGGGCAGCGGGCCGGTGGCGCCCTTGCCCGCGTCGTGGAGCAGGCCCGCGGCGAGCACGTCGGGCTCGTCGACGCCCTCCGCTCGGAGCGTCGCGGCGACATCGAGGCCGTGGCGCCGGTCGGCGACGTGCATCGCGTCGAAGAGCTCCAGCTGGGCCGGCGTGAGCCAGCCCTCGAGCGACGCGCGCTCCGCCGCGCTCACGCGGGCCCGGAGGTGAGAACGGAACTGGCGGAGCTTCCCGGCCCACCAGGACCGCGAACCGGGCCTCACTGCCCCAGCAGGAAGCGGGTGATCGGGTCCGCCACGACGTCGAAGACGATGTTCAGGGGCGACGGGAGGCCGATGAGCCGCGGCACGAAGATCAGGGCCAGGAGGATCATCGGCCCGTACTGGTCGAGCGTCGCCCGGAGCCGGAACGAGGTCTGCTGGTCCACGAGCGCGTAGAGGACCTTCGAGCCGTCGAGCGGTGGCAGCGGGATCAGGTTGAAGACCATGAGCAGGACGTTGATCGAGATGAAGAACTCGAGGATCGTCAGGGCGACGATCGGCACCTCCATGCCGGTCAGGACGATGTAGCGGTACGGGATCGCGGCCGCGGTCGCGAGGACGAGATTGGAGAACGGGCCCGCGACCGCCACGATCGCCTCGCCGTTCCGCCCGCCCCGCAGGTTGAACGGGTTGTACGGCGTCGGCTTGGCCCAGCCGAAGCCGGCGACGAGGATGAGGATCGCGCCGAGCGGGTCCAGGTGGGCGAGCGGATTGAGGGTCAGGCGTCCGAGGAGCTTCGCGGTCCCGTCCCCGAGCCGGTACGCGGCCAGCGCGTGGCTGAACTCGTGGAACGGCAGCGCCACGAGGAGGACGAGCGCGGCGGCGATGATGAACTCGGGGGTCAGGTTGAACATGCGGGTGGAGACTCCGGTCGGCGGGGGGGGGTCGGCCAATGGTAGCCGCCCGGTCCGGCTAGAGCCGCGCGAGGAGCTCCTGCTTCTTGGCCTCGTACTCCGCCGGGCTGATCGCGCCGCGATCGCGGAGCGTCGCCAGCTCGCCGAGGGAGCGGGTCACCTCGTCCGGCGTCATCGGCCGGGCCGGCGTCCCGCCGGTGCCCGGCGCGCGGAGCGGGGGCGACGGCATTCGCTGGCCCTCGGACTCGAGGAGGTACTTCTGGTCGAGCATGACCTTCTTGAACGTCGCCGCCTGGTTGAGCATCCGGTACCGGTCCACGGCGACGTCCGCCGCGGTCAGGATGTCGAGGTCGCCGTAGCCGAAGATCCGGCCGAACAGGTTCTGCTCCAGGACCGCGTCGTTGATCTTCTCGAGCGAGCTGTCGGCGGAGCGCTTGTTGATGATCCCCTCGACCTTGAGGACGCGGCGATTCGTCACGAGGTAGTCCTGCGCGTACCAGCTCCAATAGTGCCGGGCGAGGAGCAAGACGGAGATGACGAGCATGGCCAGGATGACGTAGCCCGCGAGGAGGTCCGCGGCGCCGTCCAGCTTGAGCTGGAGGCGCAGGACGATCAGGACGACCGCGGCGAGGAAGAGTGCCCAGGGCACCCGGGCGTCCACGATCGTCGCGAGCCAGTGCTGCCGCGTGCGGAGCGCGATCCGCTCGCCGTCCGAGAGCAGGGTGTCGGCATACCGGGCCACGGGCTGTGATCCTCCTCAGGCTCGCGGATGGGCTCGGGCGTACACCTCGCGGATCCGCTCGCCGGTCAGGTGCGTGTAAAGCTGGGTCGTGCTGATACTCGCATGCCCGAGCAACTCCTGGACGATGCGCAGGTCCGCCCCGCCCTCGAGGAGGTGGGTCGCGAACGAGTGACGCAGCGTGTGCGGGCTGACCCGGTCCGCGAGCCCCGCGATCGCGGCCGCGCGCTTCACGGCCGCCCAGGCCTGCTGGCGCGCGAGCCGCCGCCCGCGGTCGCCGAGGAAGAGCGGGCCGCCGCGCGGCGGCGCGACGTGGCGGGCAGCCAGGAGCACGATGCGCGGGCCGTCGATCCAGCGGCCGAGGGCGGCCAGGGCCTCGTCGCCGACCGGCACCAGCCGTTCCTTGTCGCCCTTGCCGATGACCCGGACGAAGGCCGATTCGATCGACAGGTCCTCGCGGTCCAGGCCGAGCGCCTCGGAGATCCGGAGTCCCGCCGCGTAGAGGAGCTCGAGGAGGGCACGATCGCGGATCGTCCGCGCCCACGGATCGCCGGCCTCATCACCGGAGCCGTCGGCGCCCGCTCGGCCGCCGTCCGTGGCGTCGAGGAGCCGCTCGACCTCGTCGACCGTGAGGGTCTCGGGGAGCAGCCGCGACATCTTCGGCAGGTCGAGGTGGGCGGCGACGTCCACCCTGATCAGCCCCTCGCCGAAGGCGAAGCGGTAGAAGCCGCGGATCGCGGCCGTCCGGCGGCGGAGGCTCGTCGGCGCGAGCCCGGGATCCGAGGGCCGGCCGCGACGGGTCCGCGCGGCGAGGTAGCGGACCGCGGCGTCGGGACCGCGGGCCCAGTCTCGGCCGGTGCCGCGGGCGGCGGCGAAGTCGTCCAGGTCGCCCCGATAGGCCCGGATCGTCGCCGGCGAGAGGCCCTTCTCGACCTGTAGGAAGTCCAGGTAGGCGGCGATCGCCGCGTCGACGTCCGTGGCCACGGCCGGGCCGGCGTCAGCCGGCGAGCACCGGCTTGCCGCGCCACGCCTCGGCGACGTCGAGGAGCTCCCGGGCGGCAGCCAGCGCCGCGCCGTCGGCGGCGCCGAGCATCGCCCCCAGCTCCACGATCCGGCCCTCCCGGTCGAGGAGATCGACCTCCGTGACGGTCCGGCCGTCGCGCTGGCGCTTCGAGATCCGGAAGTGGGCATCGGCATGGGCTGCGACCTGGGGCAGGTGCGTCACGACGAGGACCTGGTGCGCCCGGCCGAGCGTCCAGAGGCTTCGCCCCAGCGAATCCCCGAGGCGGCCGCCGATCCCGGCGTCGATCTCGTCGAACACGAGCGTCGGCGTCTCGTCGGCCTGGGCGAGGACCTGCTTCACGGCCAGCGCGACGCGCGACAGCTCGCCCCCGGAGGCGATCTTCGCCAACGGCCGGGCCGGCTCGCCGGGATTCGGCGCGAACCGGAAGACGACATCGTCCGCGCCCGAGGCATCGAACGCCAGCGCGTCGCCGTCGAGCTCAATGGCCGGCTCGTCCTTCGCCGCGATCCGCCGGCCCACGTCCACTCCGAATGCCCCGGCCGGAAAGCCGAGGCCGCGGAGCACCTCGTCGACGCCGTCCGCTAGGCGGCTCGCGGCGGCTCGCCTGAGCGTGCCGAGGACCTCGGCCGCGGTCGCGACCTCGACCAGGAGCACCGCCTCGTCGCGCAGCCGCGCCGCCCGCTCCGTCTCGAGGTTCCGCAGGCGGTCCGCCTCCTCGGCCGCCCGCTCGCCGTGGGCGATGATCGCCGCCTCGTCGTCGCCGTAGCGCCGCTCCAGCGCATAGATGGTCCCGAGCCGTTCCTCGAGCGCCTCGAGGGCAGAGGTGTCCAGCTCCACGGCGTCGAGGAGCGTCCGGACCTCGCTCGCGATGTCGTCGAGCTCAGCGTCCGCTCCGAGGAGGCGGGCTTCGACGGCCTCGAAGCGAGGGTCGAGGCGGGCCAGGGCCCGCGCCTCGCGGAGCGCCTCCCCGGCGGCGGCCCGGGCACCCCCATCCCCGTCGAGCGCCTCGCGGATCGCGGCCCCGCCGCGGGCGATCGTCGCCCCCTGCTTCGCGGCCCCGAGCCGGCCCCGGATCTCGTCCGCTTCCCCGACCCGGAGATGCGCCGCCGCGATCTCTGCGGCCTCGTGCTCGAGGAGCTCGAGCCGGCGGGCCGCTTCCCGGGGGTCGATCGCCAGCGCCGCCAGGAGCGTCCGGTTCTCGCGCCAGCGCCCCACCGCGGCCGCGACCGCCGCCCGCGCGTCGCCATGCCCGCCGAAGGCATCGAGCAGGTCCCGCTGCCAGCGGGCGTCGACGAGCCGCGACTGCTCGTGCTGGCCGTGGAACTCGACGAGCGGCGCGGTCGTCTCCGCGAGTCGCGCGGTCGTGACCGCCGCATCGTCGAGGCGGGCCGTGGAACGCCCGGACGTCGCGACCTCGCGGACCACGATGAGCGGCTCGGGCAGGCGGTCGAAGAGGGCCTCCACGCGCGCGGCCTCGGCCCCGTGCCGGACGAGCGACGTGTCCGCGCGCGCGCCGAGCGCGAGCCCCAGTGCGTCGATGAGCAGGCTCTTCCCCGCCCCCGTCTCGCCGGTCAGGACGTTGAGCCCCGGCTGGAGCTCCAGGCGCAGCCGGTCGATGAGCGCCAGGTCCGTGACCGACAGCTCCAGGAGCCGCCCTGGTCGCGCCTCGCTCACGACGGCAGGAGCTCCACCTTCTTGCGGACGAGGTCCCAGAACGGCAGCGAGCCCTCGGGCTGGACGAGGCGGATCGGCCGCTCCAGCGCCCGGACCTCCACGACGTCGCCCACGGCGATCGGCACGTCCTCGCGGCCGTCGATCGAGACGAGCGCCTCGTGGGCGTCGGCGACCCGGCAGCGGACGACGACCTCGGCGCCGACGACCACGGAGCGGATCGTCGTCAGGTACGCGGCGATGGGCGTGACGACGAGGTTCCGGGCCGTGGGATCGAGGATCGGGCCGCCGGCCGAGAACGAATAGCCGGTCGACCCCGTCGGCGTGGCGACGACCAGGCCGTCCGCGACGTACGTGGCGAGGTGGATCCCGTCGATGGAGACGTCGAGGCGGCAGACGCGGGCGAGCGCGCCCCGGGCGACGACGACGTCGTTGAGGGCGATGTGGGGCTCTGCGTCCCCTGTTGCCCGGTCGTCCACGCGGCCGCCGCGCAGGATCCGGCCCTCGATCGCCATCCGGTGCTCGAGGGTGTATCGCCCGGCCTGGAGGAGGTCGAGGACGCGATCGAGGTCGCCGGCCTCGACCTTCGAGAGGAAGCCGACCTTGCCGACGTTGATGCCGAGCAGCGGGACGTCCACGTCGGCCACCCCGCGTGCGGCGCGGAGGAACGTTCCGTCGCCACCGAGGACGACGAGGAGGTCGGTCGTGGGCAGCTCGCGGTGGAGCGCCTCGCGATCGGCGGCCGTGGTGGCCCAGTGGTCCAGGCCGCGCATCGCCGCCCAGCCCGAGGCGCGCTCGCGGAGCTCGATCGCGGCGTCGCTCGTGGGGTTGTAGGCGAACCCGATCCGTCGGAGCTGGCTGATCACCCGGCTATCGTGGCACAGCCGACTTCGCCGCGGCTCACCCCGCGATCGTGGCGTCGATGCGGGCGCCGAGGTCCACGCTCGGCCGCGCGCTGCCCCCACGCCCCTCCCCGACCCGCAGGTGGAGCAGGAACTCGCGATTGCCCTCCGGCCCGAGGATCGGCGAGGCGACGACATCGATCGGGCGCAGCCCGGCGCGCACGGCCGCACTCGCGACCCGCGCGATCGTGGCGCGGTGCACGGCGGGGTCCCGCACGACGCCCCCGGGGACCTGCCCGCGCCCCGCCTCGAACTGCGGCTTCACGAGGGCGACGATGTCGCCGCCCGCGTCGTCGAACGTGCTCGCCACCGGTCCCAGGATGAGGCCCAGGGAGATGAACGAGACGTCGATCGTCGCCAGCGACACCCGCTCCGGCAGCGAGAGCGCGATCAGCGAGCGCGCGTTCGTCCGCTCCATCGAGACGACCCGGGGATCGCGTCGGAGGGCCTCGGCAAGCTGGCCCCGGCCCACGTCGACGGCATAGACCCGCGCCGCGCCGCGCTGGAGGAGCACGTCCGTGAACCCGCCCGTCGAGGCGCCCGCATCCAGGCAGGTCCGGCCCGCCGGATCGATCCCGAACGCGTCGAGCGCCGCAACAAGCTTGTGCCCGCCCCGGCTGACGTACGGCTCCGGGGCGACGACGTCGATCTCGATGCCGATCTCGACGAGGTCGCCGGCCTTGCGGTCCAGGCGCGCCGCGTCCCCGATTCCCGTCCGGACCTTGCCGCCCAGGATGAGGGCCTGGGCCCGCGACCTCGACTCGGCGAGGCCCCGGTCCACGACCAGCTGGTCGAGGCGACGGCGCTCGCGATTCAGCGGACGAGGCTCCGCTCCGGTGCCCAGCGCAGGGCGAGTTCCCGCGTCGCCGCCGCGGTGTCGATGTCGGCGACCGCGACACCGACCTCGCCGTAGGACAGGCTCGCCAGGAGCTCCCCGTCCGGGTCGATGATCCCGGTGATCGACCCCTGCGTGGACGCCGCGCAGTTCGCCGCGGCGACGAAGACCGTGTTCTCGAGCGCCCGCGAGCGGAGGGCGGATTCGTTGTACGGGTTCGAGGGCGCGCGCCACGCGGTCGGCAGCGTCCCGTCCTCGGTCGTGACGAACTGCGGCGCGAAGATCACGTCGGCGCCGGCGAGGACCATCGACCGGACGAGCTCGGGGTAGCGGAAGCCCTCGTGGCAGATCGCGATCCCGAACGTCAGCCCGGCCACCGTGAAGACGCGCCGCCCCGAGCCGGGCACGTACCCGCCTTCGGACTCCTCGGTCGGGTCGACTTGGGTCTTTACCTGTTCCCCCAGCCGCGTGCCGTCCGCACCGATGACGATCGACACGATCTCGCGGCCGCCCTCGACCGGGCGCTCCGTCCCGACGATCGCCACGACCCCCGCCCGTCGAGCGGCGTCCGCGACGACCGCCAGCGCCGCGTCGAGCGAGGCCTGGTCGACGTCCGGCACGGGGAGGCCCTGGAGGCGATGGCCGGGCAGCCCCGTCTCGGGCAGGCACACGATCCGCGCCCCGAGGCGCGCCGCTGTCTCGATCGCCGCGACCGCGGCGGGCACGGCCTCGTCGAGCGTCCGAGTCAGGGGCGTCGAGGCGACGCCGATCCGGATCGTCGGCATCGGGCGCGGGTCAGCCCGCGGGAGCCGCCGGGGAGCCGCTGGAGCTCGGCGTCGCGCGGCGCGCCTCGAGCGCCTCGCGGACCTGGGCGGCGAGCCCGTCGGCATCGAGGCGGAGCATCCGCCGGAGGTCCGCCACGGAGCCGTGGTCCACGAACCGGTCGCCGGGGATCCCGAGGATCCGGACCGACACCTCGCGATAGGCGGGATCGGTGGTCCGCGCCTCCTCGATGGCCTCGAGGACCGCGCTCCCGAAGCCGCCGGTCACCACGGATTCCTCGAACGTCACCACGAGCTGCTTGCCCCGCGCGGCATCGAGGATGAGCTGGCGGTCGAGCGGCTTCGCGAACCGCGCGTTGATCTGCCCGACGGACCAGCCATCGCCCTCGAGGATCGCCGCCGCCGCCGCCATCCGCTGGACGATCGGCCCGAAGCCCACGAAGAGGACGTCGCGACCCTCGGCGAGGACCTCGCCCCGCCCGACGGGGATCTCGACCGGCGCCGTCTCGGGCAGGCCGAGCCCCGGGTCGCGGGGATAGTGGAGCGCGAACGGGTGGTCCTGGGCCATCGCCGTCCGGACGAGGCTCCGGAGCTCCTGCTCGTCCTTGGGTGAGGCGATCACGAGGTACGGCAGCTGGCGCTGCGCGGGCAGCGTGAACATGCCCTGGTGCGACGTCCCGTCCTCGCCGACGAGGCCCGCCCGGTCGACACCGAGCAGGACCGGCAGGTCGTTCTGGCAGACGTCGTGGACGGTCTGGTCGAAGGCCCGCTGGAGGAACGTGGAGTAGAGCGCGACCACCGGCCGCATCCCGCCGAGCGCGAGCCCTGCGGCGAGCGTGACCGCATGCTGCTCCGCGATCCCGACGTCGATGGAGCGGTCCGGGTAGGCCGCCGCGAACTTCGCCATGCCGGTGCCCGTCGGCATCCCGGCCGTGATCCCGACGATCCGCCGATCCGTCTTCCCGAGCTCCACGAGGGTGTCCGCGAAGACCGAGGTGTAGTTCGGGGGCTTGCTGGGCGCGTCGGGCTTCGCGGCCGGCGGCACGGCGTCGCCGTTGGAGCCCTTTCCATGGGGCGTGGCCGGCCCGATCGTCGCCGGCGTCCGCGACGCCCCGTCGTGGGCATCGGCGTTCGGGGCCAGCTCGATCGGCGGCAGGGCGGCCCCGTGGAAGGACACCTGGTCCGCCTCGGCCGGGCGGAAGCCGCGGCCCTTCTGGGTCCGGACGTGGACGAGGACCGGGCCCTTCAGCTCGAGGACACGCTCGAACGTCTCGAGGAGGGCGTGCAGATCATGGCCCGGCACGACGCCGATGTAGGTGACGCCGAGGTCCTCGAAGAGCTGGCCCGGCGAGGCGAGGTTGACCACGGACCGGCGGAGCCGCTGGCTCCACTCGAGCGCGCCGCCGCCGACGACCGGGATCCTCTCGACGAGCCCGTCGTAGGCCGACTTGCTCTGCTGCCAGGCCGTGCTGAGCTTGATCTTCGAGAGGTAGGTGGAGAAGGCGCCGACGGTCGGGCTGATCGACATCTCGTTGTCGTTGAGGACGATGAGGAGCTGCGTCCCCTTGTGGCCGATGTCGTTGAGCGCCTCGAGCGAGAGGCCGCTCATGAGAGCCGCGTCGCCGACGACGACCGCGATCCGCTCCAGGCCGTGGCGCATGTCGCGCGCCGTGGCAAGGCCCTGGGCGATCGAGAGGCCCGTCCCCGCGTGCCCGCCGTCGAAGACATCGTGCTCGCTCTCCGAGCGCCGCGGGAATCCGCCGACCCCGTCGAGCTGGCGGAGGGTGTCGAACCGATCCAGGCGGCCCGTGAGGAGCTTGTGGGCGTAGGCCTGGTGGCCGGTGTCCCAGACGATCCGGTCATGCGGCGATTCGAGGAGCCGGTGGAGGGCGATGGTCAGCTCCACCACGCCGAGCGACGAGCCGAGATGGCCGCCGGTCGTGGCGACGGTCCGGATGATCGTCTCGCGGATCTCCGCGGCGAGGACCGCCAACTGGCCCTCATCGAGGCCGCGCAGGTCGGCGGGTCCGGTCAGGCGTTCGAGGATCGAGGTCACGGGTGGCGGCGCTCCTGGGGCGTTTCGGACGGGTGCGAGTCTACCCCGACGTTGGACGAGCGCCCGGGTCCTGACGTGCCGGGGAGGCCTCGCCGGCGCCGACGGGAACGTGATACCACACGGGCGCAGGTTTCGCAACGGCCCGGCGGGTCGGGGCCGTGAGCGATTCCATCGGTTACGAATGAGCGTCGTCGTATTCGGCGGGAGAGACCCATTCGGGGTCAGGTACGAACGAGGGTCGTCATCGGTGCGTCGGGGCAGCCGGAGCGTCAATCAGCGACCCGAATTCCCGGTTGCAGTGAACACGGAGCCGCCACCCCGAACCGGCGGCCCGCCGCGGCGGGTGGCGGAATCGCACCTACCACGATGCCCGGTCGTTTCCGGGCCTCGGACGCCTGACGCTCGACTCAGCCGGCGATCAGCCCGTCGGCCGGATCTTCCAGTACGAATCCTTCTTCACGACGCGGCCGTCGCGGAACGTCCACAGGTCGCAGCCGCGGACCTCGATCCGCTGGCCGTCGGTCGTGGTCCCGGACAGGGTCCACTCGGAGGCGCCGCGGTCGCCGTCGACGAAGTGCTCGTCGTCCTGGTAGCGGACGTCCGGGATGCCGGCAAATCGGCCGGCGAAGGCCTCGCGAACCGCCGCCGCCCCGACGAAGCGCGTCCCCCAGGCCTCCGAACCCCGTGGACCCTCGAAGACGGCGTCGTCGGCGAAGTGGGCCATGATCCCGTCGAGATCGTGCGTGTCGAAGGCCGTCGCGATCGCCTTGAGCATCCGCATGCCGTCGTCGTGGTTCATGGTGTCCTCCTGGTCGTTCGGGCGGTTCAGCGGCGCGATGCCGGTACCCGACGACCGGCACTTGACACGAGGTGCGAAGGGGCGCAGACCATCCCCATGACCTTCGGCAACAACGGCCCCATCGTGGGCCACGCCATCATCAAGGCCACGGGAACCGAGCGCGAGGCGTCGGCGCGGGCGCATGAGGCGGCCGCCAGCCGCGCGGCGCTCGACGAGGACGAGCTGCGCGAGGTCGAGTACGCGGCCATGGGCCTGCCGCTGCCCCACCGGGAGACGTCATCGCGCCCCCGACGCTCCATCCTGCGGCGCCTGCTCCGGCGCTAGCCAGCCGGCCTCGCGGCCGCGCCACCCGGCACGATCGCTCAACTTGACGTCCGGTCACCGCGGCCGCCGACAACCCTGCGCCCGATGAGCGCGAGCAAGGTCGCGGCCACGATGAGGCCCAGGATCGTCTGAGTCGCCCGGGCGAACGCGTCTGGATCGGCGGCCGGACGGCCCTCACCCGCTTCGGGGCCGGTTGCGAAGGCGAGGGCGTCGTCATCGGTGATCCGTTCGAACGCAATCCCGGCAGGCGGCTGGCCGGCCACCCAGGCCACGGTGCTGTACAGACTGCCCGTTGCCTCCCGCCGTGCGTCGAGCGCGAGGGCGATCCGGTCGCCCACCCGAACGACGACCCGCGACGCGCAGGGCACCGTCGCGACGCTGGAGAGTTCCCAGATGAGCGGTGCCGAGCCGCGGATCGTCGCGGCGACCCGAATGGTGAACTCGGGCGACCAGCCGTCGACCACTGGATCGACCGCGCCACCCTCGTTCACGTCGACCACATCGCCGATGACGATGGTCCGGGCCGTCGCCGCCGTCTCGGCGAACGCCGGGTAGCGGCCCTCCGGGTTGCATTCCGCCGCGACGCCGCCGGGCAGGGCCATGCCGAGCAGCACGAGGAGCGCGCCAGTCCGCAGGCGATTGATCCTGATCACGCGGCCGCGCGGCGAACGTCGCCAGGCCCTCACGAGGGGCTGGCAGCCGTCCCGCGGCCGATCGGGATCGCCACGACCTCGAGCCCACCGGAGCGCCCGGCGATCTCGACCTGTCGAGCGGCGACATCGGCCGTCCCGTCCGCCCGGCTCCAGCTGTCGCGGCTCACGAGGAGCTCGCCGGGTCCCGCCACGCTCCCGAGCCGGGCGGCGACGTTCACGGAGTCGCCCAGCGCCGTGAAGTCGATCTTGCCCTCGCTGCCGATCGCCCCGACGAATGCCTCGCCGGTGTGCACCCCTGCGCCCACGCGGAACCCCTGCTCCGACAGCCCGCTGCGGTCCACGCCCTCGAGGATGGCGGTGGCCGCCCGGATCGCCCGGGCGGCGTGGTTCTCGCCCGCGATGACCGGAATGAACAGGGCCATGACGCCATCCCCGAGGAACTTGTCGACGATCCCGCCGTTGTGATCCACCGCCGTGGCGGCGACGCGGTAATACTCCTGGAGCAGCCCCCGGTAGCGGGCCGCGCTGATGCGCTCGGCGAGGCCGGTCGATCCCCGGACATCGGCGAAGACGATGCTGATCTCCAGCTCCGCGCCACCCGGAAAATTCGCCAGGTGCCCGAAGCACGCCTTGCAAAGGAGTGGATTGTCCTGGACGGGGCCGTGCCACATGAGCCTGGCCGCGGCCCCGCCGACGCCGTGGAAGGGCGAGGCGCAGACCTTGCACCGTGGCGCCGACGGGACACGCTTCCAGAGGCTCCGGACCTTCAGGAGGGACGGATCTTCACCGGTCAGTAGCGCACGCCACTGCGCGCTCGCGGGATCGTCGAGCGTCATGCCGGCGATGGTACGCCGAAGTAGTGCTGCCGAGGACATCGCGATCCGGACTCCAGCGCGCGGATGCTGACGGTTCGCCCGGTCAACGTCGACGTCGCTTGGCTTGCGGGAATGTCACCCGGCGGATCAGACCGGGGCGGCCTCGGTCCCGCGATCAGGAGTATCTCCTGCCCTCCGGCGCGTCACGAGATCCTGATAGGGCGGGAAGGCGTCCATTAGAGCGGCGATTCGTTCGATTGAGAAGCCGCACTGCAGCAGGATGCTGGCTTGCACGGCGATCGCAAGCACCTGGTTGAGGCGAAAGAGCGCTTCGCCTTGTGCCGCCTTCGGCGCCATGTCCTCGTCGAAGTGCGTGTAGTAGTGGCGCGTGTTGGCTGTCAGGCGGGCGAGTTGAGGGTCCGGCGAGATTGGGGTGAGAACAGACTCCAGGGGGCCGAACAGTGCCGTGAGCCTCTCCACGAGCGATGGTTCGTTCGAGTGGGCCAGCTTAGTCACGAGCCAGCCGCGTACTTCCTCCGGGACAGCCCCCGCGATCGAATCGACCAAGGTGCGGTGCTCTCGCTTTGATCGCACTCGGTTCGGGCGCGTTCGCCTGTGCAGGACTTCCAATGCTTGGGATAGGGCCAGGAATTTGGTCTCAACGAAGGAAGAGGAGTACTGAGTCGTGAAGTACAGATCGATGGTTTCGCGCAAGACCTCTGAGTTGCTGAACCAACCAATTAGGAGGTCGGGGAACTGCTCTTCGACATCCGAGAGGGCGAACAGCATCTCGTGCGGCATCGGAGAGGATCGACGTGGCGGCTCTGGCGGCTCGACGACCTGATAGATCGCTTGGATCAGGTCTCCGGGCGCAGTTGAAGGACCGTCGGAGGTGCGGAACGAGAGCTTCGTGATCACGCATGGTCTGCCGACGGCGATTGACAGGAACTCCTGAAATGGCTGTAGCCACTCGCGGACGAGTGCCTCGAATGATGACCCTTCGGGGAACTGGAGGCGGACTGCCCGCGAGACACTCAACCCCCTCTCATGGACCCGGTTACCGGTTACCTGCCAGCCCGTGGCTAGGGCGAGAGTTATCCCTCCAATCACGACCGACGGGAGCGGCGGATCGGTGACCGCCACTTCATATCCGCGTGGTTCAAGGGCACGCTCCGCCATCCCTCTGGCCCAGATCCACTCGGCAAGGTACGTGAACTCAAGGAAGGCTTCTGAGATCACAACGCTCCGGTAGTCGACATGTCCGCCGACTAGGACGAGCGGCGCGGCAATCGTCTGTGTTGTGAATCCGGGTGCGCTGAAGTTGGACGACTTCTCCATCGCGTTGGCGATCGTGATGGACTTTCCGCGATCGGTGAAGCCGAAGATTTGGGGATAGTCGACGTCTGCGAACGTATCAGCAAGTTCCTTGAAGCTGCCGATGAGTCGCAGCTCTGCTAGCGCGGACGGCCGCGTCTCAAGCGTCCCAGTAAGCTTGCGCTCCTCATTCTCGGGGAGCCACCAGAGCCCGGAGTAAATCGCATGATCCATGCGTATGTCCCCAATCGCGGTCGCAATCGCTTCCGGGACTATGCGCCCTCTTCAGTCAAAGGTGGCGTGGGCGAAGGAGGCAGTCCGAGCGAACGTCTCGCGAATCGGACCGCTGAGATTCTGTCATTCGGCGTGCACGTCACTCGACCTCGCGGGCGTCCTCGGGGCGGACGTCGATCGTGCTCAGGGCACCGCCGGCACGGGTGACCAGCTGCTGGACCTTGAGCTCCGCCTCGGCGAGGAGGGCGGCGCAGCGCTCGTGGAGGGCGACGCCGCGCTCGTAGAGCGCGATCGAGCGTTCGAGGGCCAGGCCACCGGTCTCCAGCTCGGCCACCGTCTTCTGCAGCTCGGCGAGCGCCTCGTCGAAGGTCAGGCGGTCGATCGGGGTCTCAGTCGTCTCCGCCACCGGGCTCCTCGTCGCTGCGTTCGGCCAGCCGCGTGAGCCGCGGCGAGAGCCACACCATACCGAAGGCGGCGCCGGCCAGCCCGACGATGGCCGCGATGCCGAGGAAGAGGAGCAGTTCGCCGGCCATGCTCAGCGCCGCCGACGTGCCGCGCCGGGGCCACTGGAGTCTCCGGCCGTCGCCGGGAACTCGCCGCGCGCAACTCGGATGCTGAGCGCGGCGCCCGACCGCACCTCCGCCGGATCGCGGATGACCGCGCCGTCGTCCGCCCGGCGCACGATCGCGTAGCCGCGCTCCAGCGTCGCGCCCGGCCCGAGGGCCGAGAGTGCCGCACCCGCGGCCGCCAGCTGTGCCGAGGCGAGCGCGCTCCGCCGCGCGACCAAGGCCGGTAGTCGTTCCGCCAGCCGCGCCTCTCCACTCCGTCCATCGGCGATCCGCTGCTGGGCCGCCCGCGTCGCGCGGTCGAGGAGCTCCCCGGCCCGCTCCCGCGAGGCGGCCAGACGCGCCGCCGGGTGGAGCCGCTCGAGGACTCGCCGCTCCGCGATGACCTCCCGCGACGCGGAGGTCACCACGCGCCCCGCGGCCGCATGCATCCGGTCCGCGCCACGGGCGAGCGAGGCCGCGAAGTCGGCCCGGTTCGGGACCACGAGCTCCGCGGCCGCGGATGGGGTGGGCGCCCGGACGTCCGCGGCGAAGTCGGCCAGCGTCACGTCCACCTCGTGCCCGATCCCGGCGACGACCGGCAGCGTATGGGCCACGACCGCCCGGACAACTCGCTCGTCGTTGAACGACCAGAGGTCCTCCATCGAGCCGCCGCCCCTGGCGAGGATCGTGACCGCGGGCGCTTCCGAGGCCCGACCCTCGTGGCGCAGCTCCTCGACGTGCCGATCCAGGTGCCGGAACGCTGCCACGATGCTCAGCGCACTCCCCTCCCCCTGGACCTTGCAGGCGACGAGGACGACCCGGGCGAGGGGCCACCGCCGCCCAAGGACCTGGCAGACGTCCTTCCAGACGGCGCCGGTGGGCGAGGTGATGACCGCGATCGCGGCCGGCCGCACCGGCAGCGGCCGCTTCCGCGCGGCGTCGAAGAGGCCCTCCGCCGCGAGCTTCGCCTTCAGCTGCTCGAAGCGGATCGCGAGGTCCCCCACCCCGGCGGGCTGGAGCGACTCCACGTACAGCTGGAGGGCGCCCTGTGGCTCGTAGAGGTCCATCCGGCCGTGGACCACGACGCGCAGCCCGGTCTGCGGCTGGAACGCCGAGCGGACCCGCTCGTCGCGGAACCACACGCACTGGAGCTGGGACTTGTCGTCCTTCAGGGCAAAGTAGGCGTGTCCGGCGGTCGAGATCGTGACGCGCCCGACCTCGCCCTCGACCCACAGGTCGCGGAGCCGCTCGTCCGCCCGGACGAGGCCCGCGACGACCTTTGCCGCCTCGCTGACCGCGAGGATCCGGACGCCGAACGTACCGGGCGCGCCGGCGGGCCGCGGGTCGGGTCGAAGGTCCATGTGCCGCCCATCGTAGGGCGCTCGGCACTGGGTGGCGGACCGGCGCCGTGTCGCGGCGGCTCGTCGACTGGCTGTGGCTCCTCGCCGGCATCGAGGTCGGGGCGCTCCACCTCGTGCAGACGCCCGTCGCCGCGCAGCTCTCCGTCCTCGTCGTGACGGTGTCATCGGGGCGATGCACGACGCTCGAGACGGCCCGCGGCATCCCGACCGCGAGCCCGTCCGACGAGGTCAGTCGACGTCCGGGCGCGGCTCCGCGCCCGTGCCGACCGCCAGATCGGCGGGGGCTGCGGGTTCGCGTCCTGCGGATCCTCCTCGTCGTGGCCGGGCTCTTCGCCCTGGTCCAGGTCATCGTCAGCGTGCCGGGCGCGACGCCGGGCTCCTGACGGCACCGCCGCCCGCGTACACTCCGGCCGATCGTTCAGGCGAGGAGGTCGAAGTGTCGGACGCGTTCGATCGGCTCCAGGAGCGACTCGGACCGGCCCTCGACGCGAACCGCGAGGGCTCGGGCGTCGAGAACGTGCTCATCGCGCTGCCGTCGTTCAGCGTCAGTGAGTCGCTGCTGTCGCACTACGGCGATCGGGTGACGTCGCTCGAGCACCGGTATCTCGGATCCATGCTCATCTCGAGCCGCATCGAGACCTGCACGATCCTGTACCTCCCGACCCGCGCGCCGGACCCCGAGATCGTCGAGTACTACGTCGCCCTCGTGCCACCGGACCGGCGGGATGCCGTTCGGGCCCGGACCCGCGTCATCGAGGTCGGGGGCGGCGTGCGGCGATCGGTCGCCGCGCGCCTGGTGGACCGTCCGGATCTGATCGAGCGCCTCCGGGCGGAGATCGGCGACCGGCCCGCGCTCATCGAGCCATGGAACGTGACCGAGCACGAGGTGGCCTTCGCGCTCGCCCTCGGGGTGCCGATCAACGGCACGGCACCCGAGCTCCGGCCGATTGGCTTCAAGAGCGCCGGGCGTCGGCTCTTCACGGATGCCCGTGTCGCGATGCCGTACGGGCTCGAGGACGTCCGGTCGGTCGACGACGTCGTGGACGCGGTCCTCGCGATCCGCGCCGCCCGACCCGAGGCGCCCGGCGTCGTCATCAAGCACGACGACAGTGGCGCCGGAGACGGGAACGTCGTCCTCGACCTCGGGCCGATGGATGGCGCCGCGGACCCGGCGGCCTGGGTTCGCGCCCAGGTCGAAGCCCTCCCGCACTGGTACCGGGCCGACCTCGCGCTCGGTGGCATCGTCGAGGAGCGGATCACCGGCGTGCGGTTCACGAGCCCCAGCGCCCAGGTCGACATCCGCCCCGGCCGCGAGGTCGTCGTCCTCGCAACCCACGAGCAGGTCCTCGGCGGTCCGGGGGGGCAGGTGTACCTCGGCTGCCGCTTCCCCGCGGACCCCGCGTACGCGCCGCGCCTCGCGGAGGACGCGGCGAGGATTGGGGAGCAGCTGGCGATGCGGGGCGCGCTCGGGCGCTTCAGCGTGGATTACGTGGCGGCGGCCGACGACGACGGAGTCTGGCGGATCTTCGCTCTGGAGGTGAACCTCCGGAAAGGCGGGACGACCCATCCCTACTCCGCGCTGCGGAACCTCGTGCCCGGTCGCTACGACGCGGCCGCGGGGCGATGGATCGCCCGCGACGGCTCGACTCGGGCCTACAGCGCGACCGACAACCTCGTGGATCCGGCGTGGCTCGGGCTGCCCCAGGGGGCCGTCATCGAGGCCGTGCGGGCCGCCGGGCTCCAGTTCGACCCGGGGAATGCCACGGGCGTCGTGCTCCACATGCTGTCCGGGCTCTCGATCGACGGCCGCCTCGGGGTCACCGCCATTGCCCGGACGCCCGCCGAGGCGGAGGCGATGGCGAACGGGGTCCGGAGCGCGATCGACGGGCTCGCCGCAGCGCGCTGAGGGCAGTCAGGAGTCCGTGCCGGCCGGCAGGGAACCGGCGCCACCGGCCGCGGAGGGTGGCCTCCAGCCCTAGACCCGGGTCTGGTACTCGCCCGTCCGGGTGTCAACGCGGACGATGTCGCCCTCGTTGACGAAGAGCGGCACGGAGACGACGAGCCCCGTCTCGAGCGTCGCGTTCTTGCGGGCGCCCTGGGCCGTGTCGCCGGCGAAGCCGGGTTCCGTCTCGGTCACCCGGAGGTCCACCGTGACGGGCAGCTCCACCCCGATCGTCTCGCCCTGGTAGGTCGTCCGGTCGAGGATCATCCCGTCCTTCAGGTACTCGCTGACGTCGACGAGCTGGTCCGCGCGGAGCATGAACTGGTCGTACGTGTCCGTGTCCATGAAGTGGTAGTCGGCGTCGTCGCGGTAGAGGAACTGGACCGGGCGGCGCTCCATCGAGGCGCGCGGCCACTTCGTGCCGGCCTGGAACGAGCGCTCGACCGTCTGGCCGCGGCGGATGTTCCGGAGCGTGATCTTCACCTGGGCCGAGCCGCGGCCCATCTTGATGTGGTGGTAGTCGAGGATCTGCCAGAGCTCGCCATCGAGCTCGATGGCCACGCCCTTGCGCAGCTCGCCGGTGCTGATCATGGGATCGGTGACTCCTGGGCTGGCGTGCCGGGGCAGGCGCGCGCCGGCCGGTTCGATCGGGATGTGGTCGCCGGATTGTAGCCGAGGCGCCGCCGGGCCCTCGCGGCTCGGGGCTGGGGCTGGGCTCGGGGCCAGGGCGGAGCGCGCCGCGCGCGCGTCAGCTGCCGACGATCACCGGCGACGTCGGGAAGCGCGTCAGGCGGTCAAGGGATCCGGCCGAAGCGTCGATCGCGACGAGGTCCTCGATCCGGACCCCCGTCTCGCCCTCGAGGTAGATGCCGGGCTCGATCGAGAAGACCGTCGGCGTCGGGAGGGGCGTCGCGGCGGAGTGCCGGCCGAGCCCCGGCAGCTCGTGGACGGCGATGCCGATCCCGTGGCCCAGGCCATGGCCGAACGCCGGCCAGCGGCCGTCGGCCTCGATGACGCCCCGCGAGATCGCATCGACGTCCGGGCCGCTCGGCAGCGGGGCGCCGTGGCGGGCCGCGGCCAGGGCATCACGAACCGTCGAGATCGCCGCCTCCTGCGACGCGGCGACGACCTCGTAGACGCCGAGGTCCCGCTCGCCGGGCTCGCCGACGAACAGCGTCCGCGTCATGTCGCTGCGATAGCCCGCGACCTGCGCCCCGAAGTCGAAGAGCAGCACCTGGCCCGCCTGGATCCGCGCCTCGCCGGGCGAGCCGTGGGGCAGCGCGGCGTTCGGGCCGGCCAGGCAGGCGACGTCGAAGGCGAGCCGCTCCGCGCCCCCGGTCCGCATCCGCCATTCGAGGTCCAGGGCCAGCTCCGCCTCGGTGACACCGGGCCGGATCGACGGCAGCAGGGAGGCGAGGGCCCGGTCGGAGACCGCGCAGGCGGCGGCGATCCGCTCGATCTCGGCGGGCTCCTTGACCTGCCGGTCCGCCTCCACCCAGCCCTCGATCGGCACCAGCTCGACGCCCGGCGCCGCGGCCGCCAGCCGCTCCCAGACGAGGTGCGGGATCGTCGTCGCCTCGACCGCGACACGCTGCACGCCGGCCTCGGCGACGAGATCCGGCCAGCGGGCGGCCAGGGCGTTGTAGCACTCGAAGACGCGCGATTCCGGCGCATCGCGGCGGACGGCGATCGTGTAGCGGCTGTCGGCGAGGACGATCGACGCTGTGCCCGTGATCAGGAACTTGCCGGAATCACCGGCGCTGGTGACCTCGCGCTCGTCGAAGGGCAGGCCCGTGAGGTAGCGCATGTGCTCCCAGCGGAGGCCGAAGTAGCCGTCGACGCCTGCCTCCTCCATCCGCTGCCGGAGGCGGGCGAGGCGCGCCGGGCGGGCTGCACGGTCTGCCTCGGTCCACCGCTCGAGGTCGGCCCGGGCTGGCGGGGCCGCGAAGTCCGCCGGGTGCGGCCACGCGGCTGATTCCGCGCCCGTCATCGTCGATCGATCACTGGTAACCGTACTTGGCCTTGTTCGCGTTGTGCTCGGCCAGGGTCTTCGCGAACGCGTGCGTGCCGCTGCCGTCCGGGATGGCGAGAAAGTACAGGTAGCCGTCGGCGGTGTCAGGGTTCAGGGCGGCATCGATGGAGGCGACGGACGGCGTGCAGATGGGGCCCGGGATCAGGCCCCGGTTCTGGTACGTCTGGTAGCCCCGAAGGTCGTCGGTCACCTGGACGTTGCCGAGTCCGCCCTCCGGGACGCTCCAGAAGAAGTAGGTCACCCAGTCGGCGAACGGGAGGTCCCGCAGCTTCATCGTGTCGACCGCGTAGAGGACGGTCGGATCGGCATTGAGGATCGTCTTGGAGCCGCCCTTGCCCTCGATGCGGTTCTGGTAGACGCCCGCGATGAGTGCCCGCTCCTCGTCGAGGACGGCCTCGCGCTCGACGATCGAGGCCAGCGACAGGACCTGGTAGAAGGTCAGGCCGCGGCTCTCCGGAACGGTCATCCGCGCCTCGCCGACCGCCGTGTAGAACTTGTCGAGCATCATCCGGACCAGGGCCTCGGCCGTCGTGACCTCGAAGGGCCCGCCGTTCGCTCCGGTGACCAGCCGGTACGTCGCCGGGTAGAGGAAGCCCTCGAGGGAGGCGCCCTCGGGCAACCCGGCCGTCGCGAGCCAGGGATAGTCGGCGAGGAGCTCCGGGGTGGGCTTCGAGGCGAGGTCGTAGAACGCCTTCGCGTCGACGCCGGACTGGATCGTCTGGAGCTGGGCAGCGATCTGCTCGAGGCGGATCCCCTCCCGGAAGGTCACGTCCACCGTCTCGACGACGACCCGGCCGTTCACGAGCGCATCGACGACCTGCCCGGGCGTCATGTCCCGGCGGAGCACGAAGAGACCCGCCTTGAGGTTGGCGGCGAGGTCGTCCTGAATGGCCGTGAAGATGAACGCGCGTTCCGACTTGACGAAGCCGTCCTCCTTGAGGCGTGGGGCCAGGAGGACGGGCGTATCGCCGGCCTGGACCTCGAACACGGCCTCCGTCGGATCGGAGCCCGCCGGATCGGTGAGCTGGGTGCCGAGCTCCTCGCCCACCAGCTCCGCCACGAACGGCACCCGCAGCGAGCTCGGGTTGTCCCAGGCCCAGCTCGACACGGCGCCCTTCAGCAGGGGCCGCAGCGCCGTGAGGAGGGCGATGACCACGACGACGGCAAGGAGCCCCGCGAAGAGGAAGAACTTGAGCAACCCCGGAATGCCACCGCGTCGCTCGCGGACGGGCCGCCGGCCGGGCGGGGGGCCGCCGCGCCCGTCCGTTCCGCGCCAGGAGGGCATGTCCGCGCCCTCGTAGGCGCCGGGTGCCAGCCGGCGAGCCCGGTCGCGGGGGCGGCCACTGTCGCGGATGCTCATCGGGCGCTCACGTCCCGGGCCTCGAGCTCATCGCGCAGGATGAGCGCAGCAGCTTCGCGATCCACGCGCGAACGATACCGCTCCCGCTGCGTCGGCGACGGCGGGCCGCCGGATCGGCCGCGGGGCATGGGTCCCAGGGCCTCCTCCGCGCGGTGGCTCGAGAGCCGCTCGTCCCGGAGCCAGACGGCGACCCCGAGCGCGGCGCTGATCGCCGCGGCCCATTCGCGCGCGGCCGCGGCCATGGCGCCCTCGCTGCCGCGCGCCTCGAGCGGCAGGCCGACCACCAGCTCGTCGATCCGCTGCTCTCGGACCACGGCCCCGATCCGGGCCACGTCCTCGGCGAGGGTCGCGCCGCGGCGCACGGTCGCGAACGCATGCGCCGGATCGCGGCCCGTCTCGGCGATGGCCAGCCCGATCCGCTTCTCCCCGAGATCGATGCCGAGCAGCCGCGTCACGGAGCCGGGCTCGCGGCTGGTCCCGTGCCGGGACTCGTTCCCGGCGAGGTTGTTGGCGAGGGTGCGTCACTCCGCGAGGGCTCGCCGCTGGTCCCGGGGCTGGCCTCCGGGGAGGCTGCCTCGATCGTGAGCGTCGCGCGGTCCTCCCGCGTCGGGATCGCCGTGACCCAGTCCGGCCAGACCGTGATCCGGACCGCGCCGTAGGCGCCGAGAACCGTCCGTGCCTGGGGCAGCCCGAGGCCCCGGACCTTCGCCAGGAGCTCCGCCGGATCGAGCTCGCGGATCTCCAGGGCCCGGACGGTCACCGGGAAGGTGATGATCGAGCCCGCGACGATCGGGTCGCCGACCTGGACATTGATCGTCGCCTCGTCGAGGGCAAAGCCGTCATCGACGGCGGCCCGGAGCCGCGCCTCGGCGAGGGTCGAGACCGGGCCGGGATCCACGCCGATCACCGTCCCCTCCGCGGACACGCCCAACTCGAACTCGGCGGCCTCCGTGCCGACGAGGGTCGCGGGGTCGATCGTCGGCGTGGCCGCCCCGAGGGCCTTCGTCGCCGGGAAGAGCGTCGTCCCGTCGGGAACGCCCGTGGCGCCGGCGATCTGCTCGTCGAACGCGGTCGCGAGGCTCGCGTCGAGGGTTCGAAGCGCGGCGTCGACGTCCGACTGCTGGACCTGGGGCGACTCGGTACGCGAGCCGCCGGTCGTCGGGTCCTGGTTGGAGACCTTCGTCCGGAGCGGGTTCTCGTTCTCGGGCACGACGACGATCGTGCCGGCCGCGACGTTGCCGGACGGTCCGGGCGCGACGGCCTCCACGCCGACCTTGCGGGTCGACGGAATGACGACGAATGCCGGCGGATCGCCGGCGATGCCGATCTCGGCCGGTGGCAGCTCCACGTCGGCGAGGGTCCGGAACTGGATCCCGGATTCCGTCTGCACGATGGCGCCCTGCCTGATCGTGTTCGAGCCGCCGGTGTTCAGGCTCGAGAACGTGACCTCGCCCGTCGCGCCCGTCTCGGTGACCTTCACGCCGGTCGCCGGGAACGTGTCGGTGGCGGTCACCGTGAACGGGAAGCGGACCGCCGGCACGAGCAGGTTCACGGGGTCCGGGGCCGTCACGCCCGCCTGGGCGGTCACGTTGAGCTCGATGGGACCCACCTGGTCCGTGGCCGGGACGAGCGTGATCTGGGCGCTCGGGAGGAGGAGGAACGCGGCGGTTCCGGATGTGGCGAGGACCGCGATGAGGACCAGGACGGCCGCAACGACCGGCCAGCGGCGCCTCGCCGGCGGACGGCCGACCTGCGGCACCGGGCTCCGCTCTGCCGGTTTCGTGAGGGTCGGGACGGCGGGGACGACGACGGTCGGGCTGTCGTCGGCGGGCCTGCCGGGGCCCGGATCGGCCGCCACGCCGCCGGTGGCCACGGCCGCGCCACCGGCGCCTGCCCGCGCCGCCGCGGGCTGCGGGCCCGCCTCGAACGCGGCCACGGATTCATGGGTCGGCAGGCCCGCCGACGCGGCGAGCGCCCGCGCCGACGCATCGTTCGTGATCACGTCGACCTGCTTCCCGTGCGTCGCTGCCTCGCGGGCGAGGAGCCGGAAGTTGATCCGCGACGTCGAGAGCCGCGATCCGGCCGGCAGCACCAGTCCGATCCGCTCGTCGGTGAGGCTTCGGATCCTGGCCGCCGCCGAGGTGATCTCGTCGTCGATGTCGAGGTAGACGATCGCCGCCATCGTCAGATCCGCATCTGGCGGACGACCCGCCGCAGCGCGGCATCGAGCGGGTTGGTGCTCGTCCCGAGCTCGATCGCCTGGAAGGCCAGGCCCATCGGGGTGACGTCCTGCTGGTCCACGAGGAGCTTCGTCTCGTCGCGGATCGTCTCGACCTGGTCCGGGGCCATGATCGTGACCTCGGGCGGTCGCGAGAAGGGCAGCCGCTTCGAGAACCGCTCGTCGTCGAGGACCGCCCGGATCTCCGGCAGCCTCGAGCCGCCGCCGCAGATATAGATCCGGCCCGGCAGCAGGTCCCCGGCCGCGAGCTCCTCCATGACGAGCTCAACGCCGGCCGCCCAGACGGCGACGTCGTCGGCGACGATCTCCCGGACCGCGTCCGCGCGGTCGCCGGCGATGCCCCGGGCATAGTCGACCTTGAGCGCCTCGGCCCGCGGGAACGGCAGCTCCAGGCGATCGGCAATGGACTTCGTGAAGGCGCGCCCGCCGAGCGCGAACATCCGGGTCCCCTCGATGCCGCCCTGGCGAACGAGGGCAACGTCCGTCGTGCCGCCGCCGACATCGATGAACAGCGCACCGGCCTGCCTGACCTGGTCGGCGTTGAGGACCCGCGCCACCGCGTACGGCTCGGCGACGACCCCCACGAGGTCGAGATCGAGGCGCGTGGCGACGGTCTGGAGCGCGCCGAGGTGGACGAGCGGCGCGAACGCGTCGAAGACCGCGATCTTCACGTGCCGGCCCTGAAAGCCGATCGGGTTCGTGACCGCGTAGCCGTCGATCCAGGCCCCGACGACGGCTGCGTGGACGAGACGGACGTCGACGTTGGCGAGGCCGGTCTCCCAGGTGATCGAGCGCTCCGCCTCGCGGATCGCCTCGCGCTGGACGCCCTCGATGAGCTTCTGGAGCTCCGCCTCGGTGATCTGCGCGTCCGGCCGGGGCCGCTCCTGCGAGTGCGCCGTCGTGAAGCCCTTGACGAGCTCGCCGGCGATCCCGATGACGACCTGCGACGGCCGGAAGCCGGCCATCTCCTCCGCCTCCTGGAGCGCGATCGCGCAGTTGTCCACCACGGCCGAGATGTCGGCGACGGTCCCGGATTGCATGTGGGACAGGCCCTGTCGCTTCCGCCCGACGCCCCGGACGATGCCCTTGCCCGCCTCGTCGATCTCGAACGCGAGCGCCTTGGCGAACTCGGTCCCGATGTCGAGCGCGGTGCAGGCGGTCAGCGCCTCGTCATCCTCGCCGCGGGTCCAGATGCGCCGGAGGAAGGTCATCCGGGGCGGGACCGGGCCGCCGCGCGAGCCGCGGCCTCGATCACGGCGAGCGCCTCCCCGAGCCCGTCGCGGCGCGTGCCCCTGCCCTGCGCCATCTCCGGCCGTCCGCCACCCCTGCCGTCGATGGCGGGCATCGCCGCCTTCACGAGCTCGCCGGCGGCCAGGCCGTCGCCGAGCAGGTCGTCCGAGATCGTGACGAAGATCCCGGGCTCGTCCGCATCGAGGCCGAGGGCGACGATGCCGCTGCCCAGGACTCCGCGGACGTCCTTCGCCACGCCCTTCATCGCCTCCATCGATTCGAACGGCGCGGCCACGATGGCGAGCCGGAACCCGTTGCCGATCTCGATCGCCGCGGCCGCGATCTCGCCGGGCTTCGGGAGGGCCGTGGCCGCGCCGCCGGCGCGGAGCCTGCGCTTCGCCTCGCGGAGCTCGTCCTGGAGCGCGGCGACGCGGGCCGGGATGGCCTGGACCGTCTGCGCACCGGTGGCGGCCAACGCGTCGTCGAGGGCGTCGGAGCGGGCGCGGAACCAGGCATCGGCACCGGCGCCGGTCAGCGCCTCGATCCGCCGCATCCCCGAGCCGATGCTCCGGTCCGAGGTGATCACGAAGCTCCCGACCTGCCCGGAGGCGCGGCAGTGCGTGCCGCCGCAGAGCTCGAAGCTGTAGTCCTGGACCCGGATCGTGCGGACCGTCTCACCGTACTTCTCGTCGAAGAAGGCGTCCGCGCCGGCATCGAGGGCGGCCTGCATGCCCATGAAGGCGATCGTGACCGGACGGTCGTCGCGAACGATCCGGCGGACCTCGTCCTCGATCTCGCGGCGCTCGTCGGCGGTCAGCGCGCGGTCGAACGGGTAGTCGAAGCGGAGATGGTCCGGGGTCACGAGCGAGCCGGCCTGGCGGGCCCGGTCGCCGACGACGTTCCGGAGCGCCCGATGCAGCAGGTGCGTGCCGGTGTGGTTGCGCATCGTGTGCGCCCGGCGCTCGGCGTCGACCTCGGCGATGACCCCCTGCCCGACTGCGATCCTGCCACGCAACGTGCCGCGATGGACGATCAGCCCGCCGACGGGCTTCTGGGTGTCCTCGACCTCGAAGAGCACTTCGCCGCCGAGGCCCCGGATCACGCCTCGATCTCCGACCTGTCCGCCGCCTTCGGCGTAGAAGGGCGTCGCATTCAGGACGATCTCGGCCGCCGCACCGGGCTCGGTCCGGAGCTCCTCGTCTCCCTTCGCCTGGAGGTTCTCGTACTCGACATCGTCGCGGAGGACGGCCACGACACTGACCCCGTCCTCGAGGCGGGTCGCCTCATAGCCATAGAAGGCGGTGTCGCCCGAGCGGCCCTGGATGGACTGGTAGAGCGAGGTCAGCTCGGCATGGCGCGCCAGCTCCGCCTTCTTGCCGGAGCGCGACCGGTCGCGCTGCTCCGCGAGCGCAGCGTCGAAGCCCTCACGATCCACGCCGACGCCGTACTCGGCCGCCAGCTCGATCGTGAGGTCGATCGGAAAGCCGAACGTGTCGTGGAGCTTGAACGCCACCGCGCCCGGAATCCGAGACGCGTCCACGGGCAGATCCTCGGGCCGGAGGCCCACCCGGCGGGCGTTCGAGGTCAGCGGGATGAGCGCGTCCTCGAGGATCTCCGTGCCGGCCTCGAGAGTCCGCACGAACTGCGCCTCCTCCCGGATGATCGCCCCGAGGACCTCGTCGCGGCGCTCGAGGAGGTGGGGGTACGCCTCACCCATCGTCTCGATGACGACCTTCGCGGTCTCGGCCAGGAACGGCTCACGCCGGCCAAGGAGCCGGCCGTGGCGGACGGCACGGCGGATGATCCGGCGCAGGACGTAGCCGCGGCCCTCGTTCGACGGCAGGACCCCGTCGGCGACGAGGAATGCCGCCGCCCGGGAATGGTCCGCGATGACCTGGTAGCTGAACCGTTCGGCCTCGAAGGCCTCCGGGTCGTGGCCGAGGAGCTCGCCGAGGCGCGCGTGGATGGGCGTGAAGAGGTCCGTGTCGTAGTTCGAGGGGACCTGCTGGATGACGCTCGCCAGCCGCTCGAGGCCCATGCCCGTGTCCACGCCGGGGGCCGGCAGCGGCGTCAGGCTCCGGTCGGGATGGAGCTCGTACTCCATGAAGACGAGGTTCCAGACCTCGAGCCAGCGGGGGCACTGTTCCGAGTGGTCCGGGACACAGAAGTCCCCCTCGCTGAACTCGATGCCGCGGTCGTAGTGGATCTCCGAGCAGGGGCCGCACGGCCCGATGTCGGCCATCCGCCACCAGTTCTTCTCGTCACCGTTCGGGAAGTCGCCCCAGCGCGCGACCCGCTCGGCAGGCAGGCCGATCTCGGATCGCCAGACATCGTAGGCGAGGTCGTCCGTGGAGTAGACCGTGGCCGCCAGCCGGTCGCCGGGGATGCCGAGGTCCTTCGTGAGGAAGTCCCAGGCGTAGTGGATCGCCTCGCGCTTGAAGTAGTCGCCGAAGCTGAAGTTGCCGAGCATCTCGAACAGCGTGTGGTGGCGGGGCGTCCGGCCGACCTCCTCGAAGTCGTTGTGCTTGCCGGCGACCCGCAGGCAGCGCTGGTAGTCGACCGCCCGGTTGTAGCTCCGCTGCTCCGCGCCGGTCAGGGCGTCCTTGAACTGGACCATCCCGGAGTTCGTGAAGAGAAGTGTCTGGTCGCCGCCCGGGACGAGGCTCGCGCTCGGGACGGGGGTGTGGCCGCGCTCGGCGAAGAACTCCACGAAGCGGCGGCGGATCTCGGCGGCCGGGAGCGGCCGGATCCGGGGATCGGGGGTGAACGACGGGCTCGACATCCGGCCGCAATGGTAGCCGAGCCCGGCGGCCCGGCCGCGGGCGGCGCGCTCAGACGCCGGGCGTCTCGTCGCTCGCGGGATCGGGGACGAGCTCGTCGAGGCGGTCCGCCGGACTGCCTGCCGACAGCTCGCGGAGCCGCGCCCGGGCCTTCCGGCGCTCCCAGATCGTGGAGCCGGCGATCGCCGCCCCGACGATCGCGCCGATCGCAAGACCGCGCATGAAGCGCGAGCCCGACGGCACGAGGTCCGTGATCAGGTCGACGGCGGAGCTGGTACGGGATGTCATCGGGGCACCTCTGGGCTGGATGGGGCGACGGGGTCGGGCGTGAGACGCGCGTCGCGGGGCTCGCGCTGCGCGAGGACCGAGATGAGGGCCACCGAGATGATCCCGACCCAGGCGAGGACGGAGGCGCCGACGAGGTGGAAGTCCCCGATCCGAAGGGGGTCGACCCCCAGGCGTCCGGCGAGGGCGTCGCCGGCCCAGGCGCCCAGGAACGCGGCGAGGACGAGGATCGGGAGCCGCTGGCCCGCGCTGCCGCGGACGAGGATGTACACGGAGACGTGGAGGATGCCGACGAGGAACGCGAGGATCGGCGCCGGCCCGAGGCTCATCCGACCACCACCCGCTCCCCGGCCGCCGCGCGCTCGCCGACCGGGACGGCCGGCCGCGCGATGCGGCCGCCGCCGAGGCATGCATCCCCGTCGTACAGCACGGCCGCCTGGCCGGGCGCGATCGCCCAGACCGGCGCGTCCGTCTCGATGAACCAGGCTCCGCCTTCGCGGCGGACCGCCGCCGGGACCGGGGTGCCCCGGTGACGAATCCGGACCGCCGCACGGAAGGACGAGCGCGCCTCGCGGTCGTCGATGAAGCGGACGTCCTCGAGCTCGATGCGCCGCGTCTCGAGGTCCTCGCGCCGACCCAGCGTGATCGTGTTCGTGACCGGATCCACGCGCGACACGTAGCGCGGCGCGCCGAGCGCGATCCCGAGGCCCTGGCGCTGGCCGGGCGTGAAGCCGGCCGCTCCGTCGTGATCCCCGACGCGCGATCCGTCCCCGTCGAGGACCGGACCCCGCTCCCCTGCCCAGCCGGCCCGTTCCCGGAGTGCGCCCCGGACGTCGCCGTCGGGGATGAAGCAGATGCCCTGGCTCTCCGGCTTCTCGGCCGTGGCGAGGCCGAGCCGCCGCGCGACGTCGCGGACCTCCGGCTTCGTCAGCTCGCCGAGGGGGAAGCGCGCGTCGCGGAGCTGGTCCTGCCGGAGGCCGTAGAGGAAGTACGTCTGGTCCTTGTCCTCGTCGCGGGCCCGCAGCATTCGCGCCCGGCCGTCCTCGTCGACGACGCGGCGCGCATAGTGGCCGGTCGCGACCGCGTCGCAGTCGTAGAGGTGCCGGGCCCGCCCCAGGAGCGCCCCGAACTTGACGGTCGTGTTGCAGTCGATGCAGGGGCTCGGCGTCCGGCCGTCGAGGTACGCGCCGAGGAATGGCGACAGGACGCCGTCATCGAACTCGCGCTCCAGGTTCATGACGTAGAACGGGATGTCGAGCTGGGCCGCGACGCGCCGGGCGTCCTCGGCCGCGTCGAGGGAGCAGCAGCTCTTCTTGAACTCCGAGATCGAGTCCGCCACGTCGTGGAGCCGCATCCAGACGCCGACGACGTCATAGCCCTGCTCCACGAGGAGCGCCGCCGCGACCGACGAATCCACCCCGCCGGACATCGCGACGAGGACGCGCTCGCGCGCGCTCACCGCACGGGCGCCGTCGTGCTGCCGGTTGCCGGATACCGGCCCGCCGCCGCGTCCGCGAGTCGGACGGCCGCGGCGCGCGCCAGCGAGACGACGCGCGGCACGATCTCGACCGCCTCGTCGATCTCCGCGTCCGTGGTCGCGTGGCCGAACGAGATCCGCAGCGACCCGCGCGACTCCTCCTCCGGATAGCCCATGGCGGTGAGGACGTGCGACGGCTCGGCCGAGCCGGTCGTGCAGGCCGAGCCGACGGACGCGGCGACACCCTCGAGATCGAGCTTGACGACGATCGATGCCCCGTCGACGTCGCGGACGATCACGGACGCGAGGCCGGGCAGGCGATCCTTCGGATGGCCCGTCAGCTCCACGCCCTCGGCGCCGGTGAGCGCGGCGAGGAGCCGGTCGCGGCCGCGCCGGAGCCGGCGCGCGGTGGCGTCCCGCTGCTCGACGGCGAGCTCGTACGCGACGGCCATCCCGACTGCGGCCGCGACGTCCTCCGTCCCGGCGCGCCGGAAGCGCTCCTGCGAGCCGCCCTGCTGCTGGCTGAGGATGTGGGTCCCGCCACGCAGGAAGAGCGCGCCGGCTCCCTTGGGGCCCTCGAACTTGTGGGCGGCGATCGCGAGCAGATCGACGTCCATCGCCTGGACGTCCACCGGCAGGTACGGCGCCGATGCGATCGCGTCCACGGCGATGAGGCAGCCCCTGGGCCCCTGGGTCCGGACGCGACGGACGATCTCGGCCAGCGGCTGGATGGTCCCGACCTCGTTGTTCGCATGGCCGATGGCGACGAGGATCGTGCGGTCCGTCAGGGCGGCCGTGACGGCCTCGGGATCGACCCGCCCGTAGCGGTCCACGGGCAGCTCCACGACCTCGAAGCCGAACTTCTCGAGCTGCTGGAGGGGGTGCAGGACCGCGTGGTGCTCCACCTTCGTCGTGATGATCCGGTGGCCGCGGGCCTTGCCGGCCCAGGCCGCGCCCTTCAGCGCGAGGTTGAGGGCCTCGGTGCCGCCGCTCGTGATGACGAGCTCCCGCGCGGTGCAGCCGAGGCGGGCGGCGATCCGCTCGTGCGCGTCATCGAGGGCAGCCCGGGCCTTGCGGCCCCACGCGTGGGGCGAGCTCGGGTTGCCGAACTGCTCCCCGAGGTACGGGAGCATCGCCTCCCGCGCCTCTGTCCGGAGCGGCGTGGTCGCGGCGTGGTCGAGGTAGAGGGGCATCCCCGCGATTGTAGGCGCCCGGGCGCCGATGCCCGTCAGGCCTCCGCGCGGCTCCGGTCGTACTCGCGGCCACGCTCCCGTTCGCGCTCGTGCTTCGGGAGCAGGCGCTTCCGGAGGCGGATCGAATCCGGGGTCGCCTCGACGAGCTCGTCGCTGGCGATGAACTCGAGGGCGGATTCCAGCGTGAGCGGGCGGGGCGGCGTGAGCCGGAGCGCCTCGTCGTGCGAGTGGGTCCGGATGTTCGTGAGCTTCTTCTCCTTGGCCGGGTTGACGTCGAGGTCGCCCGACCGGGAGTTCTCGCCGACGATCATGCCCTCGTAGACCTCGACCCCGGCGCCGATGAACAGGGCGGCCCGCTCCTGGAGGTTGAAGAGCCCGTAGGCATTCGAGATGCCTGTCCGGTCGCTGACGAGCACGCCCGACGTCCGGTGCGTGACCTCGCCGGCCCACGGCCCGTAGCCCTCGCCGATCTGGTGGAGCAACGCTGTGCCCCGGGTCTCGGTGAGGAGCTGGCCGCGATAGCCGATGAGCCCGCGGACCGGCAGGACGAACTCCATCCGGACCCGGCCGTCGGCATCGGTCGACATCTGCTCGAGGCGGCCCTTGCGCGCCGCGAGCGCGGTCTGGATCTCGCCGATGAACTCCGGCGGGATGTCGACCGTGATCCGCTCGTACGGCTCCTGGACCTCGCCATCGACCTCGCGGAGGATGACCTCGGGGCGGGAGGCCGTGAGCTCGTAGCCTTCGCGGCGCATCTGCTCGATGAGGACCGCGAGCTGGAGCTCGCCGCGGCCGCGGACCTCGAACGTGTCGCCCGATTCCGTCGGATAGACCTCGATCGAGACGTTGCCGAGGATCTCCTTGTCGAGGCGGGCCTTGATCTGGCGAGACGTGACGTACCTGCCCTCGCGGCCGGCGAGCGGCGACGTGTTCACCCCGAACGTCATCCGGAGGGTCGGCGCGTCGACGTCGAGGCGCGGCAGCGGGCGCGGGTCGCCGGGTTCCGTCAGGGTGTCGCCGATCGTGACATCCGGCAGGCCGGCGACGGACACGATGTCGCCCGCGGTTGCCTCGCTGATGTCGATGCGCTCGATCCCCCGGGCGGTCTGGAGGCTCGTCACCTGGCCCGACAGCGTCACCGTCCGCCCCGGCTCCACCGCGCCGGCCGTGTCGCCGGCCTCCTCGCGGACGACGACGATCTTCTGGCCGACCCGGACGGCGCCGTTCCGGATCCGCCCGACGGCCATCCGTCCGACGTACTCGTTGGCGCTCAGGTTCGTCACGAGGAGCTGGAGCGGGTGGCCGGGCACATGGCGTGGCGGCGGCGTCACCTCGACCAGCAGGTCGAGGAGCGGCCGGAGGTCCGTCCCGGGAACCGCCAGGTCCAGCGTCGCCGTGCCGAGCTTGGCGTTCGTGTAGACGACCGGGAAGTCGATCTGGTCGTCGTCGGCGCCGAGGTTGATGAAGAGCTCGTAGACCGCGTCGAGGACCTCGGCCGGGCGGGCGTCGTGGCGGTCGACCTTGTTGAGGGCGACGATCACCGGCAGGCGCTTGGCCATCGCCTTCTGGAGCACGTAGCGGGTCTGGGGCAGCGGGCCCTCGGCCGCGTCCACGAGGAGCAGCACGGCATCGACCATCAGGAGCGAGCGCTCCACCTCGCCGCCGAAGTCGGCGTGGCCCGGCGTGTCGACGATGTTCAGGCGGACGCCGTCATGCTCGACCGTCGTCTGCTTGGCGAGGATCGTGATCCCCTTCTCCTTCTCGAGGTCCATCGAATCCATGACCCGGTCGGCCACGATCTGGTTGGATCGGAAGGCCCCGGTCTGGCGGAGAAGGGCATCGACGAGGGTCGTCTTGCCGTGGTCGACGTGGGCGACGATCGCGACGTTCCGGAGGTCCTCGCGGGGGACCGAACCGTCGGCGGCGGGCATGGCGGACAGGGTCGGCTCGTTCATGGGCCGGCGGATTGTCGCACAGGATGCCGCCGCTGCTAGCATCCGGCCATGACCGTTGCCGCCGTCATCCTCGCCGCATCCCCCGGGAGCGCCCTCGCCGACGCGGACGGACTCGCCGCCGTGAGGCGGATCGCGGACGTCGCCTGGAGCGGCGGCGCGACGCCGATCGTGGTGGGGTCCTTCGACCCGGACGGCGGCGTGGCCGCGGCGCTCGCCGGCGCGCCGGTGACCCTCGCCGCGCCCGCGCCCGTGGAGGGCGGGCCCGTGGCCCAGATCCGGCGGGTCATCGACGTCGCCCGGGCCGAGATCTCCGGCACGGACGCGGCGCTCGTGTGGCCGGCCCGGATCACGTGGGTCGGACCGGAGACCGTGACGTCGCTCATCGAGGCCCACGGCCTCGACCCCGATGCGATCCTCCGCCCCGCCTACGACGGCGAGGCCGGCTGGCCGGTCCTCGTTCCGGTGGCCCACGCGGCGGCGCTCGCGACCATCGCCTCCGACCGCCTGCCCGGCGATGTCATCGACGACCTCGCGGCGACCGGGATCCGGGTCCTGGAGCTCGAGCTGGGCGACCCGGGCACGACCCACGACCGGTCCACCGCCCTGTCCGACCTGCCGCCGTACGTCGGGCCGTCGGAACCCGCCCGCGGCCACAGCCATGAGTGGGGCGCCGAGGTGGCCGCCACGGCCGACGACGGCCCCCTCGAAGGACCGTCGCTCGCGCCGTACCCGCCCGCCGATCCGGGCTGACCGTCGCCCTGCGGCAACCATGCGCCGGGCGGCGACCCGGCGCCGGGCGGCGCCCCGATCGTTCGCGCGTCGGGGACGAAACGTCAGGGCTGGGGCTTGCCCGGAACCCCCACGAATCGCAGGCCGAGTTCCGCGTACTGGTTCGCGTCCGGCTCGGACGGGGCATCGAGCATCGGGTCGCTCCCCGACTGGGTCTTCGGGAACGCCATGACCTCGCGGATGTTCACCTGGTGGCTCAGCAGGGCCGCCCACCGGTCGATGCCGAGCGCGATCCCGCCGTGGGGCGGCGCGCCGTACTCGAAGGCATCGAGGATGGCTCCGAACATGTTCCGCATCCGGTCGATGGTGTAGCCCTGCAGGGCGAAACTCCGTTCCAGGAGGTCCCGGCGCCAGATGCGGATCGAGCCGCCACCGAGCTCCCAGCCGTTCAATACGAGGTCGTACTGGAGGGCACGGGCACGGCCGGCGGGATCGCCGGGGCTGGGCCTCGACGGGTCGCCGGAGAGGGTCTCGAGGAGCGCCTCGTCCTCCGCGACGACGCCGGAGAACGGGTTGTGCGTCGCGTCCCAGCGGCCGCCCTCGACGTCCCACTGGTACATCGGGAAGCGATGGACCCAGGCATAGGCGAGGACGGCGGGATCGGCGAGGCGCAGGCTCGTCCCGAGCTCGGCCCGCAGCCGGCCGAGGACGTCGTGGGTAACGCCCGCCGCGTCGGCCAGGATGAGCACGAGGTCGCCGGGGTTGGCGCCGCTTCGCCGGACGAGCCGGTCCACGAGCGCATCGCCGAGGAACTTCGCGATGGGCGACTTGATCGAGCCGTCGGCGCCCACCGCCAGGTAGGCGAGACCCTTCGCCCCGAAGCGCTTCGCGGTCTCGGTCAGCTCATCGATCCGGCTGCGCGGCACGTCGCCCAGGCCCGGCGCGACGATCGCCTTCACGCGGCCCCCGGTCGCGAGCGCCTCGTCGAACACCCGGAAGCCGGACGCCGGCGCGCCGCCGGGACCGGAGAGCTCCGGCGCGAGGTCCACGAGCTCCATGCCGAACCGCAGGTCCGGCTTGTCCGAACCGTACCGCTCCATGACGTCGTCGAAGGTGTAGACCGGGAAGGGATCGCTCTGGATCGGGCGGTCCGGCACCACGGCACGGCTGACCTCGAGGACCATCCGCTCGATGAACGCCATCACCGTCGGCTCGTCGACGAAGCTCATCTCGAGGTCCAGCTGGGTGAACTCCGGCTGGCGGTCGCCGCGGAGGTCCTCGTCCCGGAAGCAGCGCGCGATCTGGAAGTAGCGGTCCACGCCGGCGACCATGAGGAGCTGCTTCAGCTGCTGCGGGCTCTGCGGCAGGGCGTAGACGGCGCCGGGCTGGAGGCGCGACGGGACGATGAAGTCGCGGGCGCCCTCGGGCGTGCTCTTGATGAGGTTCGGCGTCTCGACCTCGATGAAGCCGCTCGCGTGGTGGACCTCGCGGATCGCCTGGACGAGGCGGCTCCGGAGCAGGAGCCGACGCTGCATCGCCTCGCGGCGGATGTCGAGGTAGCGGTACCGGAGGCGCAGGGTCTCGTCGATCGAGGCGTCCGGGTCGTTGATGTAGAAGGGCGGCGTCTTCGCCTCGTTGAGGATCACGACGTCGGTCGCCCGGAGCTCGATGGCGCCGGTCGGCAGCTTCGCGTTCTCCGTCCCCGGAAGCCGCCGCGCGACCGTGCCCGACACCGTCACGACGAACTCCGACCGGGCCCGCGACGCGATCGCGTGCGCCTCGGGTGCGTCCGTCGCGTCGATCACCACCTGGGTGATGCCGTGGCGGTCGCGGAGGTCGACGAAGATCAACTGGCCATGGTCGCGGCGGCGATGGACCCAGCCCGAGAGGCGGGCGTTCGCGCCGGCATCGACGTCGCGCAGCGCCCCGCAGGTGTGGGTCCGGTAGGGCGTGGCGAGATGGGTGGTCGAGTCGGTCATGGCGCTGGGTATCGTAGCCGCCGGGCGCCGATGCGGCGGGGATCGCCAGGTTCCCGGGCCGCGGATCACGCTGGTCGGGGATCACCCGCCGTTGCGGCGGGGGTTCGCGCTGCCTCGCCGTCCTCGCGTCGGCGGGGCGTCCGTCGCAGGCCCGTCGTATTCCTGATTCCGGCCGGTGCTCGCGGCTTTCGGAACGTCACGCCTGTCGCCGTCATACGAACACGGCACGCTCGGAGCCTGCCGACCGCGGCCGGCTCGCCCGTTGAGGGCCTTGGCGGCGTACCTCGCCAGTCGGGCCCGCCGGATCCCGCCTCGTATGACGTCGACGGGCATCGCGGGCAAGATGCTCCCCGAAGTCCCCGGATTCGGGAATACGACCGCTGGCAACCGGGCACCCGGCCGCCGCCAACCGGCCGCCGCCAACCGGCCGCCGCCAACCGGCCGCCGCCAACCGGCCGGCGCCGTCCCGAACCGGCCGCCGCCAACCGTCCCCCAGCGCGAGCCCTATCCTCCCTCGCCGTGGTGGTGCTGCTTCACCGCACGGCCAAGTTCACGAGTCAGGTCGGACAGCGGAACGAGCCGCTGCGTTCCCGCCTTGAGGTCGCGGAGGCCGACCTGGCCTTCCTGAAGCTCGTCGCCGACGATGACGGCGAAGTGGGCGCCGTCGCGGTCGGCGGCCTCGAGCTGGCGGCCAAGCCTTCGGCGGCCGAGGTCCGCCCGCGTCCGGAGGCCCGCCGCCCGCAGCCCCGTCGCGATCCGGAGCCGCTCGACCGACGCCCCCGGATCAGTGAAGACCACGACGGCATCGAGCGGAACCCCGTCCTCGGGCGCCGGCGACTGCTCCCCGAGCACGAGGGCCACCCGGTCGAGGCCCAGCCCGAACCCGATGCCCGGCGTCGGCTTGCCGCCGAGCAGCTCCACGAGCCCGTCGTAGCGGCCACCGCCGCCCAGTGCCTGCTGCTGGCCCTCGCGGCCGGCCACGTAGTACTCGAAGGCTGTCCGGGTGTAGTAGTCGAGGCCGCGGACCAGGCCGGGCGAGACGCGGTACGGGACGCCGATGGCATCGAGGTGGGCGCGCACGGCGCCGAAGTGCGCCTCGCACGTCGCGCACAGGTGGTCGGTGATCCGGGGCGCATCCGCATTGATCACCGCCATCGAAGGGTGCTTCGAGTCGAGGAGGCGGAGCGCATTCCGCTCGAGGCGATCTGCCTCGGCCGGAGGCAGCGCGGCGAGATGGCCGCGGTAGTACGCGACGAGTGCCTCCAGGTACGCCGGCCGGCAGGCCTTGTCCCCGATGGAATTGACGAGGACCTCGACCTCGGTGACCCCGACCTCCGAGTAGAACCGGTGCCCGAGCTCGATGATCTCCGCATCGATCGCGGGGCCGGGATCGCCGATCGCCTCGACGTCGAACTGCCAGAACTGACGGTATCGACCGGCCTGGGGCCGGTCGTAGCGGAACATCGGCCCGATCATGGCCAGCCGCACGGGTTGCGGCCACGTCTGCATCCCATGCTGGACATACGCTCGAACGATCCCGGCCGTCGGCTCCGGGCGGAGGGCCCACGCCTCCGCCTCCTCGGTCCGCCGCGCAATCCGGAAGAGCTCCTTCTCGACGACGTCGGTGACCTCGCCGATCCCCCGCTCGAAGACCGCGCTCTGCTCGAAGATGGGCGTCTCGATGGGCCGGTAGCCGTAGCGATCCGCCAGGTCGCGCGCGACCCGCCCAAAGCGCACGAATCGGGCGGCCTCGTTCGGCAGCAGGTCGCGCGTACCTCGGGGGGCGCGGAAAGACGGCATTGCCAGTGAGTCTACCGGCCGGCGCCGTCCCGAACCGGCCGGGTGATCCCCGACCGGAGGACGTTCTGTCAGCGCTCCACGGTGGGTCTGCTCGGGTGGCGACCCCGCCCTCTGCCTCGCGCCCGCGTCAGGCGGCGAGGACCGGGACCCCGTAGTCCCGCATCCGGCGGTCGCTCGTCGCGATCGTCAGGCCCTCAGCGATCGCCTGCGCGACGATGACCCGATCGAACGGGTCCTCGTGGAGTCGAGGCAAGGAACCCGCGAGCCAGCCGTGCTCGGGGGTCACGGACAGGGCCTCGAATCCCGCCTGGGCGACGCGATCCATGAGGTCGTCAGGGACGGAGAGCCTGCCCTTCGCGCGCTTGATCGCGATCTCCCAGACCGATGCGGCCGAGACATGCACGAGGTCCGCGGCCAGGATCGCCTCTCGGACGTGGGCCCCGAGGCGAATATCGTCGGCCATGGCCCAGATCAGGACCTGGCTGTCAAGCAGCAGCCTCATCGGAGCGGATCGTTGGGATCTTCGCGATAGAAGTCGGCCGCAATCTCCTCGTTGTCGGCGTCGAAGTCGCCGTGGACGACGATCTGACTCTTGAGCAGGCCGAGGATCCGCTTGCGCCGCTCGGGTGTGTACGGGACCAGCTTTGCGACAGGCTTGCCCGCCCGCCCGATGACGATCTCCTCCCCGGCCTCCGCCCGTTCGATGAGCCGCGACAGGTTGGTCTTGGCGGCGTGGACGTTGACGACCTCGATTGACATGGACTAACTGTAGCTAAGTATGCCGCCGTGTCAATGCCGCCGTCCCCCCAATCACGGTTTGGACCAACGACAACTTCCGAACATCGAGTCGGTTCCCTCTCCCGACCTGCGGCACCAGAGACACCTACTATCAGTCGAACAACGCCTGTGGCGATGCCGACGGCCGCATCGGCGGCAGCGTTAACACGTGGGTCACCAGCGGCTGCGCGTTCCTGCTCTCGTATACGGCGTTTGCCAGCCCGGGAGGATAGCTGAGATCGTGGACCGCGTCCTGGGCCTCCTTCCGTGGGTTCTCGCCTTCGTCGCGGTCGTCGCCTTTCCGCTCCTCCTCGGGCCCGTCGGCTTCGCCTACAGCCTCCTCTGGTCGACTGCGCTTGTCCTTGTCCGGAGGATCGCGGGAGATGATCGCGAGCGGCGCCTCGCTAGCGACGCGTTGGCCGCGGTCGGGTGCTTCCTCGGGGCATACCTGGGAGGCTGGTACCTGCTTCCCTCTGTTGCCGCATTCGCGATACTCGATCTCAGGGGCCCACGCGTCCTGAAAGCGCCGAGCAGCAGGGACCTGGCGTTCACGACGGGCATCGGCTCGGCCGTTGCCGGAATACTGGCCGCTTCCCTCCTCGTTCTTGGGAGGCTGTACGCGACCGCGACATCGATCGCGGGCCAGGACGGGGCGCGGGACACCATTGCGAGCAACGAGACGTTCCTTGAGGTAACTGGTGCGGCCGGCTTCGCGGTCGTTGCGGTTCTTGTCTCCTGCTCTGTCGCCATGCTCTTCGGCACCGCGGCTCACCGAGCACGCCGCGGGATCGCGCGGCCTCTCTTCGTGCTGGGTGCTCTCGGGTTCTCGCTCGTCGCGGTCCCCGGGGCTCTGAGCGTCGGGCTCTACGTCGCCCCCGCCGCCTTCCTCGCGTGGGTCGCAACGGTCGCGTCCTGGCGACCCGTCCGAGGACCCAGCGCCTGAGCACCACGGACGTCGTCTCGGGTGCGCGTGCCTCGCTCGCGCGACGGCAGGGAGGCTCAGCCGAGGTCGCGCGACACGCTGATGACGTCCTTGAGACCCTCGATCCGGCCGAGGACACGGGCGAGCTGGCTCACCGACGCGACCTGGAGGGTGGCCCGGACGATCGCAACGTGGTCGGGTCCCACGGCCACGCTCGCCGACAGGATGTTGACCTTCGCCTCGGCCACGACCTGGGTGATGTCGCTGAGCAGGCCGGTCCGGTCGTACGCCTCGACCCGGATCGCGATCGGGTAGGTCTGGGCGGGCGCGGCCTCCCACTCGACCTCGATCAGCCGCGTCACCTCGCGCTCGTTGATGACCGTCGGACAGCTCCGGAGGTGCACGGTGACGCCCTTGCCGCGGGTGATGAAGCCCTGGATCGGGTCGCCCGGGATCGGATGGCAGCAGCGGGCGAAGCGGACGAGGAGGTCCCCCACCCCCTTGACCCGGACGCCGCCGGCCTTGGCGGGCTGGATCGGCGGCGCGGTGGTCGGCAGGGCCAGCTGCGCGTCGTCGACGACGCCGAGGCGCATGACGACCGACTGCGCCGAGACCGCGCCGTAGCCGACCGCGGCGAGGAAGTCGTCGAGGGTGTCGAAGTTCAGCTGCCGGGCGACCTCCATGACCCGCTCCTGGCCGAGCGTGGAGATCGAGGTCCGGGCAAGGCGGCGGAGCTCGCGATCCAGCGACTCGCGCCCGTGGACGATGTTCTCGTCCCGTTCCTGGCGCTTGAACCATTGCCGGATCTTCTCCCGGGCATGGCTCGTCCGGACGAGGTTCAGCCAGTCGCGCGAGGGGCCGTGCTCCGCCTTCGTGGTCACGATCTCGACGATGTCGCCGTTCTTCAGCCGGTAGTCGAGCGGGACAAGACGGTTGTTCACCTTTGCCCCGATCGTCCGGTGGCCGACGTCGGTGTGGATCCGGTACGCGAAGTCGAGCGGCGTCGCCTGCGACGGCAGGTCCTTGATCTCGCCCTTCGGGGTGAAGACGAAAACCTGGTCCTGGAAGATGTCGAGCTTGATGCCCTCGACGAACTCGGTCGCGTCGCTGACGTCGCGCTGCCAGTCCATGAGCTGGCGCAGCCAGGCGAGCTTGGCGTCGTAGTCGCGATCCGACTTCGTGCCCTCCTTGTAGCGCCAGTGAGCCGCGATGCCGACCTCGGAGACGGCATGCATGGCCTGGGTCCGGATCTGGATCTCGAGGGGCTTGCCGTCGAGGGCGATGACCGCGGTGTGGAGCGACTGGTAGAGGTTGTTCTTGGGGACGGCGATGTAGTCGTCGAACTGGCCGGGGATCGGGCGCCACAGCGAGTGGACGATTCCGAGCGCGGCGTAGCAGTCGCGGAGGTCCTCGACGAGGATGCGGATGGCGTAGACGTCGTAGATCTCGCCGAACTCCGCGCTCTTTCGCTGCATCTTCTTCCAGATGCTGTAGAGGTGCTTCGGGCGGCCCTGGAGGTCGGCCTTGATGCCCGCCTCCTCGAGGCGCGGCTCCAGCTCGGCGATGGCGCGCTCGATGTACGTCTCGCGGCCCTTCCGCCGCGTGTCGAGGAGCTTCGCGAGCTCGCGGAACCGCCCCGGCTCCAGGACCTTGAAGGCGAGGTCCTCCAGCTCCCACTTGACCTGCCAGATCCCGAGCCGCTCCGCGAGCGGGGCATAGATCTCCAGCGTCTGGCGGGCGATGCGGACCTGCTTCTCGAGGGGCAGCGCCTGGAGCGTCCGCATGTTGTGGAGCCGGTCGGCCAGCTTGATGAGGACGACCCGGATGTCCTGGGCCATCGCCAGGAACATCTTCCGGATGTTCTCGGCCTGCTGCTGCTCGTGGGTCAGGGTGCTGAACCGGCCGAGCTTGGTGACTCCGTCGACGAGCTGGGTGACCTCCTGGCCGAAGCGCTCCTCGATGTCGGACAGCGCGAGCTCCGTGTCCTCCGGGACGTCGTGGAGGACGGCGGCCTGGATCGCCACCGGGTCGATCCCGAGCTCGGCGAGGATCTCCGCCGCGGCGATCGGATGGGTGACGTACGGCTCGCCCGAGGCGCGGCGCGGGTCGCCGTGGGCCTCGATCGCGGTCGCGACCGCGCGCTCCACGTCGGCGAGGTCCGCGTGCGGGTAGTGCACGCGGATCGCGCTGAGGAGGCGGGCCGTGAGCGTCTCGACCGAGGGAACGTCGGATGTCGGCCGGGCCCTCGAGAGCGCGGTGCCGCCGGCCCGCCGGGCCCGTGACGGTGGCACGGGCGTCCGGGTGGCGGCGGCATCGGCACGAGTCCGGGGAGCGACCATCGTGCGGGGAAGTCTAGCAGCGGCCCCCTGCGTGCCCGATGCCTCGCGTGCTCAGCGTGATCGGCGCGGCCCTGGGACTGCCGGCACCCCGGCGTCGTCCCAGCCGAGCGCGGCCAGGGCCGCGAACGCCTCCTCGCGCTCGTTCCACGGCTCGGCGCGGTCGGCGTGGAGGATCGTCGGCTCGTGGCCCTTGCCCGCGAGCAGGACGACGTCACTGGGACGCGCGGCCTCGAGGGCCGTGCGGATCGCCAGGCGCCGATCGACGATGAGCAGGAGGTCCTCGCCTTCGCGTCGCCCGGCCGCGACCGCGCCGGCCGCGATCTCGCGGAGGATCGCCTCGCGGTCCTCGCCGCGTGGGTCCTCGTCCGTGAGGACGACGAGCCGGCAGCGCTCCCCCGCGACGCGGCCCATCATCGGTCGCTTCTCGCGGTCCCGCTCCCCCGCCGATCCGAACACGACGATGACCCCGCCGCCCGCGGCCCTGGCCGCCGCGCCGAGCTCGTCGAGGACGACGCGCAGCGATGCCGGGCTGTGGGCGTAATCGACGACGACGCTGAACGGCTGGCCGGCCTCGAGACGCTCCATCCGCCCGGGGACGCCCGCGAGGCCCTCGAGGCCGGCCCGGACCCGCGCCGGGTCGAGGTCGAACGCCTCGCCGAGGGCCACGATCGCGAGGGCGTTCCAGGCGTTGAACCGGCCCGCGAGCCGGAGCCGCACCTCCGCGGCCCCGGACGGCGCGTCATAGGCGACCCGGAGGCGGCCGTCCTCCTCCGCCACGGACCGGATCCGCACGTCGGCCCCGGCCGCCTCGCCGTAGGTGAGGAGGCGCGCCCCGGCCTCGCGGGTCGCCGCGGCGAAGACCGGACCGGCCGGATCGTCCGCGTTCACGATCCCGGCCCGCGGCCACGCCAGGCCAGGCTTCGGCGGATTCGAGGAACCGCTCGCGAGCCGCTCGAACAGCGAGCGCTTCGCCGCGCGATAGGCCTCGAACGAGCCGTGGAACTCGAGATGCTCATGGCTGAGGTTCGTGAAGATCGCCGCGTCGTAGCCGATCCCGCCGACCCGCTCGAGGGCGAGCGCGTGCGACGTCGTCTCGACGACGGCCACGCGATCGCCCGCGGCGACCATCGCCCGGAGGGCGGCCTGGAGCTGGGGCGCGGCGGGCGTCGTGGCGTGCTCCACGTTGACCTCCCGGACGCCGCCGATCTGGGTCGCGACGGTCCCCAGGAGCCCCGCCGGCACGCCGGCCGCTCCCAGCGCGGCGGCGGCGAGGAACGAGGTCGAGGTCTTGCCGTCCGTGCCGGTGATCCCCACCACGCCGAGCTCGCGCGATGGGTCGCCGTACCACCAGGCCGCGGCCTCGGCGAGCGCGAGCTGGCTCCGGTCGACGACGACCTGGACGACCCGCGACGGGAGGTCCGGGAGGCGCCGCTCCACGACGATCGCGGCCGCGCCGCGCGTGGCCGCGTCGGCCGCAAAGCGGTGGCCGTCGACGTGCGCACCGGGAATCGCGACGAAGACCCCGCCGGGCCGGACGGCCCGCGAATCCTCCGTGACGCCGCCCCGGATCTTCGTCGCCAGATACCGGCCGGCCGGGTCCGACCGGAGCCGTCCGGCGACACGCAGCCGCTCCACCAGCCCGCTGAGCGGTCGGGGCGTCCGCGGCTCGGCGGCGGCGAGAAGCTCGGTGAGCGTCGTCATCGCGAGCCCGGCATGCGAACGAGCCGCGCGGCCCGGGCGACGACGCGCCCGATCGCGTACCGGCGCGGCCGGATGACCCGCTCATGGGCGCCGGTCATGTCAACCCACGTCGCGCCGAACGAGCGCTTGTGCTCATAGAGTCCGAACATCGGTTCCCCCTCGACCGGCTCGCGGCGGGCTCCCGGCAGGTCCGCTCCACCGAGGTCCATCTCCGCGCATCCCTCGCGGATCGCGAGCTGGATCGCCCGCCAGCGGAGGAGGTGGAGGGCGCCGGGGTGCTCGCGACGCTGCGACGCGTGGTCGCCCGAGTGGACGGTGCTGAGGCGCCCGCCGTGCCGGTACAGGACCAGCCCGGCGAGCGGCGCGCCGTCGGCGGACCGTGCCTCGAGGTAGACGAGCCAGCCGGCCGCGAACGCGGCGCGCCACCAGCCGACGAACGAGGCGCGCGGGCCGAACGTGAACTCGCGGCGCTCGCCGGTCTCGAGCAGGAGGTCGTAGAAACGGTCGAGGGCGTCAGCGGAGGGCTCGTCGGGAACGGCAAAGCCATCGCCGGGCGGCGCGTCCGGCTCCAGCGTGCCATCGTGGCGGACGACGGCGATCCCGGAGCGCTCCGCGGCCCGGACCCGCTGCCGGGTGGCCTTCGCCAGGCCGGCCATGGCCGCTTCCTCGTCCACGCCGCGGCCGAGCTGGAGCGAGAGGTGATGCCGGGACGGCTGGATCTCCTCGATCGCGTGGAATCCCGCGGCCCGGATCCGGTGGCCGTACCCCGTTGCCGCCGGGACCTCCGCGTCCGTCGCGACGACATCGATGCCGCGGCCGGCGAGCCACCCCGTGAACCCCTCGAGCCGGGCAGCCATGGCGGCCGCGTCCCCGGCCGGGATCGGTCCACGGGGCAGGTAGGCGCTGCCGCCTCCGATGATGGGCCACGGCCGCTCCAGGGCGAGGACGGCCGACCCATCGTCAGCCACGAGATGGTGCGGGCGCCAGCCCGCCGCCGCCCGATGCCGGGCCCAGGCCATGGACTGGTAGACGTGGCCGCCGCCGGGACGCACCACCAGGTCGTCCCAGACCTCGAGCTCCCGGGCGTTGGCCGGCCGGACCGGCATCAGGCCTCGGAGCCGGCGTCGCCGCCGTCGCCGCCCGTGCCCGGGGCCGTCGCCGAGCCCGAGCCCAGGCCGTGCCGGCGCCGGGTGAGCCAGACCCGTCCACGCTGGGCCGTCCCGTACACGAACCGGCCGAGTGGATCGAGGACGAAGTCCCACGCCCCGATATACCGGATCTCGCGGCCGCCGAAGCCCGCCTTGAAGTGGGCGATGCCGGGGTGGGCGAGGCCCCACAGGTCGTAGGCGGTCGCCCCGGCCTCGCGCGACGAGCGGATCGCCTCCCACTTCAGGAGATAGTTGGCGCGGGATTCGGCACCCGCCTGGGTCATCCCGCCATACGGCTCAACGACGCGCGTACCACAGCGGACGAGGAACAGGGCCGCGGCGGGCTCGCCGTCCGGGAGCCGGGCGATGAGCAGCCGCGCCAGGCCGTGCGGCCGGTACGCGTTCCAGACGTCGCGATAGGCCTGCTCCGTCCGGATCAGGAAGCCGGCACGCGCGGCGGTCTCGCGATAGATCTCGTAGAAGATCGGCAGCGAATCGCCGTCGGCGTCCTCGACGGTGACACCGCCCGTGCGGGCCCGGTTCACGTACTGCCGCCACTTCTTCCGCAGGTCGGCAAGGAGCGCCGCCTCATCCGCCCGGAGGTCGATCATCCGCGTCGATGCGGGCTGGATCGCCGGGGCGGGCCGCCAGCCCGCCGCGCGGAGGGCGCGCCGCAGGGCACCGTCGGGATCCTGGGGGCCGTCGGCCTCGATCTCGGGATCGATCCGCAGGTGCGAGACGCGGCCCGTGGCGGCGAGGCCGCGCTGGACGGCGTCGGTGAACGGCGCGACGGCTCCCGGAGACCAGGCGGCCGTCACCGGGCCGCGCGGCGCATACGCGAAGGCCCATGGCAGCGGTCCCGGCCGGCGGAGGAGCACCTGGGCACCGATCAGGCCGCCGGGGGCCTCGGCCGCGACGCGCGTCGACGTCCAGCCATTGACGGCCTTGACCTCGGCCCACGCCCCCAGCTGCAGGTAGGAGCCGGGTTCCGTGCCCTGGACGAACGCATCCCAGGCGGATCGGTCGGTGAGGTCGAGCGTCACGGTCGCGACCGGCGCCGGCGCCGGATCTGATCGCTCACGAGGCCGACGATAGAGGGCAGCTCGGGGATGCGCAAGGCGAGCGCTGCGGCGATGAAGACGGCCATCCCGCCCGTGGACGCGATCGCGGCGCCGACGAGGATCGTCAGCTTCGACGCCCCGGGCTCCAGCCAGCTGCCGAGCACCCCGGCCACCGCCGTCGCGACGATCGCGGCTGCAGCCCCACCGGCGATCGCCTCGAGGAGGACACGGAGGATTCCGCCGAGCTCGAACGTCGGGACGTGCCGGCCCAGCGCGACCAGGAGGACCGCGGCCTCGATCCACGCGGCCACGGCGATCGCGAGCGCGAGCCCGGGCAGCCCCAGCGGGCCGACCAGCAGCACGCCGAGGATCGTGTTGACGATGACCGCCAGGATCGCCGCCGCGACGGGCGTCCGGGTGTCCTGCCGGGCATAGAAGGCCCGGGCGAGCACAGCGATCGTGGCATGCGCCGGCAGGCCGAGGAGGAAGAGCGCGAGCGTCTCGGCGGTGCTTCCGATGGCCTCGGCGTCGAACTTGCCGTAGCCGAAGAGGAGTTCGACGGTCGGGACGCGAAGGGCGATTCCGAGCGCGGCGATCGGGACCATCGCGAAGACGAGCAGGCGGACCGAGCGCGTCACGAGGGCGACGTACGAGTCGATCGCGCCGACCGCGTGCTCGCGGGAGATCGACGGGAAGATGACGACGCCGAGCGGCACGCCGATGACCCCGACCGGGATCTGGAGCAGGGCGAAGGCGAGCGTGTAGTTCGAGATCGCGCCCTCGCCGAGCGACGAGGCGAGGGCCGTCATGACGATGAAGGTGACCTGCGAGGCGCCCAGTCCGAGCGTGCGCGGGGCGAGCAGTCCCAGCACCCGCCGCGCGGCCGCATCCGACAGGTCGAGGACGCGCGCCGGCCGGAACCCGAGGCCGAAGAGCGGCGGCAGCTGGACGAGGACGTGGCCGGCCGCGCCGGCAACGACGCCGATCGCGAGGCCGGTGACGCCCATCGTCGGCCCGAGAATGATCGCCGACCCGATGATTCCGAGGTTGTAGACGATCGGGGCGAAGGCCGCGGCCGTGAACCGGCCCTCGGCATTGAGCGCGCTCGTCGCGACGGCGCCCAGGGCCAGGAGGACCGGCGCCGCGAGCATCATCCGGGTGAGCTCCGTGGTCCGGGCAAGGTCGACGTCGTCGAAGCCCGGGGCCAGCAGCCGCACGAGGATCGGTGCCGCAAGGAAGGCGAGCAGGGCGAGCGTCGTCAGGGCCGCAAGGAGGAGATTCGCGAGCGTCGCGATGACCCGCCAGGCGTGGGCCCGGTCCCCTGCCGCGAACAGCCCCGAGACGACGGGGATCAGCGCCGATCCCATCGCCCCGGCCGCGACGACCTGGTAGATGAGGTCCGGGAGCCGGAACGCGGCGAAGAAGTCATCGAGCTCGGGTCCCGACCCGAAGGTCGTGGCGAGGACGACGCTCCGGACGTAGCCCAGGACCCGGGACACGAGGAACGCAAGGGCGAGGATCATCCCCGCCCTGACGAGGGCGCCGCGGGCGGGCGTGGTCCCCGTCACCGCGCGGTCACGGGGCGGGCTCCGCAATGCGCCGGGCGCGCGGGTGGGCGGAGCGGTAGGCGTCGCGGAGCCGTGCCGGGGAGACATGCGTGTAGATCTGGGTCGTGGCCAGGCTCTCGTGGCCAAGGAGCTCCTGGACGACGCGGAGGTCGGCCCCGCCGTCGAGGAGGTGCGTCGCAAAGGAGTGCCGGAGCGTGTGCGGGGAGACGCCGTCCGGCAGGCCGGCAGCCCGGCAGAGACCGTCGATCCGGAGCCGGAGCCCACGGACGCCGATCGCGTCGCCACGATGGTTGAGGAACAGTTCGGCGGGATCCGGGCCCGGCGAGCGGCGGAGCGCGAGGAGCACTGGCCGGGATTCCTCCAGGTACGTCGTCAGCGCCGCGACCGCCGGCCGCCCGAGCAGCCCGACACGCTCCTTCCGGCCCTTCCCGAGGACGCGGATCTCGCCGCGACGAAGGGCGAGTGAGCCGAGGTCCGCGGAGGCGAGCTCGCTGATCCGGAGGCCCGCCGCATAGGCGACCTCGACGATCGCCCGGTCCCGGAGCGCGATGGCCGTGGCCACGCCCGTGCCGCGCCGGCGATCCGTGCCGGCCGCCCTGGCGAGCTCCGCGTCAACCGCCCCGAGGAGCCGCTCCACCTGCTCGACCTCGAGCACGCGTGGCAATCGCCGCGGGAGGCGCGGCGTCGAGATCGCGCCCCACGGATCCCCGGCGGCCAGGCCGTCCCGGGCCGCGAACCGATGAAAGGCGCGAATGGCCGCGAGGCGCTGGGCGACCGAGGTGCGGACGGCGGTCGAGGAGAGCCGGGCGAGGTAGGCCCGCAGGTCGCTGCGGCCGGGGCTCCGCCAGTCGATCCCCCGCTCCCCGAGCCAGTCGAGGTAGGCCGCCAGCGCGGTCCGGTAGGCCCGGATCGTGTGCGGCGACGCGTCACGCGCGGCGAGCGCCTGCAGGAAGCGCGCGAGGGCGCGTCCGGAATCGCTCGGCGCGGTCACGCGGCCGGCGCGCTGTCGCCCCGCGATCGGCGACTGGCCGGTGTCGACCGGCCGCCGGACGTCGAGCCGCCGCGCGCTCCGGATGCGCGTCTGGCGCCGCCACGCGCCCCGCCGCGGGCCGGCCGCTTCGGGGCCAGCGCGGCGGGATCCGGCTGTCCACCGGCCAGGCGGCGCCCGACGAGCGGTGCCTCGCCCTCGGGGAGCTCGATCGCGGCACCGCACCGCAGGCAGAGCGCGCCATCCGGGCGGCGGCCCACCGGGCCGTCGTCGGCATCGTGGACCGCCCCGAGCGGCTCGAAGTTCGTCGTGAAGTCGCACTTCGGGTAGGCGGAGCAGCCCCAGAAGACGTTGCCGGTCCGCCGCGCGCGACGCGCGACGAGATGGCCGTCGCCGTTCTTCGGACAGATGACCTCGAACGGGAGCTGGTCCGGCGGCGGCGGCCCGTCGCGCTGGATGAAGTCGCAGTCCGGGTACCGCGAGCAGCCGACGAACGGCCCGAACCGTCCGCTCCGCGACGTCAGGACGCCCTCGCCGCACTTCGGGCAGACCTCGCCCGTCCCCGGCAGCTGCGGCGCCTCGTCCCCCGGCAGCGGCCGCGATTCCTTGTGCTCCGGATACTCGGAGCAGGCGAGGAACCGGCCGTTCCGGCCGAGGCGAATGACCATCGGGTGGCCGAGCGAGCAGACCTCGTCAGACGCTTCCGTCGTGAAGTCCTTGCGCTTCAGTTCCCGGCGCTTCTCGGCCACTCGATCCCTGAGAGGCCCGTAGAACGCCTCGAGGAGGGGCACCCACGGCCGCTCGCCTCGGGCGACCTCGTCCAGCTCCTCCTCCATCCGGGCGGTGAAGGCGACGTCGACGTAGTCGCCGAAGTGCTCGACGAGGAGGTCGGTGACGATGTCACCGATCAGCTCCGGCCGGAGCCGCCGCTCCTCGATCCGGACGTAGCCCCGGTCCACGATCGTCGAGAGCGTCGCCGCGTATGTCGACGGCCGGCCGATCCCATGCTCCTCGAGGGCCTTGACGAGCGAGGCCTCGGTGAACCGCGGCGGCGGCTCGGTGAAGTGCTGCGTCGGCTCCACCTCGGTGACGGTCGTCCGGTCGCCCTCGGCGAGCGCCGGCAGGCGGCCCTCGGACTCCTCCTCGCCGTCATCGTCGCGGCCTTCCGTGTAGACCCGGGCAAAGCCGTCGAAGAGCGTCCGCGTCGCGCTGGCCCGGAGCTCGTACGGGCCCGCGGCGAGCTCCGCGGTCGTCGTCTCGAGCTGCTTGGCCGCCATCTGCGAGGCGAGGGCGCGCTGCCAGATCAGCCGGTAGAGGCGCAGCTCCTCAGGCTTGAGCATGCTCGCGAGGCTGTCCGGATCCCGCCGGAAGCTCGTGGGCCGGATCGATTCGTGGGCCTCCTGGGCGCCCTTGCTCTTCGTCCTGTAGACGCGGCCCTTCGGCATCGTGTACGGCTGGCCGTACCGGTCGGCGATGACCTCGCGGGCCTCGCCCATCGCGATTCCGGCGATGGCCGTCGAGTCGGTTCGCATGTAGGTGATGAGGCCGACGTGGCCGTCGAGCGTGTCCACGCCCTCGTAGAGCCGCTGGGCGACAGACATCGTCCGCTTCGGGCTGAAGCTGAGCTTCCGGCTCGCCTCCTGCTGGAGCGTCGACGTCGTGAACGGCGGGGCCGGGCTTCGCTGCTGGGTCCGCGTCCCGATGCTCGAGACGACCGGCTGCAGGGACCGGAGGGCCTCGGCGTGATGCGTCGCCGACGCCTCGTCCGCGACGTCGAGCGGCTTGCCGTCGACCTTGACGAGATCGGCGCCGAAGGCCTCGCCAGCGGCCGTCGCGAGCGTCGCGCGCAGCGTCCAATACTCGCGGGCGGTGAAGGCGAGGATCTCCCGCTCGCGCTCGACCACGAGCCGGACCGCGACCGACTGGACGCGCCCGGCCGACAGGCCGCCGCGGACCTTCCGGGACAGGAGCGGGCTCAGGGTGTAGCCGACGAGGCGGTCCACGATCCGCCGCGCCTGCTGCGCGTCCACGAGGTCCGTGTCGATCTCACGCGGGTGGTCGAACGCGTCGCGGACGGCCCGCTCGGTGATCTCGGAGAAGGTCACCCGGCGCGTCTTCGAGGCCGGGACGTGAGCCGCCTCGGCGACGTGCCACGCGATCGCCTCGCCCTCCCGATCGAGGTCCGTGGCGAGGAAGACCGTGTCCGCCGTCCGGGCCGCCTTCTCGATCGCGTCGACCTGCTTCCGCCGGTCGTCCGAGATGACGTACTCGGGCGTGAAGCCATGGTCGACGTCGACGCCGAACTTGCCCTTGCCGGGATTCTCGGGCAGGTCCCGGACGTGACCGTACGAGGCCAGGACGCGGTAATCGTCGCCGAGGTAGCGCTCGATCGTGCGGGCCTTGGCCGGCGACTCAACGATCACCAGGTGCTTCGGCATCGGGCGGGACTATACCTCAGGCCCCTGCACGCCCCGTTATCCCGGGATCCCGGTCAGGCCTCGCGTACGCGCCGCAGGAAGTCCTCGTCGATCTCGACGTCCTCGTCGCCCGCCGGCGCCGGCGCCGCGGGCCGGCCCTCGACGACCTCGTCCCTCGGCCGACCGGCGCTGTCCGTGCCCGCCGCGTGGATCTCGAGGAAGCGGATGTGGAGGTACGGAAAGACGAAGGTCGAGCTGGAGCTGTCGACGAACACGGGCCGCCGGCCGTCGAGGGTCCGGAGATTCGTGCAGATCAGGTTGAGGTCGGTGGGCTTCGGCTCCTCGAGAAGGTCGGCGAGGACCGGCTGCTCGCTGAGCAGGTGGATCACGACGCGCTGCATGGCCGGCGGTTCAGCGCGGGCGGTAGAAGTCGACGACGAGGCGGACGCGACCGCTGGCCGCCCAGACCCCGATGCCGACCCGGTCGTACTTGGTGTTCATCAGGTTGACCCAGTGGCCGCCGCTGTAACTCCGTTCGCTCTGGTAGAAGAGGTGTGTCCCGAGAACGGAGGCATACGGCTCGCCGCTCCGGCAGCCCAGGTTCTCCGCCCAGATGTAGCTCGTATAGCCGGCGGCCTTCAGGCGGTCGGCCGGCGTGCCCCCGGAGAAGTGGGTGCACAGGTTGCTGAGGGCGAGCTTCTTCGCATAGGGGCGGGAGACGGTGGCGCTGATCCCGGCGTCCTGCACCAGCGGGGGCACGACCTGGCCGCCGGAGGCGGTACAGCCGCCGCTGGACGTGACGAGGCCGCCGCCGCGATTGCAGTTCATGAGCTTCAGGTAGTAGGTCTCCACGGCGCCCCAGGTGCCGGAGCCGAGGCTGCCGCCCGAGGTTCCGCCGGACGTTCCGCCGGCCGTCCCGCCGGACGTCCCGCCGCTCGTGCTGGGCGGTTTCGGCGGCACCGGCCTGGCGGCGGTCGTGAAGGAGACCGAGCTCGCGGCCCGGACCGGGAGTCCGGCCTTCGAGGTCGCTCCGGTGCCGATCGCGATCGTCACCGACTGCGAGTAGCCCAGGACGACCTTCGGATCGAAGATGAGGACGGTGTCGTTCTCGGCCCAGCTGAAGCTGCCCGCGATGGCCACGGCGCCCTGGGTCGCGGACCAGGCCGCCTCCGTCGTCGATCGGTCCATCGGCTCCGTGAAGCGGACCGAGAGGTTCTGGCTCCAGGCGACGCCTGCCGAGCGGTTGGCGGGCCGGAAGCGGACGACCGCGGGCGCGGCGGCAGTCCGGATCTGCAGCGCCTGGCCGCCGACCTCGACCCCCTCCGCGTCGAGGACCCCGGCGGCGAGCGCCACGCGGTAGGCCGTGTCCCCCCGGAGCGGGGCGTCCGGGACGAACTCGAAGGCAGGAGCGTCGGGTACGGCGTCCGCGGCCGGGACCAGCCGCCCGGCCAGCGCCGGCTCCACATCGAGGCCGACGGTCGACGCGTCGACCGGACCGTCAAAGGTGATCCGGAAGGTCGTCGCCGCGGTCGCCTCATTGCCGGCGAGGTTCGTCGCCGCGAGGGTGGCCGCAACGGGCGGGCGGGTATTGAAGGCGGCCCGGAGCCGCCGCTCGAGGGGCCGGCCGTCCGCATCGAGGGCGCCGGGCAGGACCGTGATCGAGTAGAAGGTCCCCGTCCGCCAGATGGTGGCGGGGCGAATGATCAGGCGCGTCGCCGTGTCATCCCATCCGAAGGTCACGTCCGTCGCGGGCGTGACCCGGATCATCGACTCGACGCTCGCCGCGTTCATGGCCGCCGCGAACGAGATCGTGACGGGAGCGACCGGTGATTCGGACGTCAGGATCTCGGTCGTGAACTCGGTCGGGTCGATGGCGGTTGCGCGCGACGGAGGCGTCGCCGCCGTGGGCGCGGGACGGGTGCCGGGGAACGCGACGATCGCGCCGACGGCGAGGACGATCGCGAGGACGAAGAGGCGGCGAGCCCCCGCGCGACTGACGAGCGATCGGCCGATCACGCCGGCGAGGACGGGGACCGCCAGGGCGGTCGCGAACACGTTCCGCAATACGTTCAGTCTCCTGGCACGTCGCTGGGACGATGGCATCGTGAGGCTGGGCGCCGAGCTTGGCGGCCGGTCGAAGGATAGCACGGCCCATTCCGGAGTCGCCTCCGAGGGGTCAGGCAGCCGGATCTCCGGCCCGCGCCGGCGGCTCCATCTCGAGGCGGCCGGCGGGCCGGTAACGGCCGAAGGAGCCCGTCACGAGGCCCCGTGCCTCGAGCGCGGTGAGGCCGCCCAGCACGGCCGCGAGCGGCATCGTCGTGACCGCCACGAGCTCGTCGACGGTCGCAGCGCCGGCGACGAGCGCATCCGCGAGACGCGCATCGCGAGGGGCGAGCTCCAGGCGGCGGGCGGCCGAGGTCGGCTCGCGGACGGGTCGTGGCGAGGGGCGAAGGGAGGGCGCCGTCGCCGGGCCGGAGCGGCGTGCGGGCAGCGGCGCCGGAAACGCGGCCGGAAACGCGGCCGGAAACGCGGCCGCGGCGACGAGCCCGAGGTCGTCGAGGAGCTGCGGGATCCCGGCGACGATCCGCGCCTCGCCCGGGAATTCCCGGAGCCAGGACAGGCAGCCCGCCGATTCCGGAGCGTCGATCGGTCCCGGCACGACGAAGAGGTCGCGGCCCTGGTCCAGCGCCCAGCGGGCGGTCACGAGCGCCCCGCTCGTCGCCCCGGCCTCGACGACGACGACGGCATCGGCGAGGCCGCTGATGATCCGGTTGCGGCGGGGAAACGTCCCGCGCGTGGGCTCGGTGCCCGGCGGATGCTCGGACACGATCGCGCCCCCGGAGGCGACGATCGCGTCGGCGAGGTGATCGTGGGATTTCGGGAAGAGCCGGTCGTGCCCGCCGCCGATCACGCCCACGGTCCGGCCGTTCGCGAGAACGACGGCCTGGTGGGCCGCCCCGTCGATGCCGGTCGCGAGCCCGCTGGTCACGAGCGCGCCGGCGCGCGCCAGGGCCGCTCCGAGGCGCGCGGCGGTTCGACGGCCGGCATCGGTCGGCCGTCGCGTCCCCACCACGGCCACGGCGTGGCTGGCCTCGAGGGCTGAGACCTCGCCGCGGACGAACAGGACCCGCGGCGGCAGCTCGATCCGGCGGAGCCGCTGCGGGTAGCGGGAATCTGCGGACGACAGTGGCGCGACGCCCGCCGCCGCCATCGCGTCGAGGATCCGTCCGGGCTGCCGCGCCGCGACCGCGAGCGCCTCCGCCGCGCCATCGCTCATGGCATGTCCGCGACGGTCCGGATCCGGGTCCCGGCTGGCACCGAGCAGGGCCCGGACCCCGCTGGGCACGAGGGCCGCGGCCAGCACCTCGCGCGGATCGCCGAATGCCTCGAGGAGCCGTTCCAGGAAGATGGGCCCGACGCCGGTCGCGGACGTGAGGACGGCGAGCGCCTCGGCCTCGGAGAGCGCATCGACCGCCGGCGAGGCGCTGGCGCCCCCGGTGCCCGCACCCGGAGCGCGGACATCGGCGCCCGGCCCGCGGTCCATCCCCGGCGCACCGTCGCCGCCGTCCGCCTCCGGGAGGTGGGCCGCCAGCGGTCCGAGCGGTCCATGCCGTCCGATGCCGAGCATCAGCCGGCCAGGGCGCGGGCTGGGTCCGAGGCCGGCGCCCGCCACCGCGCCGCCTCCTCGAGATGGGCCTCCTCGACGGCCTCTGCGCCTTCGAGGTCCGCGATCGTCCGGGCGACCCGCAGGAGGCGATCCGTGCCGCGTCCCGACAGCCGCTCCAGCTCCGCGAGCGCCACGGCACTCCCGCGCGTGGCCGGGGTCAGCCGGCAGGCCGTGCGCAGCGCGCGGCCCGAGCTGCGGGCGTTGAGGAGGAAGGGCGGACGCCCGAGCTGGACCGCGCGGGCCGCGGCGATCCGTGCGGCGACGGTCGCGGAGTCCTCGGGCTCCGTGCCGCCCACGAGCGCCGCCGCGCGGAGGCGCGGCATCCCGACCCACAGGTCGATCCGGTCGCGGAGGGGTCCCGAGATCCGGCCGACGTAGCGCTCCGGCCCGTAGAGCGGGCAGGTGCACGGGAGATCCGTCCCCGCGAAGCCGCACCGGCAGGGGTTCATCGCGGCCACGAGCTGGAAGCGGGCCGGCAGGATGGCCTGGCGCGTCGCCCGCGCGATGGCGACGCGGCCCTCCTCGAGAGGCTGGCGGAGTGCCTCGAGCACGTCCCGGGCGAACTCGGGCAGCTCGTCGAGGAAGAGAACCCCGTGATCCGCCCGAGTGACCTCGCCTGGCAGCAGCCCCGGACCGCCGCCCACGATCGCGGCGTAGGACGCCGTATGGTGCGGTGCCCGGAACGGCGGCTGGCGGACAAGGGCCCGCACCGCGCGCTCGGCCGAGACCGAGGCAACGGTCGTGGCGGCGAGGGCCTCGGCGTCGCCCAGTGGCGGCAGGAGCGTCGGGATGGTCCGGGCCAGGAGCGTCTTGCCGCTCCCCGGGGGCCCGATGAGCAGGAGCGCGTGACCACCGGCCAGCGCCACCTCGAGCGCGCGGCGGGCCTCCGCCTGCCCGCGGACCTCGGCGAGGTCGGGCGCGGGAGTCCCCACGCCGTCAAGGACCGGACCCGGGCCGGGCCCGACGCCGGACGCCGGGCCCGGCGGGCCCGGCAGGTCGCCCGCGGTCACCGCGCCGCCCCCGCGAGCCGTGACGACCTCGGCCAGCTCGACGCGGTTCGGTCGCAGCGGTCCCGCGCGGCGGCGGGCCCGGAGCCGATCCACGGCCTCGCCGAGCGTCGCGCACCCGATCGCCTCGATACCGGGCACGAGCGCGGCCTCCTCGAGCGAGGCGGACGGCACGAGCGCTCGCGGCACGCCCCGCGCGGCAAGGGCCGCGAGCATCGGGAGGATCCCCGGCACGGGCCGGACCTCGCTGCCAAGCGAGAGCTCTCCGATGAGCGCCGTCCGGCCGAGCGACGCGGTGAACTGCTCCGAGCCGAGGAGGATCCCGATGGCGATGGCGAGGTCCAGGCTGGCGCCGCCCTTGGGCAGGTCCGCCGGGGCGAGGTTCACGGTGATGCGCCGTGCCGGGTGGAGGAACCCCGCGTTCCGGATCGCGCCGCGGACACGCTCCCGCGCCTCGCGCAGGGACGCATCGGCGAGGCCGACGATCGTGAACCCGGGCAGGCCGGGGGCCACGTCGACCTCGACCCGGATCTGGCGGCCGTCGAGGCCGATGAGCGTGGCGGAGAGCAGGGTTGCGAGCACGGGCGGAACCGTACCCGGAGGCCCTTATCGGCCGATCACCTGTCGGCCATGCGCCGCGGCCTGCCGGCCGCGCCCGGCGCATTCGGCACCGCGCGCCGCCGCAGGCTCAGCGCGCGACGGACTTCGCGGGGGCCGCCGGCGCGTGGATCTTGTCGATCGTGGCCGCCATCGCCGCGACCTCGCGGCCGAGCGGCGAATCCGCCTTCGTGAAGGCGAACGGCGAGCCCGAATTCTGGGCGCTGATCGCGACCCGGTACTCGTTCGCGATCTTGTACTCGAAGGGCCGCTTCAGGGCGCCCTCGGCAGCCTGGATGCTGATCCCCGTGAAGGCATTCGAGCGGTTGAGGAGGAGCTTGACCTTGCTCTGCTCGTAGCCGATCCGGCCGAGAGCCTCCAGCACGAGGCGGACGTTCTTCAGGCAGGAGAGGTCCGCGGTCATGACGACGAAGATCATGTCGGCGTGGTCGAGGACCGAGAGGGTGAGGTCGCCGAGCCGCTTCTCCACGTCGACGACGACGTAGTCATACATCGTCCGGAGCTGGGCCAGGGACTGCGACATCTGGCTCTCGTGGACGAGGTCGCTCTCCTCCGGGTTCGGCGGGGCCAGCAGGAGGTCCACCCCGGAGTCGTGGCGGACGACGACCGACTTCAGGAGGTCGGCGTCGATGGCGGGGGCATTCACGACGTCGGCGATGCTCTTGCGGTCGTTGCCGAGATCGAGGAAGACCCGGTGGTCGCCGAACTGCAGCACGCCGTCCACGAGCGCGACGCGCCGGTGCTGCTCCTGGTGGAGCGAGATCGCGGTGTTGATCGCGAGGGTCGTGGTCCCCACGCCGCCCTTGGCCCCATAGAAGGCCAGCAGCTTGCCGAGCGGCGGACGTCCGCCGCCCGTGCCCTCGCGCGCGCCGAAGCGGGCGAGGAGGCTCTTCATCCGGGCGAGGAGCTCGGCCTGGTGGAAGGGCTTGACGAGGTAATCGTCCGCACCGGCACGCAGGCCCCGGACCTTCTGCTCGACCTCCTTCTCGGCGGTCAGCATGATGATCGGGACGTGGGTCTCCTGGCCCTCGACCTCGCGGATCCTGGTCGCCACCGCGTAGCCGTCGACCTTCGGCAGCGTGACGTCGAGCAGGATGAGGTCTGGCGCGTCCGCCTCCCAGAGCCGGAGGCCCTCGGTGCCGTCACCCGCGACGACGACCTCGAAGCCTTCCTGCTTCAGGGTGACGCGAAGGAGGCGCTGGACGTTCGGGTCGTCGTCGACGACGAGGATCTTGGTCATGCCGGGTGGTCAGCCTCCGCGCGGAGCGACGGCCCGTCGGATTCGTCCGACGCCCCCGTCGCGGCCGAGGCGAGTATACCGACCGGCGCATCGCGGTCCCGCGCCGTTTCGAAGGCCCGCCGGAGGAAGGCGCTGACCCGCTCGTCCCAGGCGTCGCCGGCGGCCCGGCGTCCGGCCGCGTGGGCCGCGCCCGGGACCATCCAGGTCTCCGTCCCCTCGGGCGCTGCCGCGATCAGGCGGCGGGCTTCGGGCGGCGGGACGGTCGTGTCGGCGTCGCCGTGGATGAGGAGCAGCGGAAGGTCCTCGAGGAGCCCGACGAGCCGCACCGGCTCCGTCGATCGCAGGTCCTCGCCCACAAGCTGCGCCGCGATCGTGAACGCGCGACGGGCGAGGGCATGGCGCAGGAACGTCGGTCCGCGCAGCCGGTTCGCGACGACCGTCGGCAGCTCGGCGGTGACCGCCTCCGCGACGATCCCGGCGATCTGGGGTCGTGGCGCGGGGGACGTCAGCTTCGGCGCGTCCGCATCCGAATCGGCCGAGGCGAGGCCGCCGTCGCCGAGGATCACGGCCGCGGCGATGGCGGTGATCCCGCCCATCGACGTTCCGACGAGGGCCACGCGCCGGATGCCGCGCTCCCCGAGCCAGGCGAGCGCCCCGCCGACGTCGTCGACCTCGCGCAGCCCGAAGGTCGTCAGACTCGCGTCGGAGCCGCCGTGGCCCCGGAAGTCGAGGCCGAGCACGCCGGCCGTCCGCCGGAGGGTCGGGCCGTACTCGACGAGGTCCGGCGTGACGGACCCCGAGTAGCCGTGAAGGAGGAGGATCGCCTCCCGCGGATCCGGCTTCCAGCCCGCGCCAGAGCCGGCTCCGGGACCGGCGGCGTCGCGATCGGCGTCCAGCCAGCGGCCCGCAAGCCGGACCCCGTCGCGCGACACGAGCCGGACGACCTCGCCGCCGAGGCGGTCCAGCGCCGGCTTGAGCGCCGCCTCCTCCGGCCGCGTCCGGGGCGCGTCCAGCATCCGCCTGGCGATGCGCCCGGCGATCACCGGGCGGTCGTCACGGGCGGGAGCCGCCGCCGCCCTCGTCGGCGCCCATGCCCCGGGCAAGGATGCCCGTGAACGGCTCGATGAGGCGGGTGAACTCGGTCGGGATGACGAACTTCGTCGACGGGCTCGCCCCCAGCGCCTTGAGCGCCTCGAGGTACTGGAGGGCCATCGTCTTCTGGTCGATGCCCTTGGCCGCCGAGAAGATCTGCTGGAGCGCCTCGGAGAAGCCCTGGGCCCGGAGGATCGCCGCCTGGCGATCGCCCTCGGCCTTCAGGATCTCGCCCTGCTTCGTGCCCTCGGCGACATTGATGGCGGCCTGCCGGGTGCCCTCCGATTCGGTGATCACGGCGCGCCGGGTGCGCTCGGCGGAGAGCTGGCGGTTCATCGCGTCCTGGACGTCGCGCGGCGGCGTGATCTCCCGGATCTCGACCGTCGTGACCTTGCCACCCCAGCGCTCGGTGACCTCGTCCAGCTTGGTCCGGAGAACCTCGTTGATCTGCTCCCGCTTCGAGAGGACCTCGTCGAGCGGGATGTCGCCGATGACGGCGCGAAGGGTCGTCGCCGCGACGCCGAGGAGCATGTCGTCGAGGCGCTGCGGCGCCAGGACGCTGGTCAGCGGGTCCGCGATCCGCCAGTAGACGAGGAAGTCGACCTCGATCGGGGCGTTGTCGCGGGTGATCGTCCGCTGGCTCGGGACCTCGGTCAGGGTCTCCCGGAGGTCGATCTTCACGGGCCGGTCGATGATCGGGATGAGGAAGTTGATCCCCGCCCCACGGACCATCGAGGCGTCCGTCCGGCCCAGCCGGAACACGACCATCTTCTCGTACTGCTGGACGATCCGGACCGACAGGTAGAGCAGCACGAGCAGGACCACGACGAGGAACGCCGCGATCGAGAGCGTGAGCGGGAATTCCATGCGATGCCTCCTCTGCTGCCCGGCCGGCGGCTCAGGCAGGACTCGATGATGACGGGTCCGGCTCGACGACGAGCGTCAGGCCCTCGATGCGCACGACCCGGACCGCCGTTCCCCGTCCGAGCGGCAGGCCATCCAGCGACTTTGCCGACCATTCCTCGCCGCTGGCGTGGACGGTCCCGATCGGGCCGAGCGTCGATCTGACCTCGCCGCGGGTGCCCGTCGGGACGGCGACCGCCCCGGCGTATGGGGTCGTGCCGATCCGCCGGCTGCGCAGCGCACCCCAGGCGATGAACCCGGCGAACGCCGCGGTCGTGAGGGTGGTCACGGCGAGGAGCGGGGCGCCGACGCTGAGGAGCGGCGCCATCGGGTCGCCGGGGGCCGTGTAGAGCGCAGAGGCGCCCAGCACGAAGGCGACGAGCCCGCCGACCGTCAGCAGGCCGTGGCTCGTGACGGTCGTCTCGAGCGCGAAGAGGACGATCGCGAGCCCGAGCAGCAGCAGCCCGGCGATGTTGAGCGGCAGGCTCCCGAACCCGACGAGCGCGAGGATGATCGCGAAGGCCCCGAGGACCCCGGTCACGAAGTTCGGGCTCTGGAGCTCGAAGATCAGCCCGTAGAAGCCGATCGTGAAGAGGATGAAGGCGATGTTCGGGTCGGACAGGAGGTGCAGGAAGCCCTGGAACGGGTTCATCCCGTCCTCGCGGACCGCCACGCCGCTGAAGTCGAGGGTCCGCGCCGCGCCGGCGACCGTGACGGTTCGCCCGGACGCGGCCGCGAAGACGTCCTCGAGGGACGACGCGATGCCGTCCACCGCGCCGACCGCCACGGCCTCGTTGGCCGCCGACGAGCGCGCCTCGGCCACGGTCGCGACCGCCCATGCCTCGTTGCGGCCGCGCTCCTGGGCGATCGCCCGCATCTTCGCGATCGCGTCGTTGCGGACCTTGTCACCGAGCGTGCCGCCGATGTCGCCGCCGTTCGAATCCACCGGCGAGGCCGCCCCGATGTTCGTGCCCGGGGCCATGTAGGCGAGGTTCGCGGCGAGCGTGATGAACGTGCCGGCCGACGCGGCCCGCGCGCCGGCCGGGGCGACCCAGACGATCGTCGGGACGCGGGCCTCGAGCAGGGCGGTCACGATGCGCTGCGTGGCGTCGAGGCTGCCGCCGGGCGTGTCCAGCTCGATGACCACCGCCGCGACGCCGTCCCGCTCCGCGCCGGCGATGCCCTCCGCGAGGTAGCCCGCCACGACGTTGTCCACGACGCCGGTTGCGCGCAGGACCACGACCGTCGCGGGTTCCACGGCAACGCTCGAGCCGGCGACGAGGAATCCCGCGACGGCGGCCACGACGGCCGCGGCGCGGAGCCGGCGAGCGAGGCGAGCGGTGATCAAGGGTTCAGTCCGATCCCAGTATGCGCCCGTGCCGGAAGCGTGACGCTCCGGTCTTCAGCCGGCGCCGCCGTCGGCGAGGAACGCGACGACGAGGGCGCTCCACGTCTCCATCCGGTCGATGACGGCCTCGACCTCCTCGGGCGTGGCGAAGGCACCGCTGAGCTTGTGCGTCTCGCGGATCGCGACCGCCCGACCGGCGGCCTGGGCGACATAGACGGCCCCGAGATGGACCGAGCCGACCTCGGTGGTGTCGTCGTTGAGGAGCCCGATGAGGCGGAAGCCGGGCACGAAGGCCGCGTCGAGCTCCTCGGCCCACTCCCGTCGGAGGCCCGCCAGGAGCCCGCCGTCGCCCGGATTGAGGTGGCCGCCGATCCCGATCGAATAGCGCTCGTGGAGGCGGGCGTCCGTGCCGGCGCTGGTGCGCCGCATGAGGAACGTCCGCTCGGCATCGCGGAGGACGAGGTACGGGATGACCTGCTTCGTGGACCGGTCGTTTTCCGCCTCGGTCCGGTCGCGGAAGGTGCCGTGCCTCGCGACGAGCGCCTCGAACGCCCCGATGCCGTCGGTCCTGATCCCGTGCCAGCCCGGGTCCGGCATCAGCACCGCCCGCGGGATGACCAGGACGCGCTCGGGGGCCCCGCCCATGCGGATCGATCCGGTGCCGGGCTCAGCCGGAAGCCGGCGGGGCCGAGGCTTCGAGGCGCTCGCGGACGGCGCGCAGGCGCGCCTCCAGCGCCTCTGCGCGCGCCGCGTCTCCCCCGCCGTCGACCTCGAGCTCGTGGATCCAGGCGTCCAGGACGTCGCGGACCCGTCGGAGGGCCACCGCCAGTGCCGCGCTGTTCGTCGCCGCGATGCCGGCCCCCATCCGGGCGTCGCCCCGGGCCAGGCGGGTCATGTCCCGCCAGCCGGTTGCCGCCAGCGTCGCGGCGGCGGGCCAGTCCTCGCGTTGCGCCGAGCCGCCCGCGATCGCCTCGACCAACGCAGCCGCCACGACGAGCGGGGCGTGGCTGATCGCGGCGACCGCGCGATCGTGGTCGGCGGCCAGCATCCGGACCGGCCGTGCGCCGCAGGCGGCAGCCAGCCACTCGACCCGCGCAAGGGCCGGGCCGTCGTCGAGCGTCATCGCCCCCGGCACGATGACCCAGGGCCGGCCCTCGAAGAGCCGGGCATCCGCGGCCCCGTAGCCGGACTTCTCGCGGCCCGCCATCGGGTGACCGCCGACGAAGCGGACCGACGCCGCGTCCGCGGCCGCCACGATCCGTAGCTTCGTGCTCGAGACGTCGGTGACCACCGCGTCCGGCGCCAAGGTCCCGCGCAGATCAGCCCCGAACCGCTCCACGAGTGCGAGCGTCTCGAGGGGCGGGGCGCCGAGGATGACGAGATCCGCGCCGTCGAGGGCTTCGTCGATGCTCGCCGCGACGCGGTCGAGGGTCCCCCCGGCTGCGGCGGCCTCGGGCCCGGCGTTGGTGGGACTCCAGGCAATCAGCTCGGCCCCCGCCGCCGCATCACGGAGCGCCCTGGCGATCGAGCCGGCGATGAGGCCGAGGCCGAGGAACGCGACGCGGGCGGGCGGCCCGTCCGTCACTCGAGCCAGCCGCTGCTGTCCCGGCCGCCGGGCCCTCCGTCGCCCCGGCGCCGGCGGGCGTCTCGCCGCTGGGCGACTCGCCGCTCCGTACCGTCCGGCGGCCCCGGATCCGCCGGCGCGTTCTCGCGGCGGTGGACCTTCCGCCGATCACCGACCCGCCGGTCGTCCTGGAGCGGCGCACCGCAGCGGGGACAGCGCCGCTCGTCGGCCAGCAACTGCTCGATGGCGACGGTCGTGTAGATCTCCCGGCCGCACGTCCGGCAGACGATCCTAGGCATCGGGCCTCACGGAGCGATTGTCGCGCTCTGCCGCACGCGGAGAGCTCGATGCCTGAGCCCGCGGCGATTGCCGTGCACGCGGACTCGGCCCTTCTCGCTTCGTGTTCGATCGTCGGGTACGGGCGACGGCTTCTTCGTCGGCGGCTGCTCGCCGCCGCGGCAGGGCGTGGCCTTCGTGGCCGTCGAGCGCACCTGGCCCGGCGGCGCCGCGGTCGTCCCGGGGCACGGCGGGTGGGCCGGGCGGGCGGGCCGGGAAATGGGCGGCGCGGTCGGCGCCGGATCCGGAGCTGGAGTTGGAGCCGGAGTTGGAGCCGGGGTCGGGGCGGGGGCAGCGGTCCGCACCGGGCCCGCGACCGGCGGTGGCGCCGTGGTGACTGGCGGTGGCGCCGTGGTGGCTGGCGGCGGCTCCGTGGTGGCTGGCGGCGGCTCCGTGGTGACTGGGCCCGCCGGCCCGGGCGTCTCGATGACCTCGGTCGGCACGGCCGTCGCGGGGGGTTCCGACGGCTCGACGATCGGGCTGGCTCCCGGTCCCGACGGACCGGGAGGCGGTGCGTCCGTCGGCAGCACGACCGGCCCGGACGGACGCGGTGACCCGGCAGCCACGCCGGGCGCGGAGGCCCGCGGCGTGGCCCGCGAAACGTCTGGGTTGTCCGCGATGCCGGCAACCCCGAGCGCGAGGGCGGCGAGCACGAGGTTGACCCCGCCGAGAGCCAGCACCAATCGCGTTCGCTGGGGTCCGGTCACAGGCGATATAGCTCCTTCATGGGGACCGCGGGGAGTCCCCCGATCGTAGCAGGGACGGCCGCTGGGGGCGGGCAATGTCCCGCCGGGAGCGGGCGGGCGCGCTCAGGCGAGCACCGCCTCGTGGAGGCGCTCGTAGCGACCCGGGCCGCTGCCGAGGTGGCTCCGGTACAGCACGACCCGGTCGGCGCGGAATCCGGCATCGAGCGCCCGAGAGGCCTCCACGAGGATCGTGGCCGCCACGGCCCCGACCCGGAGGCCGTCGGTCCGGGCCACCGTGACGTGGGGCCGGTAGGCGCGGGGATCGATCAGCCAGCCCGCTGCGACGAGCTCGCGCTCGACCCGGGCCGCGAGGTCGCCGAGGCCATCCGCGCCCCTCCGGATCCCGATCCACAGCGCCCGCGGCCGGCCGGCGTCCGGAAACGCGCCCGCGCCGGCGAGCCGGACCTCGAAGGCCGGCGTGGCGGCCGCGGCGCGGTCCAGCGCCGCGGCGATGACCGGGATGCGCTCCTTCGGCGTGGGCCCGAGGAATCGCAGGGTCAGGTGGAGTCCGGTGGCCTGGACCCAGCGGATGGCCCGGGCATCGGGGCCGAGCGCCGCCTGCGTCTCGGCGATCACCCCGCCGACGGCCGCCGCGACATCGTCGGGCACGGGCACGGCGACGAACAGGCGCGGCAGCGTGCCGTCGACGGGGCGCCGGTCGCCGCTGCGGCAGCGGCTCGGGCGGCCCGCCTGCCCGGACCCGGTGTCAGGCGTCGCCGCGCTCCCGGGTCCAGGCATCCCGGTCGATGCGGAGAATCTCGTGGGCCCGCTCCCGGTCTCGCCAGCCGAGCACTTCGACCGTCTTGTCCTCGAGGAGCTTGTACGTCTCGAAGAAGTGCTCGATCTCGACGAGGCGGTGCGGGCGGATCTGGTCCAGCCGCTCGATGTGCGCCTGGTGGGCATCGCCCTCGGCCACGCAGAGGACCTTGTAGTCGGCGCCCTTCTCGTCCCGCATCTCGAGGACGCCGACGGGTCGGGCCCAGACATGGCAGCCCGTGAACGTCGGCTCGTCGATGATCAGGAGGGCGTCGGTATGGTCGCCATCGTCGGCGCGCGTCCCCTCGATGAAGCCGTAGTCGAAGTTGTAGAACACGGCCGACGAGAGCACGCGATCGAGGCGGAAGACGCCGGCCGCCTCGTCGAACTCGTACTTGTTCCGGCTGCCCCGCGGAATCTCGACGACGACCTCGATGACCGCGGGGAACTCGGCGTCGGAATGCATGCCGGGACTCTACCGCGTCCGCCCGCCGAAGCAGGCGCCATCGCCGGGCTGGCCGATCCACGTCGCATCCCGCGGCTCAGGCATGGTCAGCCGCAGGCGACAACGCCGCGATGACGGCTGATCACGAGCCGGCCGCGGCGCGTCAGGTGTCGTCAGCGCAAGGCGGAGCCGAGGACCGGAGCGAGCGCC
>JACPOU010000064.1 GCA_016191345.1 Chloroflexota bacterium
CTCGGTCACATCTCGCTGCTCGGGCAGCAGGTCGATCACCGGATGGGGGGTGAAGGCGTCGAACTCCGTGGAATTCGCGTCCTCGTTGCCGAGGGCGGTGCGCGCGAGCTCGATGACCATGCACTGGAGGCCCATGCACAGGCCCAGGGTGGGGACCAGGTGCTCGCGCCCGTAGCGGGCGGCCTGCACCTTGCCTTCGACGCCGCGATAGCCGAAACCGCCGGGCACGACGATGCCGTCGAGGCCCACGAGCGGCTCGACGTCGCCGCCACGCTCGAGGCGCTCCGAGTCGATCCAGCGGATCCGCGGCTCGCAGCCGTGCGCCCACGCGGCGTGTTTCACGGACTCGGCCACGGAGAGGTACGCGTCGGAGAGCATCACGTACTTGCCGACCAGACCGATCTCGAGCGGGATGCGGGCGTTGCGGATGCGCTCCTCGAGCGTGCGCCACGCCGCGAGATCGGGTTCCCGGGCGTCGAGCCCGAGCTCCTTCACGACGATCCGGCCGAGGCCGACGTCCTCGAGCATCGTCGGGACGCCGTAGATCGACCAGGCGTTCGGCTCCGAGACGACGTTGTCGATCTTCACGTCGCAGAAGAGCGCGATCTTCTCGCGCAGCTCGTCGTCGACGGGCTCGTCCGCGCGCGCCACGAGGACGTCGGGCTGGATACCGATGGAGCGCAGCTCCTTGACCGAGTGCTGCGTCGGCTTCGTCTTCAGCTCGCCCGTCGCGACGCGGGGCAGCAGCGTGAGGTGGACGTAGAGCACGTTCTGGCGCCCGACGTCGTTGCGGAACTGCCGGATGGCCTCGAGGTAGGGGAGTGACTCGATGTCACCGACCGTCCCGCCGACCTCGACAAGGACGATGTCGGCCTGCGCCTCGCGCGCGACGCGGTGGATCCGCGACTTGATCTCGTTGGTGACGTGCGGAATGACCTGGACCGTCGCGCCGAGGTAGTCGCCGCGGCGCTCCTTCGCGATGACCGCGTTGTAGATCTGGCCGGTCGTCAGGTTGGATCCCCGCGTGACGTTGCGGTCGATGAAGCGCTCGTAGTGGCCGAGGTCGAGGTCGCTCTCGCCGCCGTCCTCGGTGACGAAGACCTCGCCGTGCTGGTAGGGCGACATGGTCCCCGGGTCGACGTTGAGGTAGGGGTCCATCTTCAGCGAAGCGACGGAGAGCCCGCGGGCGGC
>JACPOU010000013.1 GCA_016191345.1 Chloroflexota bacterium
CCGGGCCAGCGATGATGGACCGACCAAGGAGGTGGACGAAGGCAAGAGCCTGCTGCTGGCGTCCTGACCGACGCCGCCGATACTGTCGCTGCGGATCACGACGGATCGCTCAAAGTCCACCACTCCAGGGGGCACGGCCCCCGGCTCCGCGGCGAATTGGGCCGCCAAGGGTCGCCCAGGATGGATCCGAGCCCCACCGCAGACGCATCGGTGGCCACGAGGCACGAGATTGGCGCGTGGGCCGAGGGTCAGGTCCCTTTGACGCGTGGAATGTGCTCCTCACGCACGGCACCCGTCACCGGTGGCGGCCCCGGCTCGGCGCCCACCGCGACCAGCTCGCCGGCCTGCGTCCAGTCGGAATACGAGCCCGCGTAGAGCAGGGGATCCGGGAGGCCGGCGATCCGCATCGCGAGGGCGTTGTGACAGGCCGAGACGCCGCTGCCGCACGACGTGACGACCCCGCCGGGCTCGTCGCATTCCATGGCAAGCCCTGCTCCCCGGGCCGTGGATCGCAAGGTACCGAACCGGGCCCGGAGCGCCGCGGGGTCGAGGAACCGGCCGTCCGCGCCGAGGTTGCCGTCGGTCGGTGCGTTGACGGCCGTGGGGACGTGGCCGGCCACGGCGTCGATCGGCTCGATCTCGCCGCGGTAGCGCGGCGCCGCGCGCGCGTCCAGCAGCAGGACGTCGCCGAGCCGGCGTTTCAGGGCGTCCCGGTCCACGACCCGCCGCCACATGCGAGCGAGGTGGAGGGTGGCGGGTGGCAGCCTCGGGACATCCGTGGCCAATGGTCGCCCCGCCGCGCTCCAGGCCGCGATCCCGCCATCGAGCACGACGACCTGTCCGCGGCCGTGTCCGCCGATCGCTCCGAACCCGAGGTCCTCGAGCATCCACCACAGGCGTGCTGCGACCCAGCCGCCGACGTCGTCGTAGGCGACGACGAGGTCGTCGTCGCCGATCCCGCGGGCCGCCATCGTGGTCGCGAAGGCCGTGGGATCGGGGAGGGGATGCCGGCCCGGCCCCTCCGTCGCCACGAGCTCGGTGTCAAGGTCCACGTGGATCGCGCCCGGCAGGTGCCCCTCGTCGTACGCGGCACGGCCGCTCCCCGGCGGTTTGCCGAGATGCCAGCGGACGTCCACGACGCGAAGGTCGAGCCGCGCCGAATCGATCCAGGCGGCGAGCGTCTCGACGGAGACGATGGGGGAGGCCACGTCCCGAGTATGCCAGCGGCTCGCCGCAGGGGTCCTCTGGTATCCTTCGCGGCGGCTCGTGGCTCGACGGCCCGGCCCGAGGTCGTGGCGTCGACCTCACTCGCTCCGGCGTAGCTCAGTGGTAGAGCGGGCGACTGTTAATCGCTTGGTCGTAAGTTCGAATCTTACCGCCGGAGCCACTTGCCCTATTGTTACGGATTACGCAACATTGGCGCATGTCGTGGGACGATCTCCTCTCGACTGCAGCAGCGCAGCACGGCTACTTCACGACCGCGCAGGCCGCTGAGCTCGGGATCAGCCGGCGGGCGCTGAGCTGGCGCGCGGAGCACGGCTCTGCCGAACGCATCGCCCACGGCCTCTACCGCCTGCCGCATTGGCCAATCGATCCCTCCGACGAGCTGTACGCGCTGCAGGCCCTCGTGCCGTCCGGGACGTTCAGCCACGACACGGCGCTGACCCTGCTCGGATTGACCGACATCATCCCGTCGACCATCCACCTCACGATCCCCGAGACGTGCCGACTCAGGTCGCGGCCGGGCGTCACCCTCCACCGCTCTCGTCATGGCGCCATGACGGACCGAACCCTGCGGGACGGCTTGTGGGTCAGCGCGGCGCGTCGAGCTCTCCTCGACGCCGCTCGCGAGGGCGCAGACCCCGATCAGCTGGTCTCCGCCGCTCGCGATGCCCGAGGGCGGGCGATGCTCACGGCGGGCGACCTAGCCGAGCTGCGGCGCCACCCACCCTTTGAGCGCGCCCGGCTGTGACGAACGCCGGGGGCGGAACAGCGGCCGGTCGACGGACGAGTCTTCTCGTCCGGATGGGCAACGCGGCTCGCGACGCGGGCGTGGTCGCGCGTCGGATCCACCTCGTGGTTGCGATCGACCGCCTCTTGGTCAGGCTGCTCGCGGCAGCGCCGGGAGGATGGGTAGTGAAGGGCGGCTACGCGAACCAGCTCCGACGCCCGGGCGACGCCCGGCTCACGGAGGATCTCGATCTCGAGATCGAAGCTGCCATCGAGACAGCACCCGAGCTCCTGGCCTCCGGCTTCGCCATCGACCTAGATGACGATTTCAGCTACGAGGTCGCGGCGCCCCCGGGCGCGCTCGAGGGACCACCTGGCGGCGGCCTCCGCTTCGTCCTCGTGGCGCGCCTCGCCGGTACCGAGCTTGTCCGCTTCAAGGTCGACGTCAGCGCCGCCGACCTCGTCGTCGGCGAGCTCGAGTCCTGCCTGTCCGACCCAGTCGTCGAGCGCCTCGGCTTCGAGCGAGGGCGGTTCCCCGTCTATCCCATGAACCAGCATGTCGCCGAGAAGCTCCATGCCCTGACCCTCCCCCGCGCCGTCGAGAACACGCGGGCGCGCGACCTCGTTGACCTCGCCTGGTTCATTCGCCACTTCACGTTCCGGTCGGAGGCGCTCGCGGCGGCCTGTGCCGCGACCTTCGAACGACGGGCGACCCATCCGTGGCCGCCTGTCATCGACGTACCACCGGAGTCGTGGACCCGACCCTACAAGGCGTGGCGAGCCGAGCTCGACCTTACCGAGCCGACGCCGGCCGCCGCCGCGTCCTCGCTCCGCTCGTTCTTGCGGCCGGTCTTGGCCGGGCGTCCTGAACTGACGTGGCATCCGGGTGCGCGGGAGTGGACGGGAACAGGCGACCGCCGCGGGGGGTCTTGACAGCGGGCGTCTCGTCAGTGTAAATAGCGCGACTATGCATAGTGCAACTACGGACGCGGAGGCTGAGGACACGGGCCGGCGTCTACGGATCGGTGAGCTGGCGCGCGAGGCCGGCGTCAGCCGGGAGACGATCCACTTCTACCTGCGCGAGGGGCTGCTCCCACCGGCGCAGAAGGTGAACGCTCGCGTGTCCCACTTCGACGACGGTCACCTCGTCCGCCTCCGGCTGATCAAGGCCTTCCAGCAGGCGCACGTCCCGCTGGCCAGCATCCGCGAGCAGCTTCAGGGCATGTCGCGGCACCCCGCGCCGGAGACACCCGCCGCAAGGGAGCGAGCCCTGGCCGTCGTCACCGAGTTCCTGAGCCTCGACGGGGAGGAACCGCCACTGACACCCGCTGAGGTCGCGGAACGGGCCGGACTGTCGCCCGAGCAGCTGGCCGAGCTCGAGGCTCTGGGGGTCCTGCAACCGCAGACCGGCGAACAGGGGCCGGTCTATACCGCCGCCGAGGTGGAGGCCGCGTCGGCGGCCCGCACGATCATGGATCAAGGAGTCGCGCTGGAGAAGCTGCGGTTCGTCCAGCGCTATTCCGAGCTGGCTGACCAGGAGCTTGCGTTCCTCGTGCATCACCTCATCAATCCGGCCGTCGCCGGCGGGCGGCGCGGCCAGGTGAGCGCCACTCTCGCCAACAGGGGTCTTGCCGTGCTCGAGGCGTACCTCCGGCGCCAGCATCGGCGGCGCAGGCTGCTGTTCTCGCCCGGGCTCTCCGACGTTCCCGATCCGCTTGCCGAATCTCCGGCACCCGTCCCAGCCTTGAGGGAGGACCCCGATGCAAACGTCCCTGGCGACTGACACCGAGGCCGACATCCAGATCGTCCCACTTGCGCAGGCCGGCGGTCGTCGTGAGGTTGGCGGGAAGGCGTCGCGGCTGGGCGAGCTGCTGGCCGCCGGCGAGCGCGTTCCAGACGGCTTCTGTGCGGTTGGCGCTGGGGATCGCGCCGTCGCCGCCGCCCTGGCGGCCTACCGGGTCATGGGCGCCGAGGTGCCGGTCGCGGTCCGCTCCTCGGCATCGGCCGAGGACGGGAGCGAGGCCAGCTTCGCCGGCCAGTTCGAGACCGTTCTCGACGTCCGTGGGGAAGAGGACCTCGCTGCCGCACTCGCCGCGTGCTGGGAGTCCGTGTCGGCAGATCGGGTCAGCGCCTATGTCGAACGACGCAAGCTCGAAGGGCCCGCCGCCAGCCTGACGATGTCGGTGCTGGTCCAGCGAATGATTCCTGCCCGCGCGGCCGGCGTGGCGTTCTCAGCTGACCCGCTGTCAGGGGTCCGCGACGTCTCCATCGTTCACGCCGTCCGTGGGCTGGGCGACACGCTGGCCTCGGGGGAGGTCAGTCCCGACCGCTACCGGGTGACGGCAGGTGATGATGTCACGGCCGAGCCGGCCGGTCCTGACGGTTCGGCCCTGACCGATGACGAGGCCCGGCAGATAGCGGCGCTGGTGCGCAGGATCGCTGACGCCGCAGGCGCCCCCCAGGACGTGGAGTGGGCCATCGACGCCGACGGTCTGTGGCTCCTCCAGGCCAGGCCGATGACCGCGCTCCCGCCCGAGGTCAGCTGGCAGAGCCCGATCCCGGGTGCGAAGTGGATCAAGGACACGCAGGCCGGCGAGTGGGCGACGGAGCCCCTCTCACCCCTGGGAGCAACGACGACCTTCGAGGCGATGGCCGGGGCTCGCGAGCGCTACCGCGGCTGGCCACCGATCCCGAAATCCTTCGAGCCCGGCCACAACCTCATCAATGGCTGGCTCTATATGCGGGTCGGCGGCCCGCTGTGGACCGTCCTCGCCAACCTCGTCGGCTATATGGTCACGCTTGTCACGGTCGGCCTCGACGGCCACCGTCGCGCGCAGCGGCGCTGGGGCCCGCGGCTGGCCGAGCTCGACGAGCTGTCCCGGGCAACGCCTGCTGAGATGGACGCCGCGGGTATCCGCGGACACATCGATCGGCTCCTCGAGGCGCTCGGCTGGTGGTGGATCGAGGTCAGCTTCTTCGCCTCGCTGGTCCGGGTGGCACAACAGCTCGTCGGCCGCCGCCCCGGCGTATCGGATCCGGGGGTCCTGTTCCGCGGCAATGACTCGCTGCTGCTCGAGTCGGAGCGGGCGCTCCGTAGAGCGGCGCGCGATCCGAGTGAGCTGTCGGCATACCTGGAGCGCTTCGGGCACATGGTCGAGAGCGCCGATCCCATCCATCTCACGCTGGTCGAGTCGCCCGAGGCGCAGCGCTGGCAGCTGGCGGCCGCGCGGACGGACCGCGAGGCTCCCGACGCGCGACTGGCGCGCATCCGCGCCGAGCGGGCGCAGGCCGAAGAAGTCATCAACGCCGCAAGGGGACCGCGTGGCTTCTTCGCCCACCGTGCCATGGCCTCTGGCCAGAGTCACGCCGCCCACACCGACGACGCGGTTTTCCACTTCCAGCGGGTGCTGGCGCTGCTTCGAGCCGCGTTCCTCGCCCAGGGCACGCGCCTCGCCAACGCGGGCGTGCTGGCCAAGACCGAGGACGTGTTCTACCTGGAGCGAGGTGAGCTTTGGACGGCCGAAGGCGGTTGGCGCGATCAGGTCGACGCTCGACGCGCGCGCCGCGAGGAACAGAAGAGGCTGGCGCCGCCACCCATCATCCCGCCACCTTTCGATCCGAGCTGGGCCGACGACCGGATGTTGAAGATGATGCCGCCCGAGATGCGTGCCCAGCTGATGGAGCGCGGCCTGCAGGTACGGGATGGCCGACGCGTGGTGGTGGGAACCCCCGCCAGCCCCGGCGTCGCGAAGGGGCTCGCGAGAGTGGTAGCCGGGCCGGAGGATTTCGGACGGTTCCAGGCGGGCGACGTGCTCGTGGCCCACGCCACCTCTCCGATCTGGACGCCGCTGCTCGCCATTGCCGCGGCAGCCGTCACCGAGGTCGGGGGGCCATTCGCCCACGCCGCGATCGTGGCCCGCGAGTTCGGCATCCCCCTCGTCGACGGCGCCCTCGACGCGACCAGGCTCATCGCCGACGGGATGCCGGTGGTGGTCAATGGATCGAGCGGGATCGTCGAACTCTGATGCCGTCGGTTGGTGTTGGTCGGAGATTTTCGTCGCCGATCGACGAACTTGATCGTTCGCGTGGGCGGCCCACGAAGAAGGGAGTCGGTGAAATGTCGTCGCGTGCTCTTTACCGCCTGGGGGGTGCCGCGCTCCTGGTCAGCGCGCCGATCGGGCTGCTGGGCCACCTGCTGCTCCACCCACCGGAACATCGCCTAGAAGACATGCTCAGCCCGATGTGGACGCCTGCCCACGCCCTGATCGGGACGTGGATGGTGTTCGTCCTGCTCGGTCTGCCGGCCCTCCATGTGCGTCAGGCACTCCGCGCCGGCAGGATCGGGCTCGCCGGGTACGTCGGGATCATGGTTGCCGGCACGCTGCTCGTGGGAGCCGCCGAGTTCGAGGCCCTGGCGCTTCCGGTGTTCGCGGCGACGACGGGGTATCAACCACTCGCGGCGCTGGACGGGCCGTTCCTCGGCGGCGCTTTGGGCATCCTGCAGAGCATCACGGGCACGCTGCTCGGGATCGCCTTGCTGCTGCTCGCCATCGGCACCTGGCGTGCGGCTGTCTTCGGCCGATCGTCGGCGTTCGCCTTCGCCGCGGCCGGGGTCGCAGTCCTCAGCTTCCCACTCTGGCTCGCTCTCGACCTGCCGTTGGGAATCGGCATCACTCTGGCCGTCGCCACGCTGGCGCTGGCATGGCCTGGCTGGCAGCTGCTGGCCATCGCCGGCCTGAGCGGCAGCAACATTCGCGCGGAGGTCACGGCAGAGCCGGTTTCCTCGTGAGAGACACCGCTTATGGCGGGCTGAGCGGTGCTGCGGTGCTCGGAGGCGGTCCATTGCACGCCGGCTGCCCTGGCGTCCAACGGCCGATTCGTTGACAGTTCTCGGGTCCATCGCCATTCCGCGCCACGGAATGACTCATCCCACGAAGGACGATCGCGCCGATCGGGTCAGTTGCCTCGAGCTCGCGCCGCGGTCGTGACAGCCAGGCGCGAGCTCGATCACTTGGCAGCGCCGCGTAAGCGCGGTGTCTGATGAGGGTGCGACCGCCCGACCAACCCTGGCGACCTCTGCTGCCCGGCCTGTTGGCGCCAGGTTCTCACCGCGCCGCTCGCGATCGTCTCACCGCCTCGCGGGCCCGCACACCCATGATCGCCCGGCGGCATTCCGGGCAATGGCGCTGCTAGGCCTGATGGGTTTCGCCCGAGGCCCAGACCGTCGTGACGACGCGGGTCGCGAAGCCGACGCTCTCGTAGAGCCGATGACCGGCCGGCGTCGCCCCGAGGAAGAAGCGGCGAGCGCCCTGCGTTCGCGCCTCGGCCAATGCCGTTGACAGCAGGCGCCGACCGATGCCGGAGCGCTGCCGCGCACTGTCCGTCGCCATCGACCAGATGCCGGCCGTGTCGCCCTGGTGGATGACGGTGACGGTCCCGACGACGTCGTCCTCGATCGAGGCGAGGAACACGTCGACATTCGGAGCGTCCATGAGGGACGCTGGCAGGACACGTCGAACGGAGTCCTGCGGCATGCCGAACCCCGAGCTCAGCACCTGCGCATTGGCCTCCGCCGCCGCGGGCCCGATCGCCCGCCGAACGACGACCGAGTCGTTCCCTTCGGGATCGATCGGCGCGTCCTCGCGAACCATGAACGGGAAGTCGGCGACGTGGACGAGGCCCAGGTCAGCAGCCGCCTCCGCGGCCCCGCTTCCTGCCTCCGGAAAGAGGATGGCGAGGAATGGCAGGCTCTTCGAGACGAACGTGGTGCAGGCGGCCCCAAAGTCACCGCTTTCAGTCGCGCCATGTCCGGCAACGATGTAGTTCAGGTCGGCCACCGGCTCGCCGGTCGATACCGAGCAGCAGCCCGGACGCAGGGTGCACTCGAACTGCTCGGCCTGCCCGAGGTAGGTGATGAAGGCCTGGCCCGTCAGCCGGCGCAGGACGGACTCAGTCAACGGCTTGCTCATCGACGATGGATCATAGGAGAATCGAACCGGCGGAGGAGGGGCGATTGGAACCGCGAGACATCGTCCAGGCAGCAATCGAGGCGTACCACGACCACGACTTGGACCGGTGCCTCGGCTATTACGCTCGCGACGTCGTCGTGAAGGATGCCGATGGCAACGTCCTCATGGACGGCGCCGACGCAGTGCGGGCTCGGTACGCCCGTTCGATGACCGAGCACCCGAACCTCCACTACGACATCCCGAACCGCATTGCGCTGGGCGACTTCGTCATCGACGAGGAGCGCGTGACCGGCTTCGCAAGAACCGGCGGGCCCGATCTCGTTCGCGCGGTGCTGGTCTATCGATTCGCGGGCGAACTGATTCGCGAGATCCTCGTGCTGTCCTGACGTGATGCCACCCGATGTCTCCTACGCCAGAAGCGGCGACGTCGCGATCGCGTACCAGGTCGTGGGCAGCGGTCCGGTCGACATCGTGTTCGTCCGCGGAATCGCCGGCGACCTCCTCTCGACATGGGATCAACCGCTGCTCGTCCGTCACGTGCAGGGTCTCGCCGAGAGCGGCCGCGTCCTGATGCTCGACAGGCGCGGAACAGGACTGTCCGACCGCGTGCGGGAAGTGCAGTCGCTCGACACCGCCATGGACGACATCCGAGCCGTGATGGACGCGGCCGGATCGGATCGCGCGGTGCTCTGGTGCGGGGCGACGAGCACCGGGTTGGCCGTCCTCTTCGCGGCGACCTACCCGGAGCGCTGTGCCGGTCTCGTGCTCTTCGATCCGCGGATCAAGGGTGTCCGTGCGGACGACTACCCGTGGGCGGACACACCCGAGCAGTGGCGCACCCGGCTCGCCGACGTACGGGCCGGCTGGGGAGCCCGAGAGTACCTCGAGCGGCTCGCAGCGGAGTGGGCGCCCGAGGTGGCCGAAGACGACGCATTCCGAGACTGGTTCGTGTGGCACATGCGGCGCAGCCTCAGCCCGGGAGCGGCGTTGACGTCGTACCGAACGGCGATGGACCTCGACGTCAGCGATGTCCTCGCGGCGGTTCGCGTTCCGACCCTCGTGATGCCGCGACCCGCGAATCCTGGCCCTGGGCAGTTCACCGCTGAGCGGATCCGAAGCGCCGAAGTCGTCGAGCTGCCGCCACTCCGCGGCCTCTACACGTGGGTGGACGACGACGTCCACCGGGCGACCATGGCCGCGACGGCGCGCTTTGTCGCAAAGGTGACCAACGTCGTGACCGCTGATCGGGTTCTGGCTACCGTTCTGTTCACGGACATCGTCGGGTCGACGGAACTTGCCGGCAAGCTGGGCGACGCTGCCTGGCGTGACCTCGTCGGTCGCCACCATGCGATCGTCCGTCGTGAGCTGGCCCGTTTTCACGGCCGCGAGCTGGACACGGCGGGCGACGGGTTCTTTGCGATCTTCGATGGCCCGGCCCGAGCCGTCCAGGCTGCTGCCGCGATCCGCGATCAACTCCGCGACATCGGCATCGACGTCCGAGCCGGCTTGCACACCGGCGAATTCGAGATCGGCGACGGCAAGGTCGTGGGGATCGGCGTGTCGATCGGCGCGCGGATCTCGGCCCTGGCAGGGCCGGGCGAGGTCCTGGTGTCGAGCACAGTCAAGGACCTCGTCGCCGGTTCCGGGCTGCGATTCGACGACCGCGGCGAGCACGTGCTCAAGGGCATCGGTGAGCCGTGGCGCGTGCTTGCCCTGAGAACTTGACCGCGTTCGCGGCAGAAAGGGGGCCGTGGCGGGCTTCCACGGCGGTCCCCCCATTGGTTCGACGCCACCCGTTCGTGCACTCCGGGACCGACCGCGGTGATGGCATCGGTCGCACTCAAGCAGGGCGACCTTGAGCCACTCACGCGAACGAGCTGGGTGGGGGAGCGAGATCAGCGTCGCCGCGTCTGGCGTTTTCAGTACACGGCCGGCGCCGGCGGCCGGAGCCACTCCAACGCGCCCAACTGTCACGCCGGTTTGACGCGCGGCAGGCGGGCGTGGCCCACGCCGTTGCCGCGGCCGCGGACAAGATTGCGCCGGGGGTGGCGGGTGCGACCTTTGCTGATCGTGAACCCCGCGACGGACCGTGCATTCGTGGCGTTCGCGGAACGGATGCTCGGCGAGTCGGGGTCCGCGGGCACGCTCCAGGCGGCCCTCCGGGTCCGGTATCCGGACGCGGTCGTGCGAGCTCGCGAGCTGTCCGGCGAGCTCGTGGAGATCTGGTATGTCTATCGCGACGGGCACTGGACCCGCTCGCGCCAAGGCGATCCGGGAGACACGAGGTGACCAATGTCGAACAACGTCGATGACCTGCGAGCGACATCTGAATCGATCTCTGCCGATGCCGGCCGTCTGCAGCGGCTCGAATCGGAGAAGCGGGCACTCGATCCGACCGACCCGAAGGTCGCCGCGCTCTCGCGCGACATCGAGGCGATCGCGGCGACGCTGGCCGCCAAGGCCGACGCAGAACGCGCGATCAGCGACGAGATCCAGGGCGATCAAGGGGCCTGATCCCGGATTCGAGTGATGGCCCGACGGCGTCGCAACGTGGCCATTGATCGTCAAGAGCCGGATCGGCGAACACGGACCGGAGACGATGCCATGCCGCCCGCCGAACATGGACGGCGATCGACCCGATGGGCACGTCCCGACGAATCCGGGTCGGCCCGGAGACCTCGGTTCCGGTCCAGGCATCGATCCAGTCCCCAAGCGGGAGGTAGAGCTCGATCTCCGTCGCCCCGGCTTCGGTGATCGGCGAAACGAGGAGGTCGTCCCCAAGCAGGTACGTGTAGGGGTCGCCCCATACGGCGGGGTCGGCCGGCCACTCGAATGCAAGTGCGCGCATCATCGGCAGCGATCGCTCGACTGACCGGGCAGCCTGCTCGGCGAGGTACGGGCGGAGCCGCTCGCGGAGCAGGGCGAGGCGCCGGAAGGCCGGAAGGACCAGCTCGTCGCCGGTTCGCTCGGCGATGTTCCACGGAGTCCGATCTCTCGATGGGAGCCGGTGGTGGTTGTACTCCGAGTGGTACTGCATGACCGGACAGAAGCAGGCCATCGCCGCGGCGCGCAGGTAGAGCTCGGCCGACGGAATCTCTCCGGAGAATCCGCCGAGGTCCCAGCCCCAGAAGAAGATCCCGCTGGCCCCCGCGCTGAGCCCGGCCGTAATCGAGGCGCGAAAGCCTTCCCACGTCGAGCTCTCGTCGCCCGCCCAATGCGCCGGAACGGCGGCGGCGCCGGTGAAGCCCGATCGGCTGAACGTCAGCGGATGTCGGCCACAGGCGCGAAGGAGATCCTGGTAGGCCGCTGCATAGAGGCCCGGGTACCGATTGTTCGTCTCCGCGCCTCGCGTGCCGTCAGCGTATCGAAGGTCATCGCCCCAGGCATGCTCGCCGCCGTCCGTCTTGAATCCATCGACTCCGAGGTCCTCCACCAGGTACCGGCGCTTTTCGAGCCACCAGTCGCGGGCTTCCGGGTTCGTCCAATCAGGGAGGATGGCGCCCGGGAACCACCAGGCCCGGTTTCGGTAGGGCCGCCCGTCGGGCCCGGCCACGCCGTAGCCGCGAGCGACCATCACCTCGAGGTCGGCGGCCGCCTGGCCCGACGGTCTCGGCCGCGTTCGTATGAACGGCGCCTGCCAGAGGACGAGCCGGACGCCGTGCTCGTGGAGCCAGTCGGTGAGTCCCTTCGGGTCGGGCCATGCGCCCTCCGGCGGGAAACGGAAGTCGGGCAGGCGATGGGGCCCACCGTCGGGATGGATGCTGTATTCGGCGTCCCTGAACACGGCGAACGTTGCCTCGTCGCTCCAGGCCTCGATGACGACGACCCCGACAGGGATGCCTTCCGACAGCGACCGTTGGACCTCGGCTCGGATCCGGGCCTCTGTGTTCCATTCGTTGCCGCTCATCCAGGGCGCGAAGATCCAGTCGGGCGGCAGCGCCGGCGGCCCCGATTCGGCGAGGAACGCCGCGAGGACCTCGCCGGGCGTGCCGTCGTACAGCGAGATGCCAACTTCGGCTTTCGCGGCGGGATCGAGCGCAACCTCGATGCCGATGCGCTGCTCGTCCGATCGCCCGACGTCGTACCACGTCCGCCGGGTGGTCCTGATCCAGAAGCCCCAGCCCGGCCGACCGCCCGGCGGGATGACGATCGCGAAGGGGACTGGAAGATAGCTCCGCCCACCCTGGCCCTTGTATTGCTCGAAGACCACGGCATCCAGCTTGCGGCCGGCCTGGTCCAGCGAATCGAAGCGCTCCCCGAACCCGATGACATGGGAGCCCGGGTCCAGACGGAGCGCGAAACGTGCCCGGATGGGCCCCGCCTCGGCCTGCAGCCACTCAAGGCTCCCCGGCTCCAGCCGATCGAGCGAACCGCCCGGGGTGACGCGAAGCGCACCTGCGTCGGGCGTCCAGCCAGCGATGGTCACCTCGAAGTCCCGGCTCCGCTGATCCCCCGCCAGGAAGCGGTACGCAAGACGGGTCCCGGCGGGCAGCGGGTCGAGCCGGACCCGCCACGCACCCCGTCCCCGTCCCGGGAGCCCGCGCGCGGCAGCCGCCAGGTGGCTCTCGTCCACGACCGCCTCCGGGGCGGCCCAGGGATCGAATCGCTCCAGCGGGCGGATGGAGACGGCGCCGTTGATCTCAATCTCGAGGTCAAGTCGCGGCGTGTCTCGGGGCGTGGTCGCCCGGAGCTCGATGGCCTCGCCGGCAACCGGCTGGATCGGGACACGCTGGTCCGCCTCGTCCCGATACGGATGCCCGAGGCCCGCGGGGCGATGTCGAATCACCGGAGCCTCCCCGGTACCTCGACGCCGAGCTCGAGCGCGAGCGTCAGGTACATGGCGTGTGACCAGAGGAGGGGCGTCGCGACAGGACCCCACCTGCGCAACCAGCCATCCCGCGCTTCGGGTGCGATCAGGTGGTCGGGCGTCTGCTCCGGAAGTTCGCCCGTGGAGGTCGCCCGGGAGGCAATCCACTCGAGCTCGGCGAAGCCATCCGCCGTCCGGCCGCTGCGGGCGTACTGCCAGCCGAGGAAGCCCGCGAGCAGCAGCCAGTCGCCACCGCCGTAATACGAGTCGGTCGTATACCGGTGCACGCCACGATCGTGCACCAGCTGGGCCTCGATCGCCGCGACGGTCGCCGCCATCAGCGGGTCGCCGGGCTCGACCAGGCCAAACGGCGTGGCGGCCGAAATGAGGCTGGCATCCACCGCGTCCGACCCGATCCATTTCGTGAAGCGGCCGGCGCGGGTGGCATCGGCGACGACCCGGTCCCGCATCGCAGTGGCCGATGCCATGAGACGCTCCCGAAGCGGTTCCTCCACGGCGGGCCAGCGGGCGGCCGCGTGGACGCCTGCCTGGACTGCCGCCACCGTGGATGTATGGAGATGCTCCGGATACTCTTCCCACCAGTCGTAGCTCGGGATCTCCCACAGGCCGGCGGCATATCGGGCCGACAGAATGGCGCCGCCAAGGTACGGCTCCACGGGGCGTCCGTGACGAGCCGCATGGGCATCGAGCGCCCACAGCCAGGCACCGTAGCCGTCGAGCTGGAAGTCCCACCATTCTTCGCCAACTTCCTTGCCCTCGAGCGTGTAGCGCGTCGGCAGGAAGTCCGCCCTGTTGATCGGCTCGCCGGCCGCGTGCCGACGGAGGACATCCTCGATCCGGTCGACGCGGGCGCTGACGACCCGCTCGCACCAGGCGAAGAACGCCTCGGCCGAGTCGATGTCGCCCGAGCGGCTCATCGCGTCGGCGATGAACGCGCCATCCCGGAGCCAGCTGTAGCGATACACGGGAAAGGACGGCGAGGCAAGGTACGCGCCGCTCGGGCCTTGATTGGCCCTGATGATCTCGACGCTGCGTTGAGCAAGGTCGCGCAGGGCGACCCGATCGGTGACGGTCATCGTGTCGTCTCACATGAAAGCGAGCGGAGGCGGGCGCCCTGGAGTGCCTCGCCTCCGCTGGGAGGTCCTACTTCAGCAGCGCGTCGACCTGCTGGGCGGCCCCGTCGAGGGCCTCCTGGACCGTCTTCTGGCCGGTCTGCGCGGCCTGGAGCGCCTTTGTCACGATGTCCTGGAGCTGGGACTCCTGTTCGATGACCGGCGGCACGACGATATCCGAAAGGGCATCGAAGACAGCCTTCCGGTTGTCGGGTGGCGTCTGCGACAGGTAGCTCGCGAACTGGGACTGGTCGGCGACGGCCGGTAGCTCCCAGCTCGCATCAAGACGGATCTTGACCGCCTCTGCCGAGCCGGTCAGGAAGGCCAGCCATTGGTACGCCTCCGCCGGCTGGGCGGTCTTCGCCGAGGCAACGACCGCGTTCGCGAAGAAGTGATTCGCCTTGACCGTGTTGCCGGGCTCGACCTGGACGTCCCACTTGAACGTCGTGTCCTTGAGGCCCGAGAACTGCCAGATGCCGTTGTGCCACATCGCGAGCTTGCCCGACTTGAAGAGCGCGGTGTCGTCCTGTCCGCCGAGCTGGGCAGCGGTCGGCATGACCTTGTCGGTGTTCGCCTTCCGGATCAGCCAGTTCGCCGCTTCGACGCCCTTGGCATCGTTGAACGTCGACGCGGTCTGGTCCGCATTGAAGAACGTGCCGCCATTCTGGGCGAGGACCTTGTAGAACTCGAAGAACTGGACGGGCTGGAAGTCACCCCAGACCCCGCTCCCGGCGTTCGTCAGCTTCTTGGCAGCAGCGAGCTCATCGGCCCACGTCCAGTCGGCGGTCGGATAGGCCTGGTTCGCCGCGTCGAAGAGGTCCTTGTTGTAGAAGAGAAGAACGTCGCTGAAGCTCTCGGGCAGCCCGTACTGCTTGCCGTCCTGCTGGAACACGGCGTAGGCGCGAGGGTAGTACGTCGACGCCGCAGCCTGGGCCTGGGAGCTGATGTCGAGCAGCGACCCGGCGGAGGCATACGTCACGAAGTTCTCGTAGTTCAGCTCGAACGTGTCGGGCGCCGTGCCACCCGAGACAGCGGTCTGCAGCTTCGTGAAGTACTGGTCGTACGAGGCCGTCTGGACCTCGATCGTGATGTTGGGGTACTTGGCCTCGAATGCCTTGACGATGGAATCGAGCTCAGTGAGGTAGTCAGGCGCGGCGGAGAACGTAAAGTAGGTGAGCTTCACGGGCTCTGAGTTGGGACTGGCGGTTGGACCTGCTGGACTCACGGATGGCCCTGTCGAAGCAGGCGTGCTCGGGGACGGTGACGCGCCTCCCGAGCACGCCGCCACGAGAAGTGTGCTTGCGGCGGCGATGCCGAACATTCGGTGCGAGTAGCGCATGGGGTTGATCGACTCCTTGGATACGGCGATGACGTTCATGGAACAGGGACGATCTGTCGCGTTCTGACTTCGACTCCTCCTCTCGTTCTGCGCAGCGATCTAACCCTTGAGGCCTGACAGCGCGACCCCTCGGATGACATGCCGCTGGGCGAGGGCATAGACGCCCAGGATGGGAATCACACTGATCGTCGCGCCGGCCATCACGAGGTTCCAGGCGGTGGAGTAGCGCCCCTGCAGGTTGGAGAGTCCGACTGGCAGGGTCATGAGGTCCTGGCTGCTCGTGACGATCAGCGGCCAGAGGAAGCTGTTCCAGCTGGCCATGAAGGCGAAGATGCCGAAGGTGGCGACGGCCGGCAGCGATAGCGGCAGCACGATCCGCCGGAAGACGGTCCAGTGCCCCGCCCCATCGATGAACGCGGCCTCCTCGAGCTCACGCGGCAGGTTGAGGAACGCCTGGCGAAGCAGGAACGTGCCGAATGGAGAGGCGATCGCCGGGAGGATGAGCCCTGGGTAGGAATTCACGAAGCCCAGGTACCGCATCTCGATGAAGAGCGGCACGATCGTCACCTGCATCGGCACCATCAGCGTCGCGAGGTAGACGAGGAACAGCGCGTCGCGTCCGCGGAAGGTGAACCGGGCGAAGGCGTAGGCGGCGAGGGCGCTCGTGCCGACCTGGAGGACGGTGGAGACCACCGCAACCACGAGGCTGTTGACCGCAAATCTCCAGATCGGGAAGGCCGCGGCGACGCGCCCGTAATTCTCGGGCTGGAGCGGGGAGGGGATCAGCCGCGGCGGCGTGAGGAAGAGCTGGGCGTCCGGGGTCAGGCTGGTCGCGACCATCCAGACGAAGGGGAAGAGCGTCGTGACGCCGACGAGCCCCATGAGGATGTAGAGCGGGATCGTCCGCGCCCGCCGGCGCAGCGACTGGCGACCGAGCCCGGTCGCGAGGACCCTGGGCGGCCGGGACGACCGCGCGACCGCTCGGCTAGACATAGTTCACCCAGCGCCGTTGCAGCCGGAACTGCGCCACCGTGACGGCGAGGATCACGGCGAAGAGCACCCAGCTCATCGCCGAGGCGTAGCCCATCTGGTTGTAGGAGAACGCCTGGCGCACGATTTGCTCGACGACGACGCTCGACGCGCCAGCGGGCCCGCCGTCGGTCATCACCCAGACCTGGTCGAAGACCTGGAAGCTGTTGATGAGCGTGATCACCAACACGAAGAAGGACGATGAGCTGAGGAGCGGCAGGGTGATCCTTCGGAACCGTCCCCAGCGGCCCGCCCCGTCGACTTCGGCCGCCTCGTAGTAGTCGCTCGGGATGGCCTGCAGCCCGGCCAGCAGGATCACCATCACGAATCCGAGGTCCTTCCAGGCGCTGGCGAGGATGATCGATGGCATGGCCCAACCCGGATCGGTCCACCATCCCGGCCCGGCGATGCCGAACACCGCGAGGGCCGCGTTGACGATGCCGGACTGCGGGTTGAGCAGCCAGCGCCAGACGAGCGCTACGACCACCCAGCTCGTGACGACGGGCAGGAAGTAGATGGACCGGAAGACACTTGATCCACGAAGTCGCTGGTTGAGCAGCACGGCCAGGCCGAGACCGCCGGTGTACACCAGGGGCAGGTACCCGGCAATGAAGAAGAGGGTATGCCCGATCGCGGCGCCGAAGTCCGGGTCGCGCAGGACGTTCGCGAAGTTCTGGATGCCGACGAACCTGGGCGGACGAAGCAGGTCCCAGCGAAGGAGGCTGATACCGGCCGAGGCGACCATCGGCCCGAGCGTGAACATCACGAGCGGGATCAGGCCGGGCAGGAGGAAGAGCGCGACGGTGAGCGCCTTTCGAGGTCCGCGATCGCCGACCATCAACGGGCCACCAGGGATGCGGCCCCTTGGGCGATCGTCGGCCCGGGGTCGGAGCGTCCGCCAAGGCGCTCCCGCACCGCGTCCTCCGGCTGGCGCTCGTAGAGAGGGGCGGTGAACGTCGCGCGGAGAACGAGCGCCGCAGCGCCACGCGCCCACTTGGCGTCATCCCATGGATCCACGTCCACGCGGACGCCGCGAAGCGGCGGAAAGACGGCGGCATCGAGCGCCCGGCGGAACGTCTTCGCGAGGTGCCGCCAGGCCTCAGTGCCCTCACCGCTGACGATGATCAGCTGCGGGCTGAGGACGTTGACGAGTCCGCCGACGGCGCGCCCGAGCGTCGCTCCGGCGTCCGCGTAGATCATCCGGGCCGCTTCACTTCCGCCGTCGGCAAGGCGCCGCAGGCTGGCCATGGGATCCGGATCCTGGGTTCCGACCAGGCCCGCGTCGATCGCCCGGCGTGCGAGGGCCGGATCCGCCACGGCGGCTTCGAGGCAGCCGTGCTTCCCGCACTCGCAGGGCGGCCCGTCGTCGGCGATCGGCAGGTGGCCGAACTCGCCGGCCCCGCCTCCGAAGCCGCGGTAGAGGTCGCCACCGACGACAATCCCGAGACCCACGCCTCGTCCGATCGTGACGGTGATGAAGTGCTCGACGCCTCGCCCCCGACCATAGAGACGCTCTGCAACGGCGAGCGTGTTGACGTCGTTGTCGACGAGGACCGGCACCCCGAGGGCCCCGCGTAGCATCGGCGCGAGAGCCAGGCCGCTCCACCCCACGATCGGGGCGGTCACGTTGCCGGCCGCGTCGACGATGCCTGGCACCCCGAGCCCGATCCCGAGCAGGCGACCCGGACCGCGGCCAGCTTCATCCACCGCGCCCCGGAGGCGGTCCGCAAGCTTGACGAGCGCGCCTGGGCCAGCCGTCTCGAACGGTTCCGTGCGGCGCGCGAGCACGTTACCGTTGAGGTCCACCCGGACGAACGCCAGGTGATCGGCCGCGATCTTGACGCCGACGGCCTGGGCCGCCGCACCGACGAGGCCGAGGAGGATCGGAGGTCGTCCTCCACTCGACGGTCCCTGCTCGACCTGCTGGACGAGTCCAGCCTCAACGAGCTCGCGTGTGATGTCTGTGACCGCTGCTGCGCTCAGGGCGAGGCGCCGCGCGATCTCGACGCGGGCAATCGGGCCGCCGTCCCCGATCATCCCGAGAATCGCGGCCCGGTTGAGGTCACGGATGAGGCCTGGGGTGCCTCGACGCAGACGTGCCACGGACGCTCGGCCCTCCTTGGGAGGTCTGAGGTGAGTAACTTAATATGGAAGACTAACTAAGTGTGACAGGGCCCACTCCAGGCGTCAAGTTGGTTTCAGGGTCCACCCTCGTTCTCAGGATCGTCTCAGCGGGCGGCGGCACACTTCGACGCATGACCGCCCCCGTCCTGCGCCGCACGAGCGTCGTTCCGCTGCCCAGGACCTGGCATGTCAGCGGCAACGACGTCATCGCCGTTTTCCTCGGGAGTGCGCTCTTGATCGTCGCGATGTGGGTCCGCCACGGCGGGCTTGAGCAGCTGGGCACGCCGGCTGGCGCGTTCATCGCGATCGGCCAGCTGACGGCGCTCCTTGGCACGTTCCTCGCCCTCATCCAACTCCTCCTCATGGCCCGGACCCCGTGGCTCGACGAGCCGGGCCTACGCGACCTCACTGCAGGCAGCCCTCGATGCCGCCGGTCTCTGACACCCAGGTGCGTGACCGGATCGTCCACGTCGAGCCGGTCATGGGCACGGTCGTGAGCTTCGATATCCGGCTGTCGCTCCGCAGCCTGACCGTCGTCGGGCCGAGCCTTGCCTGGGCCGACGCGTTTGCGACCGCGGCCTTCGCCATGGGGCTCGATGGCCTGGCCTGGGTTCACGACCATCCGGGCTTCGGCGCGCTCGCCATCACCGCCGACGACCGCGTCGTGTGGGCGCCCCTTGTCGAGGGCCTGCGGGCTCGTGATGGCGGCGCCGACCGCTTCCCGGTTGCCGCAACGGCGGGCTACCATCGGCCCGTGGATGCCGCCGGGCCGACCAGCGGATCCGGCATCGTGGCGGGCGACGCCACAATCGCCCCGTAGCCTGGGAGCCCGATGCACCTCCTCCTCGTCGAGGACGACGAACGCCTGGGGCGGGTTCTGAAGCGACTCCTCGAGGAGGACCGCCACGTCGTGGACCTCGCGACCGACGGCGAGACTGGCCTCGACCTCGCCGCGGGCGACGGTATCGATGTCGTCATTCTCGACGTCGGGCTGCCCGACATCTCGGGGATCGAGGTCGCCCAGCGGCTGCGCCGTCGCGGCACGGCGATGGCGATCCTCATGCTCACGGCACGCGACACCGTCGGCGACCGCGTCGCCGGCCTCGACGCCGGGGCGGATGACTACCTCGTCAAGCCGTTCGCCTTCGAGGAGCTGGCCGCCCGGCTCAGGGCCCTCTCCCGCCGCGCCGAGCCCGGGACCCGCCGGCCGGAACCCCGCCTCGTGGCCGGTCCCATCGCCCTGGACGAGACGACTCGCCGGGTCACGGTCAAGGGAACGCCGGTCGACCTCAGCCCACGCGAGTTCTCACTGCTCGAGTGCTTCCTCCGCCATCCCGGCCAGACCCTGAGCCGCGACCAGCTCCTCGACCAGGCCTGGCCCTACAGCGTCGCCGTGACGCCCAACGCGGTCGACGCCTACGTCCACTACCTCCGGACCAAGCTCGGCGCGGCGGGGGATCGGGTCGAGACCGTCCGTGGCGTCGGCTACCGCCTCAGCGATGCCTGACGGGAACCTCGATGCCTGACGGGATCCTCGAGCCGGGCCTGGACGCCACCGAGGGCGAGGCGCTCGCCGCGGACGGACAGCTCCTGCGGGCGGTGGGCCGGCGTCTCGTCGCGTGGGCCGCCGGCACCACGCTGCTCATGCTCCTCGTGCTTGCCGCTGCCCTCTACCTCAGCGTCAGCTCCTCGCTCGAGGCGAGTGGCGTGCAGCAGCTGGACCGCCGGGCCGACGCTCTCCGGGACTTCACGAGCGGCCCGCGACCGCACCCGGACGGGGACGATCCGCCGACTGGCCTCATCTTCGGCGGTGGCACCTCGGGAACCTTCGCCCTGATCCTCGATGTCGCCGGGGTGGTCGTGGCGCCGCGGGACCAGCCGCTGCCCACGGGCATGCCGAACACGGCATCCCTCGCGGCCGCCGTGGCCGGGGCGGACGGCCGCGATGTCCGGTTCGACGAACTGGGAGAGACCCCGGTCCGGGTCATGACGCGCCGGATCCAGTCGGACAACGTCACCCTCTACGCCCAGATCTACCAGGATCGAACGGCCGAGCAGCGGATGCTGGACGCCGTCCTCGCCGTCCTTCTCGCCGGTGGCGTCGTCATCCTCGTCGTGGCGGTGGGCTTCGGGACCGTCTACTCGCGGCGTGCCCTCGTCCCGATCCGCGATTCGCTGACGGCCCAGCGCCGGGCCCTCCGCCGCCAGCGTGCCTTCGCCGCCGACGCGAGCCATGAGCTGCGGACGCCGCTGACGGTCATCCGGGCCTCGCTCGAGCACCTTCGCCGCCACAAGGACCAGCCCGTCGCCACCGTCGGCGCGGCACTCGACGACATCGGTGCGGAGGTGGACCAGCTGACGCGCCTCGTCGAGGAGCTGCTGCTCCTCGCGCGGTCAGATTCAGGGGCCATCCAGGTGGAGCGGCTGCCCGTCGACCTCGGGGACGTGGCGGCGGACGCCGCGTCGTCGCTGGCCGGCCCCGCCGCGGAACGGGGGGTCGCGGTGACCGTCGATCCCGAGCCGGCCCTCGTCATCGGCGATGCGGCGCGGCTCCGACAGCTCGTGATGATCCTCGTCGACAATGCCGTCGCCCACAGTCCGCGCGACGCGGGGCGAGTGGACGTCGTGGTCCGGATCGCCGGGCGCGATGCGCGGCTCACGGTCGAGGACAACGGACGGGGCCTTCGCGAGGAGGACCTGCCGCGGCTCTTCGAGCGGTTCTGGCGCGGAGCGGGGGCGCCCCCCGGCGGCGCCGGCCTGGGTCTCTCGATCGCCGCCTGGATCACCGACCAGCACGGCGGGACGATCGCCGCGGAGAACCGCCCCGAGGGCGGCGCGCGCTTCATCGTGATCATCCCGCTCGCCGCGGAGCCCGAGACGCGCTGACGCGGTACGGCGGGCAGGTGCCCGCGCTCCCGCGATCAGTCCAGGTCGACGCCGTCGTTCCAGCGGCTGATGACCGGGGTCTCGCGCTCCCAGCCGAGGATCGAGATCGTGCCCGTCCCGAGGGCGTACCGAGACCCGTCACGCGGGTCGGCCCCCAGCCAGCGCGCGGCCAGGACGCGGAGGACGTGGCCGTGGGCGAAGCAGAGCGTGTCACCATCGACGGCGCGGGCCCGGACGATGACGCGATCGACCCGCTCCGCGACGGACTCGATCGCCTCGCCGCGACGGACGCCATCGCGCCAGATCGTCCAGCCGGGCCGCTCCGCACGGATCTCGGGCGTCGTCCGGCCCTCGTCTGCACCGTAGTCCCACTCCCGGAGGTCGGCATCGCTGACGACGCGCTCGCCAAAGCCGGCGAGGCGGGCGGTGTCCAGGGCCCGGATCAGCGGGCTCGAGCGGACCTCCGCGAACGGCAGATGCCCGAGGCGCGGCGCCAGCGCGCTGGCCTGGCGGCGGCCCGCGCGGGTCAGGGGGATATCCGTATGGCCGGTGTGCCGGCCCAGGACCGCCCACTCGGTCTCCCCGTGGCGGACGAGCCAGATCCGGGGGCGTCGCGTGTCGTCCAGCGGGCCAATGACCACTATGAGCGGATGGCGCCGCCCGCCGGCGCCGTGAGCTCCACGACACGACCCTCGATCAGGCCGGTGTCCGGATATTCCTCGGCGTGGGCGATGCCGACGCCGGCAAGGCCGAGCCCGTCGGCCGCGGCAGCCGTCAGGAACAGGTAGGGCCGATGGCCGATCCGGTCGCGAACCGTGTTCTTCAGGAGGCGGTGGGCCACGGTCACCGCCGGGCCCAGGAGGTCGCTCCCGGTGCCGATCGACTGCCGGACCGAATGCCCCCGGTGCAGCACGAGCTTGAGGTCGAGCTGGGCGACGGCCGGACAGGCCGTGCACTGGTGGTCGCGGGACGGGATCGCCCGCGTCCGCGCGGCCACGAACGCCTCGTAGAGCGACGCCACCCTGGCGACGACCTCCTCGCCGCGCCCGTCGATCGCCGCCGCCGGGGCGACGGCGAAGACCGCGTCGCCCTCGAGCTTCACGAGGCTGAACTCGGGCTCCAGGCCTTCGACGACGGTCTGGAGGAGGTCCGCCAGCACACCGTAGGCGGCCGGGATCCCGAGGCTGAAATCGACGCCGTGGGCAATCTCCACGCCGGCCATGAACCCGGTGTAGCCCGAGATGTCGGCGAGCACCAGGTACCGCTCGCCCGCAGGCGGATCAAGCGGGGCCTGGCTCGATGGCGATGACGGCTGCATGTGATCCCCGGTGAGCCCGCTGGGGAGGACGTCTCGGCGGTGTCCCGCCGATGGTAGCCCCGTCGTAGACGCCTGGCTACGCCTCCGTGCCCATCCCGGTCGCAACGCCGACCCCGACCGGGCAGCTCACGCCGGTCCCGTGATCCGGGCAGTAGCCGAACGGGTTCTTGGAGAGGTACTGCTGGTGCTCGCCCTCGGCGAAGTAGAACGCCGGAGCGGGCGGGCCGATGATCTCGGTGGTGATGCGACCGAAGCCCGCGGCGGTGAGTCGCTCCTGGTAGGCATCACGGGAGGCAGTCGCGGACGCGCGTTGCGCAGCATCGACCGGGAAGATCGCCGATCGGTACTGGGTGCCGACGTCGTTGCCCTGGCGCATGCCCTGGGTCGGGTCGTGGGACTCCCAGAAGTGGGCGAGCAGCTCCTCGTAGCGCACCTTCGCGGCATCGAACACGACGCGAACGGCCTCGGCGTGCCCGGTCTTCCCGGTGCAGGTCTCGCGGTACGTGGCGTTCGGCGTGAAGCCGCCCTGGTAGCCGACGGCGGTGACCCAGACCCCGGGCAGCTGCCAGAAGCCCTTCTCGGCGCCCCAGAAGCAGCCCATCGCGAACTCGGCGACCTGCAGGCCGTCGGGGTACGGTCCGGTGATCGGCCGGCCGTTCACGTGATGGGGGCTGGGACGCAGGATCGGCTCATCGCGGCCGGGAAGGGCCTTGTCGGGAGCGGGCAGGTCGGTGGGCTTGTTGAACAGGAACACGGGGCGACTCCTCTCGATTGGACAGGTCGAATCGTAGCCGCACCGTGTTACGGGTTCGTGTCGAGGCCCTACGCTGCCGGCGGCGCGGCCGGTGGAGGCGGCCCGTCGTCGCGCCGCCCGCGGCCGAGCGCACCGACGAGGAGCACCGCTCCCAGGATGATGAGCACGATCGGCCAGAGAAGGTCGCCGTCACGCGCAGGTACGTATCGGCGGATGAGGAACCATGCGCCGACGAGGACGAGGAGCAGCCCGATGACCAGGGCGCCCTGGCCGCCCCGTTCAGCACGCGCGGCGCGGCGCTCGGCCCGCCGCATCGAGACGCCAGGCCGTTGCCACGGTACCGCCCCGGACCGGCGCTGGCGCGGGCCTGCCGGCCCGACCTGCCTGCCCCGATCGGTGCCCGTGGGCAGGCCGGACGGCCCGACCCCTCGGTCCCGATGCTAGGCTCGGCGCAGCGGGACGGGTCGCGGGCGAGCGGCCGGGCCGCCGGGCGGAGCAGGGAAGGGGAGCCGATGCCGGGTGCCGTCATCTTCGACCTCGACGGGGTGATCGTGGATTCGGAGATCTGGTGGCACGAAGAGCGGGTCGCCTGGGCGCGCGAGCGTGGCCTCGCCTGGACCCACGACGACAGCCGCGCGGTCATGGGCGCGAACTCGCGGGGATGGGCGCGGATCATGCGCGAGCGAATGGGCCTGCCCGAGGCGGAGGAACCGGCGATCCTCGCATCGATCGTCGAGCGCGTCGTCGCTCGGTACGCCGGCGGCGCACCGACCATCCCGGGCGCTGTCGAGGCCGTTCGCCGCGCGGCGGCCACCTGGCCGGTCGCGGTCGCGTCGTCGGCCCACCGGGCGGTCATCGACGCGGCCCTCGACGCGACCGGCCTCACGGCCTGCTTCGAGGTGGTCGTCTCGTCCGACGAGGTCCCCCACGGCAAGCCCGCGCCCGACGTCTACCTCGAGGCGGCTCGCCAGCTGGCGGTTGAGCCCGGCGCCTGCCTCGTCATCGAGGATTCGCTCAACGGCGTCCGGGCCGGCCTCGCGGCCGGCATGGCCGTGGTCCTCGTCCCGAACGCGAGCGTCCCCCCACCGCCAGAGGCGAGGTCCCTGGCCACGCACGTCGCCGAGCGCCTGGCCGACATCGACCCGGAGGCGCTGTTCGAGCGGGCCACCCGGTGACCGCGATGGACCGCCTCCCGCGGGCGGACGTGCGGCGCTGGTGCTGAACGCTCCGCTCCTGGCGCCATCGCGCCCAATGGCGGCGCGACGAGCAAGGCCGTCGGAGCTTGCACCGCGGCGATCTCGGCCGCGGTCGGATCGCGCGCGGCATCCGTCGAGGCGGACGGACCCTCTGGCATACTGTCGCCCGAGCACGGGAAGGAGTGACGGGGCCGCCCGACGGCCGCCGCCGCCCCCCGATCCGAAGGAGTCAGCGTGGGAACGACCGGCCTGTCGGCCGACCCGATCGAGTACCGCCGCCGCCTCGGCGAGCAGGAGGACCCGCAGATCGACGCGTGGGTCCAGGAGCTGCTCCGCGACGTGTCGAAGCGGCGGGGGATCGTCCGGGCGGTCGAGGGCTTCCGCTCGGCGGCGCGGCTCAGCGAACCTGAATTCGAACACGTGTTCGCATCCGGCGGCGGGGCGCCGGCGACCCTGGGCCGGGACGCGGCGGGCCACCTGCTCGTGCCGACGATCTCCCTGTACGCGCTCGTGCCGGGGCTCCGGGCCCGTGCCCGCGACGCGAGGGACCGGCTGATCGAATACCTCGTCGCGTGCTTCGACGAGCTCGTCTACGTCTGAGGGCCGACTCGCCCAGGCGCCTGCGACGCGGCTCCTCGGCGCCTTCCGGGTCGCCCATCCGTTCCCGTCCCTCCTGAACGGCGCCGCGACGGCAATCATCGCCGGGATCGCCGGCGGGTCGCTCGTGACTGCCATGCGGCTCGGCATCGCGATGACGGCCATCCAGTTCTCGATCGGCATCCTCAACGACCTGGTCGACGCTCCGCGGGACGGCGGCAGGGTGCCGCCGAAGCCCATCCCTGCCGGGCTCGTGGCCCGGCGCTCCGCGGCCGCTGCCGCCGCCGGCGCCGCCGCGCTCGGGTTGGGCCTCGCCGCGGTGTCCGACCCCTGGACGCTGGGGATCGCGGTTCTGGGTGCCGCCTGCGGCTACGCCTACGACCTCCGCCTGTCGCGGACGCCCCTCGCCTGGCTGCCGCTTGCGCTCGCCCTGCCCCTCGTCCCGGCCTACGCCTGGCAGGGCGCCACAGGTTCCATTCCTTCGGCCCTGGCCGACCTGATCCCGATCGGGTTCATCGCCGGCGCGGGGCTCGCGATCGGCAACGCTCTCGCGGACGCGGCCGCCGACGCGCGCCGCGGGATCCCCTCGATCGCCGTCCGCCTCGGCCGCGGCCGGGCATGGGCGATCCATGCCGCGGCCCTCGGGGTGGCGGCGGCCGCGGTCGCCGCGAGCGTGGCCGGGTCGGGGAGCGGGGCGGGCGGGCCGGCCGCGCCGGTGGTGGCCGCCGGCTCGGTCACGCTCGCTTGCGGAGCGGTGCTGCTCCTGCCGGGGAGCGCTCGGCGCCTGCGGGCGGGGTGGGCGCTCGAGGCACTCGGGATCGCTGGCCTCGGGATTGGCTGGCTCCTGGCGGCCGGCACCACGATCCGGCCGGGCTGACGCCAAGAGGGCGCTGGCGGGCGCCCGCGTGACGGGGCGTTCCAGGCAGCGGCCGGGACTTCTCGCCAGCCCGCGGGAGCGGGAAGTACCCCTAACACGGTCCGCGAGCGGTCGTTATCCTTGACGAACCACCGCACCAGGAGACCAGCCGTCGTGCGAACGACCCTCCGCCGCCTCCGACCCCTGTTCATCGGGCTCGTCGCCCTGCTCTTCACAGCCGGCATCGCGTTCGCGGGCAAGCCCAGCGCCGCTCCGGTTGGCCGGACCGTCGCCGGCGAAGCCGCTGGCAAGACGGTTCCCGTCGTCGCCGAGCCCGGGGACGAGCAGGAGGCCGACGGGGACGAGGACACCGAGACCGATACCACCACCGAGGACCCGGCTGACACCGCCGACAACTGCACCACCGACCCGACAGGACTCACGGCCGAGGAGCTCGCCGCGATGACCCATGGCTCGATCGTCTGCTGGGCCGCGCACCAGGCGACGCCCGAGGGATACGCGAATCACGGGGCGTGGGTCTCCGAGTGGGCGAAGGCGAACAATGGCGCCGACAAGAGCACCGCCGCCGGTGGTGCGAGCGCCGCGGCCAAGGACAAGGCCACTGCGGCAAAGGACAAGGCCACTGCGGCAAAGGACAAGGCCGCGGCGCAACTCGCAAAGGGGAAGTCGCGCAAGCCCTGACCCCGCACGGACCCGGACACGACGGAGCCGGCGCCGAGAGGCGCCGGCTCCTGATTCGGGGGTCGAACCTCAGCCCTGGTCGCCGCTCCGCACGAGGGCAATCGCGTTCTCGAGCTTGAGCTTGGCAATCAGCAGGTACTTCGCGAGGTTGGCCCGATCGACCGCCCCGATGCCGACCACGACATCCGGTGAGCGAAGGACATCCACCAGCTCCTCGACCGCGTCGGACAGCTGCCTCTTCGCGGTCTGCAGTGAGTCGTCGCGGATCGCGACGGCCTCGCGCGGGCGGCCCGACCATGCGGCCTCGGCCTCTTCGGCCGTCTGGTCGGCATCGGCCTCGGCAACCACCGGGTCTGGGTCCAGGCCCCCGGGACGTGCGCGACGGCCCTCGATCCGATCGCGCAGCTTCGTGAGGGTCAGCTCTCCGCGCGCCACCTGAGCGGCAAGTCGCCTGCGCTTCTTGACGTCGGTGACCTTCATCAGCTCGTAGGCATGTGACAGGGTGTCTTTGCGCAAGGACACCAGCTCGCGGATCTCATCCGGAGCATCCGCGAGGCGCAGCCGGTTCTCGAGGTAGCCCTTGTCCTTGCCGAGCTTCTGGGCCAGTTTCCGGACGGAGTAGCCGTGCTCGGTGACCATCCGGTCGTACATCGCGGCTTCGTCGAGCGGGGAGAGGTCCTCGCGCTGGAGGTTCTCGATGATCGAGATCTCCAGCGCCGTATCGTCGTCGATCTCTTCGACGAGGGCGGGGATCGTCGCCAGGCCCGCGGCCTTCGAGGCGCGCCATCGGCGTTCCCCGGCCACGAGCTGGAACTGGTTGTTGCCGAGTGGGCGGACGAGGATCGGCTGGAGGACACCATGCTCGCGGATCGATGCGGCGAGCTCCTCGAGCGACGTCGGGTCAAAGGCCAGCCGGGGCTGCTGCGGGTTCGGCATGATCCGCTCGACCGGCACGACGCGAACGCCGCCGGAGTAGCCGCTCCGCTCGGAGGACAGGAGACTGACGATGGCGGGGGAGAGCTCGCGCTCCTCGGAGAGGCGCCGCGCTGCGGCGGCGCGGAAGTCGGTCCTAGCCAAGTTCGATCACCTCACGCGCCAGTTCGCGGTATGTCCGCGCCGCATCCGTCTGCCCCGCATAGGTCGTGATGGGTCGCCCGACGAGCGGCGCCTCGCCGAGCTTCACCGTGTTCCGGATGATCGAGTTGAAGACGTGGTGGTCGCCCACGACTCGAAGCTCGTCGAGCATGTCTCGTGCGAGGTTGGTGCGGGCGTCGTAGAACGTCGGCAGGAGGCCGAGGATCTTGAGGTTCCGATTGAGCTTCAGGCGGATCGTGTTGATGACCTTCACGAGATTCGTGAGGCCCTTCATCGCGTAGTACTGCGTCTGGACCGGGATGATCACGCCGTCGGCGGCGACCAGGCCGTTGACGGTCAGCAGCCCCAGGTTCGGGGGGCAGTCAATGAGGGCGTAGTCGTAGCGCTTGCCGAGCTTCTCCTCCATCGCGTCGCGGAGGAGCGATTCCCGGCCGAGCATCGTGAAGAGCTCGCCCTCCGTCGCCGCCAGGTCGATGTGCGCGGGCGCGACATCGATGCCCTCCGTCTCGGTCGGACGGATGACCTCGTCGAGCGGTGCGCGTCCGACGAGGACGTCGGCCATCGATCGTTCGACGGTGTTGAGGTTGACGCCGAGTCCGGCGGTCAGGTTTGCCTGGGGGTCCATGTCGACGCACAGGACGCGGAACCCCTCCTCGGCAAGCGCGCCGGCGAGGTTGATGGCCGTCGTCGTCTTGCCGACGCCGCCTTTCTGATTCGCGATTGCGATCACGTTGGTCACCGGGGCATCACCTCGAATGAGACAGCAGGGCGTCGTCGGGATGAAGGACGCATCCTCGACGCGGTCCTGTCAGGGGGCGGGCGTCGCTGAATCGTACTCCTGCGGACGCGATTGCCGACGTCGGAGTTATCCACAGGATCGTGGAGATGTGCACCGAAGTGTGGATTTCCCGCAATGGCGCGGACGGGGGCCAGGGAGGTCAAACAGCCGCTCCGGGCCGGCCGTTTGGCACGCGGTATCGCGAGCGCCGGCGACTATGATGCGGGCGAAGTAGACGTCGAGACGACTGTCCTTGCGCAAAGACACCGTCTCCCGATGTCATGTTCGATGCAGCAGGAGCCGCTCGGTGCCGACGAACGAAGAACGACTGGGCCGTCTCGCGCGGATGCGCGCCGAGGCGATGCTGGGTGGCGGACCGGTCCGCATCGAGCGTCAGCACAGCTGGGGCAAGTTGACGGCACGTGAACGGCTCGACCTGCTGCTCGACCCCGGTTCGTTCGTCGAGCTGGACGCCTTCGTGACGCATCGGTCGACGGAATTCGGCATTGGTGAGCAGCGCTTCCTCGGCGACGGCGTCATCACCGGCCATGGCGCCATCGACGGCCGGCTCGTCTTCGTCTTCAGCCAGGACTTCACGGTCTTCGGTGGCTCGCTGTCCGAGGCGTATGCCGAGAAGATCTGCAAGGTCATGGACCTCGCGATGAAGGTCGGCGCGCCGGTCATCGGGCTGAACGATTCCGGCGGCGCTCGAATCCAGGAAGGCGTCGCGTCACTCGGCGGCTACGCGGACATCTTCCTCCGCAATGTCCTCGCGTCGGGGGTCGTGCCGCAGATCTCCGTGATCATGGGCCCCTGCGCCGGTGGTGCGGTCTACTCCCCGGCGATGACGGATTTCACGATCATGGTCGAGCGGACGAGCTACATGTTCGTGACGGGGCCCAACGTCGTGAAGGCGGTGACGCACGAGGAGGTCGATTCGGAAGCGCTGGGTGGCGCCACCGTCCATACGACGAAGTCAGGCGTCGCGCACCTCGCGGCCCACGACGAGGCCGAGGCGCTGGACGCCGTGCGTCGCATCCTCGCCCACCTGCCCCAGAACAACCTCGAAGCACCGGCACTGGTCCCCGCGAGCGACCCGATCGATCGGATGGATCCGGATCTCGATGGCGTGGTCCCCGACGACCCGCACAAGCCGTACGACATGCACGACGTCATCTCGCGCATCGTCGATGACCGTGACTTCCTCGAGATCCAGCCGGACTGGGCCGCGAACATCATCATCGGCTTCGCCCGGCTCGGCGGTCGAAGCGTGGGGATCATCGCGCAGCAGCCGGCCAACCTCGCCGGCGCCCTGGATATCGATGCCTCGACAAAGGCGGCGCGCTTCGTCCGGACCTGTGACTGCTTCAACGTCCCGATCCTGACGCTCGTCGACGTCCCGGGCTTTCTGCCCGGGGTGGGGCAGGAGCACGGCGGAATCATCAAGCACGGTGCGAAGCTGCTCTACGCCTACTGCGAGGCCACGGTTCCGAAGGTGACGGTCATCACCCGCAAGGCCTACGGCGGCGCCTACGACGTCATGAGCAGCAAGCACGTCCGCGGCGACATGAACTTTGCCTGGCCGACGGCCGAGATCGCGGTGATGGGCGCCGAGGGGGCCGTCAACATCATCTTCAAGGACGCGATCGCGAGCGCCGACGACCCGGCGGCCGAGCGGAAGCGCCTGGTTGCGGAATACGAGGAAGAGTTCGCCAACCCGTACATCGCCGCCTCGCGCGGCTACGTCGACGATGTCATCCGTCCGTCCGAGACGCGGCCCCGGCTCATCCGCGCGTTCGAGATGCTCAAGGACAAGCGCGACACGAACCCGAGAAAGAAGCATGGCAACATCCCGCTCTGACCCGGCCCCAGCGCTGTCTTTGCGCAAAGACGCCGCGCGACCGCCCTTCACAAGCGTCCTCGTGGCGAATCGCGGCGAGATCGCGGTCCGGATCATCCGCGCCTGCCACGAGCTCGGCATGGCGGCGGTCGCCGTGTACAGCGACGCGGATGCTGCGGCCGCGCACGTCCGCCTCGCCGATCGGGCCGTCCGCCTTGGGCCGGCCTCGCCGACGAAGAGCTACCTCCGGATCGACGCCGTGGTCCAGGCCGCCCTCGATGCCGGCGCGCAGGCCGTCCATCCCGGGTATGGATTCCTCGCCGAACGGGCCGCCTTCGCGCGCGCGGTCGAGGCGGCCGGCCTCGTCTTCGTCGGGCCGCCGTCCGACGCCATCGACGCGCTGGGCGACAAGCTGCATGCGCGCCGGACCGCGAAGGCCGTCGGCGTGGAGGCCGTTCCCGGGACCCTCGAGCCGGCCCCGGTCGACCGGCCGGACCAGGTCGGATCGATCGTGGCCGAGGCCCAGCGCATCGGCTTCCCGCTGCTGGTCAAGGCGGCGGCCGGGGGCGGTGGCCGCGGCATGCGCCGGGTCACGACGGCCGCGGGGCTCCCGGCGGCGATCGTGTCCGGTTCCCGCGAGGCCACGTCCGCGTTCGGTGACGGCTCCGTGTACCTGGAACGGGAGATCCGGCCAGCCCGGCACATCGAGGTCCAGCTCCTCGGGGACGCGACCGGCCGTGTCGTCGCCCTCGGCGAGCGCGACTGCTCCCTCCAGCGCCGGCACCAGAAGCTTGTCGAGGAGGCACCCGCGCCGGGGCTCACGGCGGAGGCCCGCCGGCACCTCCACGAGCTGGCCGTCCGTGTCGCAACGGCCGCGGGGCTGCGCAACGCGGCGACGGCCGAGTTCCTGCTTGCGCCCGACGGCGCCTTCTACTTCCTCGAGGTCAACACCCGGCTCCAGGTGGAGCACGGCGTGACCGAGCTCGTGAGCGGCCTCGACATCGTCCGCGAGCAGTTCTTCCTGGCGGCCGGGCAACCCCTCTCCGAGGCCGCGCTCGCCGCTGCCGCCCGGGCCGCGGAGCCGGCCGGCCACGCGATCGAGGTCCGCCTCTCGGCCGAGGACCCTGCCCGCGACTTCGCCCCGGCGCCTGGCCGGGTGCTTCGCTGGGTCATGCCCGCCGGACCGGGCATCCGCGTCGACACGGCCATCGAGGCCGGGGATCGCGTACCGGCCGAGTACGACAACCTGATCGCCAAGGTCATGGTCCACGCAGGCGACCGCGACGCGGCGATCGACCGCCTCCGCCGGGCCCTCGACGAGACCGAGGTCGCCGGCATCCAGACGACCCTGCCCTTCCACCGCCAGGTCGCCCGGGACCCCTCGTTCCGCGCCGGAGAACTCTCGACGGGCTGGGTCGCGGAGCACTGGGACGGACCGGCCTCCTTCGTCGAGGCCGCGAAGACGGCCCAGCTCGCGGCCGGCCTCGATGCGGTCCAGGCCGCCGTCCGCTCCGGGATCGCGGCCGCCGCGGCTGGTCCAGTCGCCGTATCCCAGGGGACCCATCCGACCGGCAATGGCCGCTGGCATCGCTCCGGCCTGGAATCGGCCGCCGACCGGTGGCCCCGATGACCGCCGTCGGCCGCCCGGATCCCGTTCCGGCTGCGGAGGCCCGGATGCCGGACCCTCGCGGCGTCCGGGTCGGCCTCGCCCCCGCATCGACCGTGGACGGGGTCGACCCGATCGTCGTGGAGCCGCCGGAGATCCCCGTCGCCCCGGTGCCCCACGTCGCCGGTCGGGGAATCCTCGGAGGGACCGCGCTGCTGCCCGTCGCAGCTGCGTTGACGCAGGAGTCGGCGGACGTGGTTCTCGTCGACGGCCAGCCGGTTCTCGCCGCGCTTGCCTGGACCGGAGGGGAGCGGGCCACCCTGCGCCGGCCCGAGGGGCCGGATGGCGCCGTCGGATCCCGCCGGCTGCTGATGCTCCCGGCCCTCGCCGCACCGTCGGCGGGCCGGGGCGTCGTAAGCCGCGAGGTGGTCGTGGAGGGCTGGCGAGTCGAGGTCGAGGTGGAGCCGGCGGCGAGGGCGGCCCTTCGCGAACGAGCCCGCCGGGGCCGCGAGGAGGTCGGCCACAGCGGACCGACCGAGGTCCGTGCCATCATCCCGGGCGTCGTCGTCTCCGTCTCGGTGACCCCGGGCGACCCGGTGACCGCCGGCCAGCAGCTGCTGGTCGTCGAGGCGATGAAGATGCAGAACGAGCTTCGAGCGCCCCGCGACGGGACGATCGAGCGCGTGGCGGTGGGCCAGGGATCAACGATCGAGGTCGGTGACGTCCTCCTCGTCATCACCTGAGCCGTTGACGGGAGGGCGCGTGACCGAGGACGCCGCGACGGAACGAGGGTCGGCCGCGAGCGGCGACGCGGCAACCCGCCTTCCCGACCCGGGACGCGATCGCTGGCGAGTCGAGATCCGCGATCGCGCGCTCGCCGCCGCACCCGAGCGCCGGACCCGGTTCGAGACCTCCTCGAGCATCGAGGTCCGCGACCTCTACACCCCGGCCGACCTGGCTGGCCTCGACGAGGCCCGGGACCTGGGGCGGCCCGGGGAATACCCCTTCACCCGGGGCGTCCAGCCGACGATGTACCGGAGCCGTTTCTGGACGATGCGCCAGTACGCCGGGTTCGCGACCGCCGAGGAGACGAACCGGCGATTCCGCTACCTCCTCGAGCAGGGCCAGACCGGCCTGTCGGTTGCCTTCGACCTGCCGACCCAGATGGGCTACGACGCCGACGCGCCCGAGGCGGAGGGCGAGGTCGGGCGCGTCGGGGTCCCCATCTCGAGCCTCGCCGACATGGAGACCCTCTTCGACCAGATCCCGCTTGGCGAGGTCTCGACCTCGATGACGATCAACTCCACGGCCGCCACCCTCGTGGCCCTGTACGTGGCCGCCGCGGAGCGGCAGGGCGTCGCCCGGGACCGCCTGAGCGGCACGGTCCAGAACGACATTCTCAAGGAGTACATCGCGCGGGGAACATGGATCTACCCGTCGCGGCCCTCGATGCGGCTGGTCACCGACATCTTCGAGTTCGGGGCCCGCGAGCTGCCGCGCTGGAACACGATCTCGATCAGCGGCTACCACATGCGCGAGGCCGGGGCCTCGGCCGCCCAGGAGCTGGCCTTCACGCTCGCCGACGCGATCGCGTACGTCGAGGCCGCGGTCGCGCGGGGGCTCGCGATCGACGACTTCGCCCCCCGGCTCAGCTTCTTCTTCGCGGCCTGGTCGGAGCTCTTCGAGGAGGTCGCCAAGTTCCGCGCCGCCCGCCGGATGTGGGCCCGGATCGTCCGTGACCGCTTCGGGGCGAAGAACGCCCGCTCGATGGCCTGCCGCTTCCATGTCCAGACGGCTGGCAGCTCATTGACCGCCCAGAGCGTGGACAACAACGTCGTCCGGACCGCGCTGCAGGCCCTCGCGGCGGTCCTCGGCGGGGCCCAGAGCCTCCACACGAACTCCCGCGACGAGGCCCTTGCCCTCCCGACCGAGGAATCCGTCCGCCTCGCCCTCCGGACGCAGCAGATCATCGCCCACGAGGCCGGCGTCACCGAGACGCCGGATCCCCTCGGCGGCTCCTACTTCGTCGAGACGCTGACCGACGAGCTCGAGGCCGCCGCTACGGCCTACCTCGACGAGATCGACGCCATGGGCGGCACGCTCGCCGCCCTCGATGCCGGCTTCCAGCAGCGCCAGATCCAGGAATCGGCCTATCGGACGCAGCGCGCCATCGACAGCGGCGAGCAGGTCGTCGTCGGCGTCAACCGGTTCCGCGACGAGGCGACGACGACGCCGCCGACACAGCGCATCGACCCGGAGGGAGAGCGTCGCCAGGTGGCGGGCGTGCGGCGCGTCCGGGCAGAGCGGGATCCGGCGGCGTGGGCGGCTGCGCTTCGCCGGCTCGACGACGCCGCCCGCGGCACCGGGAACCTCATGCCACCCCTCATCGAGGCGGTCCGCGCCTACGCGACGGTCGGCGAGATCGCCGACCACCTCCGGGCCGCGTGGGGCGTCCATCGCGAGCTCATCACCGTCTGACCGGCACCCCAGGGAGGTCGTCATGCCGCTGCCGCCGGGCCGCGTCCACCACGTCGCGGTCGTCGTCCGTTCCATCGACGCCAGCCTTCGCCTCTGGCGCGACCTGCTCGGCCTGGAGCTCGAAACGGTCATGGAGATCCCGACGGACCGGGTCCGGATCGCCTTCCTCGGGGTGGGGGAGTCGAAGATCGAGCTCGTCGAGCCCACCGACGAGACGACGGGCGTCGCCCGGTTCCTCGCCTCGAAGGGCGAGGGCTTCCATCACGTCTGCCTGGAGGTCGACAGCCTCTCGGACGAGCTGACCCGCCTCGGGATCGAGGGCGTGGAGCTCATCGACAGCGCGCCTCGGCGGGGCGCCGAGGGCCCGGTCGCCTTCCTCCATCCGCGCTCGTGCGGCGGCGTGCTGGTGGAGCTGATCGAGGCGCCGGGCGGGCCGTCGTGGCGGGCGCTCGGGATGACGCCGCCGAAGCCCTGACCCGGCAGCACTGACCCGGCGAACGGCGCCGGGGACGGTCGCTCAGAGCGACCAGGCGAGGATCACGGCCGGCGAGCGGTCGGCCCGGCGGGCGAAGCGGACGATGTCCCCGGTGACCTGCCGGATCCAGGGCTTCTCCTCGCGCGGGAGGGCGCCCAGCTCCTCCTCGATGAGCTCGATCCAGCGGCCGGCGACGGCATCGACCTCGCGGTCGCCGACCTTCGCGATCGCGGTGATCCAGGTCGGGTCGACCCGCTCCACCGTCCGCTCGCCGATGTCGCCCGGGCCGTCCATCTCGCGCCGGGCATCGATGAAGTCGACCGGCTCGTCCGCGTTCGTCACATCCCGGACCGCCTCGCTGAAGCGATCGAGCCAGGTCGGGTCCATCGCGCCGCCGAGGCTGATGTGGCCGTCGAACCGCGTCGCGTCGTCGAGGGCCGCCCAGTCGTCCATCGAGACGGCGAGCAGGATCGCCCGGCTGTCGCCCGCCACGAGGTCCATGAGGAAGCCCACCGAGCGCGCGGTGACTAGCCGGGGTAGCCGGCGGCGCGCAGGAGGGCGGGCAGCTCGGTCGGCGAGCCGGCGATGTGGAAGCCCGCGGCCTCGAGGGCGCTGACCTTCGAGGCGGCCGTGCCGGCACCGCCGGAGATGATCGCGCCCGCATGGCCCATCCGCTTGCCCTCGGGTGCCGTGCGGCCGGCGATGAACGCCGCCTTCGGGATGTCGCGGAGGTGCTCCCCGGCCCAGGCCGCGGCCTCCTCCTCGGCCGCGCCGCCGATCTCGCCGATGAGGACGAGCGCGCGCGTCTCCGGGTCGGCCTCGAACAGCCGCAGGATGTCGAGGAACGTCGTGCCGATGACCGGGTCGCCGCCGATCCCGACGCAGGTGGACTGGCCGATCCCCGCATCGGTCATGGCCTGGACCGCCTCGTAGGTGAGCGTGCCCGAGCGGGACACGACCCCCACGTCGCCTTCGCGGTGGACGGCGCCCGGGATGATCCCGACCTTCGCCCGGCCCGGTGACGTGGCGCCGGGGCAGTTCGGGCCGATGAGGCGGGCGCCGGCGAGCCGGACCGCCTCGACCACCGGGACCATGTCGAGGGCCGGGATGCCCTCCGTGATGCAGAAGATCGTCGAGATGCCCGCCCCGACCGCCTCGAGGATCGCGTCCGGCGCGCCGGGCGCCGGGACGAAGATGCAGGACGTGTCGGCACCGGTCTCGCTCACGGCCCGGGCGACGGTGTCGAAGACCGGGACCGTGCCGTCGAGCGCCCTCTGGCCGCCCTTGCCGGGCGTCATGCCGGCCACGATGTTCGTGCCGTAGGCCTGCATCGCCCGGGCGTGGAACTCGCCTTCCCGGCCGGTGATGCCCTGGACGACCAGTCGCGTCTCGCGGCCGATGAGGATGCTCATCGCGGAGCCCCCGCCCCGCCCGCCGATGCCGCCACGGCCTTCGCGGCCGCCTCGTCGAGCGAGGCGGCGGTCTCGAAGCGGGCCGCTTCCAGGAGCTCGGCGGCCTCCGCGGCGTTCGTGCCGACGATCCGGACGACCATCGGGACGTCACGGACCTGCTGGGCGCGGGCCTCGATGAGCCCGTGGGCGACCTCGTCGCCGCGCGTGATGCCCCCGAAGATGTTGACGAGGATCGCATCCACCTTCGGGTCGGCAAGAATCAGGCGCATCGCCGCCGCCACCTTGTCCGCCTTGGCCCCGCCGCCGATATCGAGGAAGTTCGCGGGCTCGCCGCCGGCCCGCTTCACGAGGTCCATCGTCGTCATCGCGAGGCCGGCCCCGTTGACCATGCAGCCGATCGTCCCGTCGAGATGGATGTAGCTGATGCCGGCCAGCCGCGCCTCGGCATCGGCCGGGTCCTCCTCGTCCGGGTCGCGGAGCGTCTCGAGCTCGGGGTGGCGGGGGAGCGCGGAGTCATCGAGGGTGACCTTGGCGTCGAGGCAGACGAGCCGCTCGATGGCCGCCCCGTCGGCGCCCGTCTCGCGGACGATGGCGAGGGGGTTGATCTCGACGAGATCCGCGTCGAAGGCGAGCATCGTCCGGACCAGGCCCCTGGCGATCCCGACCGTGGCCTTCAGGTGCCTGCCGAGGCCCATCCGGAAGGCGAGGTCCCGGGCCTGCCAGTCCTGGAGCCCGAGGTGGGGATGGGCGTGGATCGTGACGATCGCGTCGGGTCGCTCCGCCGCGACCTGCTCGATCTCGACGCCGCCCTCGGACGAGCCCATGAGGAGGATCTGCCGCGCCGCCCGGTCGAGGACCGCGGAGAGGTAGTACTCCTTGACGATGTCCGCTGCCGCGGCCACGAGGACCTTGCGGACCGTGATGCCCTTGATGTCCATGCCGAGGATCGCGCCGGCGACCGCCTCCGCCTCGTCCGCGGAGCCGGCCAGCCTGACGCCGCCGGCCTTGCCGCGGCCGCCGACGAGAACCTGGGCCTTGATGACCACGCGTTCCGCGCCGCCGGCGAGGATCGTCTCGGCTGCCGTGCGTGCTTCCGGGGCGGTGCGGGCCACGGCCCAGCCGGGAACGGGCAGCCCCTGGGCGAGGAGGAGGGCCTTGGCGTCCGCTTCCTGGATCTTCACCCGAGCATCGTAGCCGAGCGGACACGAGGCGGCCGCCGGGGTCGGCTCGGCGCCGTCGGCGTCGGCTCAGGCGTGCCGGGCGAGGTGGATCCGGCGGGCCTCAGCGATGCGCTCCACGGACGGGATGGACTTCGAGATTGACCAGACCAGCGCATCGTCGATCCCGAGCGCAGCCAGCTCGTCGAGGAGGTCGGCGAGACCGGAAGCGTCGGCGTCGAGGCTGGTGGCGTCCGCGCCCGCTCCGGGCTCGCGAAGCCGGATCCCGACCGTCCGGCGCATCGTCGCCGGGTCACGGGCGACGTCCGCGCAGGCCGCCTCGAGCGCCGCCAGGCGCGTCAGGAGGCGCTCGTCAACGCTCCCGAACCAGGCCGTGTTCCAGGCGTCCGCCCAGGTCGCCGTCAGGCCCAGCATCCGCTCGCCCTTCGAGGCGACGAGGATCGGAACGCGCCGCTCCGGTGGCGGCAGGAGCGCGGCATCGACCGGGTGCTGCCAGCGACCGTCGAACGTGACTCGCTCGCCGCGCAGGAGGCGGGCCGTGATCTCGAGGTCTTCCGCGAACCGCCCGACCTTGTGATCCGTCGGGAAGCCGAAGGCCTCGTACTCGGGGTCGTGCCAGCCCGAGCCGAGCCCGAGGATGACCCGCCCGCCCGACAGGTCGTCGACGGTCGCGGCCATCTTCGCCATCAGCCCGGGATTCCGGAACGAGGAGCACATGACGAGTGACCCGAGCTCCACCCGGGGGACGAGGGGGGCCAGCGCGGCGAGGGTGGACCACGCCTCGCGGACGCCGCTCTCCGGCCCGTCATCGTCGGGGAAGCGGAAGAGGAGGTGGTCGAAGACCCAGATGGAGTCCAGGCCGGACGCCTCGGCCGCCCGGGCGAAGCCAAGCGTCTCCTCGAAGCGGGGAACGTGGCCGTCGGGCGTGTCGCCGGACGACAGGGGCAGCGTGACGCCGATTCGCATCCGCGAAGTCTAGCCACGGACGGGATGCGAACCTTGAACTCGGGCCGCGCGACCCCCCGGAACCGGGCCATTCGGGCTCCGGCGGGCGCACCGATGCACGGCTAGAATGCCGGGCATGGCCCACCGCGTGACCCTGATCCCCGGCGACGGCATCGGACCCGAGCTGGCGGAGGCGACCCGCCGCGTCCTCGACGCCACCGGCATCGGCTTCGACTGGGAGGTTCAGGAGGCGGGCGAGGCCTGCATCGCGGAGTACGGGACGCCGCTCCCGGATCACGTCCTCGACTCCATCCGGCGCAACCGGATCGCCCTCAAGGGGCCGATCACGACGCCGGTCGGAACGGGCTTCCGGAGCGTCAACGTCGCGCTTCGCCAGACCCTCAACCTGTACGCGAACCTCCGCCCCGCCCGATCGATCGAGGGCGTCGAATCGCGCTACCAGGACGTGGACCTGGTCATCGTCCGGGAGAACACCGAGGACCTCTACGCCGGCATCGAGCACATGGTCGGGCCGGACGCCGCGGAGAGCATCAAGATCATCACCCGGGCCGCGTCGGAGCGGATCGCCCGGTTCGCCTTCGAGTACGCCGTCGCGAACCAGCGCCGCAAGGTCACCGCGGTCCACAAGGCGAACATCATGAAGCTGTCCGACGGCCTCTTCCTGGAGGCCTGCCGGACCGTCGCCGCGGACTACGACGGCCGGATCGAGTTCGAGGACCGGATCGTCGACAACATGTGCATGCAGCTGGTCCAGAAGCCGGACCTGTACGACGTGATGGTCCTCCCGAACCTCTATGGCGACATCGTCTCGGACCTCTGCGCCGGCCTCGTCGGCGGCCTCGGCGTCGCGCCCGGCGCGAACATCGGCGAGGACGGCGCCGTTTTCGAGCCCGTCCACGGCTCGGCCCCGAAGTACGCCGGCCAGAACCGCGCCAACCCGACCGCCATGATCCTGTCCGGGGCGCTGATGCTCCGCCACCTCGGCTATGCGGACGTCGCGGCGCGCCTGGAGCTGGCCGTCCGCGAGGTGATCGCGGAGGGCCGGACCGTAACCTATGACCTCGGCGGCGACGCCGGCACGAGCCAGTTCGCCGACGCGATCGTCGAGCGGCTCGCCGCCACGACCGCGCCGGCAGCCGGCAGCTGAGCGCAGGGAGCGAGCGATGCTGTTGCGCTACCGAGGCGGCGAAGGGATGCTCGCCTGGGCGTTCCACCGGATCTCGGGCGTGGCGATCTTCGCCTTTCTGGTCCTCCACGTCGTGGACATCTTCCTGGTCGGGGCGGCGCCGGGCATCTACAACACCCTGCTGACCTTCTACGCCACGCCGGTCGGGATCGTCCTGGAGTGGCTGCTGGGCGCGGCGGTCCTGTACCACGGACTGAACGGCCTTCGGATCGTGGTCATGGACTTCTGGCCGTCGCTCACGCGGTTCCACCGCCAGCTGTGGTATCTCGTGTGGCTCCTCTTCGCGGTCATCGGGATCCCGGTGACGGTCATCATCGCCGGGGCGTTCCTCCGGAGCCTGGGCCGGTGACGCGGTGAGCGGCCGCCCCTACTCCCGGTCCGGTCGAGTTCGCCCGCAGGGCAACGGCTTCGAGCTGGCCGTCTGGTACCTCATGCGACTGACGGGCCTGGGGCTGTTCGTCCTGGTCCTCAGCCACTACCTGATCGTGCGCGTCCTGTACGACCCGGCCGAGCAGAACGCCTCGTGGATCGCCGAGATCCGCTGGAGCAGCACCTTCTGGCGGGCGTTCGACTGGCTGATGCTGACCCTGGTCCTCTTCCATGCCTTCATGGGCATGCGCGTCGTCGTGTCCGACTATCTTGGCGGGCGGGCTCGCACGATCGCCCTGTCACTGCTCTATCTGCTCGCCATCACGTTGTTCGCCATGGGGTCCATGGTGGTCTTCACACTCGACAACGTGGTCCCGCGGGCCTAGCCGATGGCCCGCCAGCACGAGGCCCTGATCGTCGGGGCAGGTGGCGCCGGCCTGTGGGCCGCCCTCGAGCTCGCGAAGGCGGGCGTCGACACCGCCGTCCTCACGAAGCTGTACCCGACCCGCTCCCACACCGGCGCCGCCCAGGGCGGGGTCTGTGCCGCCCTGGGCAACCAGGAGGAGGACCACTGGGAGTGGCACATGTTCGACACGATCAAGGGCGGCGACTACCTCGTCGACCAGGACGCGGCGGAGATCCTGGCCCGCGAGGCGATCGAGACCGTGATCGAGCTCGAGCACATGGGGCTGCCGTTCAACCGGACGCCCGACGGCCGGATCGACCAGCGGCGGTTCGGTGGGCACACCCGGAACTTCGGCGAGGGGCCCGTCCGGCGGGCCTGCTACGCCGTCGACCGGACCGGCCACATGATCCTCCAGACGCTCTACCAGCAGTGCATCAAGCACGGCGTCAAGTTCTACGACGAGTACCACGTCGTGGACCTGCTGTCCGAGGGCGGCGACCTCGGCTCGGGCGGGCGGGCGGCGGGCGTCATCGCCTACCGGATCGCCGACGGCGAGATGCACGTGATCCGCTCCAAGGCCGTGCTGATGGCGACCGGCGGCTTCGGGCGGATGTTCCGGATCACCTCGAACGCCTGGTCGCTGACGGGTGACGGGGCCGCGCTCACGTACCGCCACGGCGTCCCGATGCAGGACATGGAGTTCTACCAGTTCCATCCGACGGGGATCGTCGGGATCGGGATCCTCCTGTCCGAGGCCGCCCGGGGCGAGGGCGGGACCCTGCTCAACGACGCGGGCGAGCGCTTCATGGAGCGCTACGCGCCGACGCTCATGGAGCTCGCCCCGCGGGACATGGTCAGCCGGGCCATGTACCAGGAGATCCGGGCCGGGCGGGGGATCGGCGGCAGGGACTGGGTCTACCTGGACGTCCGGCATCTCGGCCGGAAGGTCATCGAGGAGAAGCTCGCCGACATCACCGAGTTCGCGCGCATCTACCAGGGCGTCGAGCCGATCACGGAGCCCGTGCCGGTCCAGCCGACGGCCCATTACGCGATGGGCGGCATCCCCACCGACAACGACACGCGGGTCATCCGCGACGAGCACAACACGCCGGTCCCGGGCCTGTACGCGGCGGGGGAGTGCGCCTGCGTCTCCGTCCATGGCGCGAACCGCCTGGGCACGAACTCGCTCGTCGACCTGCTCGTGTTCGGCCGGCGGGCCGGCCGCCGGATGGCGCTCGACGTGAAGGGCGTCGGAATGCCCGACGTGGCGGCCGACGTCCAGGAGCCGGTCGTCGGCGAGATCGAGCGGCTGCGGAGCGCGCGGGCCGGCGAGAATGCGGCCGGCATCCGGAAGGAGCTGGCCGACGTGATGATGGACAACGTCGGCGTCTACCGCGACGAGGCGCTCCTCACCGAGGCCCGGACCAGGGTCCGGGAGCTCCGCGACCGCTACTCGCGGGTCGCGGTCATGGACAAGGGCAGGACGTTCAACACGGACCTCCTGGAGGCCCGCGAGGTCGGCTACCTGCTCGACTGCGCCGAGACCACCGTCGCCGCGGCCCTGGCCCGTAGGGAGAGCCGCGGCGCCCATGCCCGCGAGGACTTCCCGGACCGCGACGACGCGAGCTGGCTGGTCCACAGCCTCGCCTACAGGGCGGAGGGCGGCCCCGTGCTCCGGACGAAGCCCGTCACGATCACGACGTTCCAGCCCAAGCCGCGGACGTACTAGGAGCCATCGGATCCATGCAGGTCGAGCTGCGCATCCTCCGCTACGACCCCGAACGGGACGCGAAGCCCCACTGGGAGTCGTACGACGTCGATGCCGACCCGAAGATGGACCGCGTCCTGGACCTCCTGCACCGGGTCAAATACAACGTCGACGGCTCCCTCACGTTCCGCCGCTCCTGCGCCCACGGGATCTGCGGCTCCGACGCCGTGCTGATCAACGGCCGGAACCGGCTCGCCTGCAAGGAGCGCGTGGAGAAGCTCGGCCGGCGGATCACCGTCGCGCCGCTGCCGGGTCTCCCGGTGGTGAAGGATCTCGTCGTGGACATGGACGGGTTCTTCGACAGCTACAGGTCCGTCATGCCGTTCCTCGTCAACGATCGCCCGGCCCCGGAACGGGAGCGCCGCCAGTCGCCCGAGGAGCGGGCCCGCTACGACGACACCACGAAGTGCATCCTGTGCGCCGCCTGCACGAGCTCCTGCCCGTCGTTCTGGGCCAAGGAGGCCTACGTCGGCCCGGCCGCGATCGTGAACGCCCACCGCTTCATCTTCGACTCGCGCGATGAGGGCGAGGAGGAGCGCCTCGAGATCCTCGCCGGCGACGACGGGGTGTGGCGCTGCCGGACGATCTTCAACTGCACGGATGCCTGCCCGCGCGGGATCCACATCACCCAGGCGATCCTCGAGGTCAGCTCGGCGATCGTGGAGCGGCGGACATAGCCCAGCGCCGCGATCCGGGGGCGCTCGACTTCGGGTTCGGCGAAGGAGGGGAGGCCGGGGACGGAGGGTCGGCTGACGCCGAGCGTGGTGCAGGCGACCTGCCACCGCGCGCGGCCACCGGCTACCTCATTCGCACCGACGGCGCGGCCCGCGGGAATCCCGGGCCCGCATCCTCCGGCGCCGTGCTCATTCGCCTGGACCGGCCGGACGCCCGCGACCCGAAGGCCCGCCCGGACGCGACGATCTCCGAGTATCTCGGGATCCGGACGAACAACGTCGCGGAGTACGTCGGCGTCGTGCGTGCGGTGGCCCTCGCCCGCGAGCTCGGCGCGCGGCGGGTGGAGCTCCTGCTCGATTCGAACCTCATCGTCGAGCAGCTCCACGGCCGCTGGCGGGTGAAGGACGCGAAGCTCCGGCCGCTCTGGGCCGAGGCGCTCACGACCCTCCGGACGTTCCCGGCAGGCTGGGCGGCGGCCCACGTCCCGCGCGCCCAGAACAGCCTCGCGGACGCGCTCGCGAACGAGGCGATCGACCGGGTCGCGGCCGGCGGTCCCGCGGTCGTCGTCAGGCGCCCCGGCTGATCAGGGCCCCCTCGGGCCAGGGCCGGGAACGCATCGGGCGCGCGCGGCGTCATCCGGCCATGCAGCATCCAGTGCGCCTCCGGGTGCTCCGCGTCGCCGCCTGGTTCGCCCCTGGGTCCGCCCTCGGCCGGACGATCGTGGTCCTCGCCGTTGCCGCGACGTTCATGGCGTGCTCGGGCAGTCCAGCGCCAAGCCTGGGCCCCGGCATGGCGACTCCCCGGGACCTCGCGGGAACGGCGTGGCGGGCGGTCCTCCTCCGGGACGCGGTGCCGATCGCCGGCGCCGAGCCGACGATCCGGTTCGAGACCGGTCAGGCCGGGGGCACGACCGGCTGCAACACGTACGGCGGCACCTGGGCGCTGAAGGCCGATGGCACCTTCCGCATTGACTCGATGTCGATGACGGAGATGGCCTGCGACGGGGCTCGCGGCACGCAGGAGGCGGTCGTGCTCGACGTCCTCCAGCAGGCCGATCGCCTCGAGTTCCTTGCCGACGGCCGCATCCGCATCGCCGGCAGCGCCGGCTCGATCACGTTCGTGGAGGATCCACGCTGACCGGGTAGACTCGGCTGGCCAGCGAGGCGACCGGATGGCCGCGCGCCGGCGGGGCGACCCGGCGGCGTGAGGAAAGTCCGAGCTCCACAGCGCAAGGTAGCGGGTAACGCCCGCCCGCCGCGAGGCGAGGACGAGCGCCACAGTGACGATGCCGTCGGGGTCTTCGGGTCCCGGACGGAGTGAAACGAGGCAAGCTCTACATGGAGCAAGGCCAAGTAGGAGGGCGCAACCCGGTTCGCCGGGGGAGAGGCGCGCTGCCCAGCCCTCGGGTCGGCCGCACGAGCCGTCGGGCAACCGCCGGCCTCAGATGGATGGCCATCCCCGGGACGCCTCGGCGTCGCGGGACAGAACTCGGCTTACAGGTCGCCTCGCTGGCGATTCCTGTCGCTCAGTCCTCGTCCGGGCGGAAGATGTGGGCCGCGGTGCAGGCGTTGCAGACGCTCATCGCGGTGTCGAGGTCGCCGATCGGGATGGGGACCTTGCGATCCGGAAAGAGGCACTCCACGTCGTAGACGCGCTCGTTCTTCGCGTCCACCTGGATCAGGCGGCGGAAGGTGCAGCGGCGGATCCGATGCGGGGCGAGGCGATACGGATCGGTCTCCGGGTTCGCGACGCTGAGCGGCATGGCCACGGGGGCTGGGGCCTCGATCTGACGGCTCCTCATCGACCCGGCGTCGATGCGGGGCCGCAGACTAGCACCCCGATCGACCGCACGGCTACCGGGAAAAGGTACTAGAGTCTCGCCCGTCGAAGGGGTCGAGGACGGGAGGCAGCGTGGAGATCGAGCCCGGGCGCGCCCCGCTCATCGATGCCGAGCACCGCTCGCCGGATCCGTCGATCTGCCCGTTCCTTCGCGCCATGGATGCCGATGGCGTCATCGGGTCACCGATCGAGGCCGTCGATCCGCGCAACCGCTGCGTCGCGACGGGCAGTGCCGACCCCCAGGACGCGGAGCAGCAGCGGCGAGCCTGCCTGACCGCCGACCACGTCCGCTGTGCTCGCTACCTGTCGGGCGTCGCCGGGCCGGACCGGGGCCTCCCTGCGCCGAGGGATCGGGATGAGCTCGCCGCGGTCGGGGCTGTTGCGACCGGCATCGATGCGTCGGCCGTGGCGGGTGCCGCGCCGCGAGTGGGCGGCGGGTCCCGGACCCTGACCCCCGCCGTGCTGATGGCGCTCCTCTTCCTCGTCGCGTCGGCGTCGGCGGCCGTCGCCTTCGTCGCGATCCGGGGCGGGATGGAGCTGCCGATCGCCTCGCCGAGGGCCACCGACGGCGTGGCCGTGGCGAGCCCCTCGGCGCTCACGACGCCGATTCCGACTTCGACGGCCGGACCGACGCCGGGCATCACGCCCTCGCCGACCATCGGTCCGCCAGCGAGCCCGCCGCCCGGCTCCCCCTCGCCGTCGCCGACGAGCGATCGGTACGTGCTGCTCGAGCCGTGCCCCTCGACGCCCGACTGCTACCTCTACACGGTGCGGGCGGGGGACAACCTGCGGAGCATCGCCAACTACTTCGGCGTCGCGTACGACACGGTCCTGAAGCTGAACCCGCAGATCACCGACCCGACGACGATCCGGGCCGGCGATCGCATCAAGCTGCCGCCGCCGACCCGCTGACCGCGGCGGCCGGGCGCAGCCGATCTGCTCCCGGCCGCGTCGTCCGCCGAGCGCTCCGGCGGCTGTGGCTGCGGGACACGGAATCCGAGCGATCCTGCGCGATCGCCGCCGGATGGCGACCGACTCCACCGGGATCCCAGCCGGGCCACGCCCATTCCTCGCAGTGGCCTGTGCCTTGGACACCCGCGACTGGCGACGCCTCGGGCGCAACGGTCACGTTCGAGCGCGACATCGTGCCCGACGGCGCGGATGACTCGACCTCAGTCGTCGTCACCCGCACGGGGATTCGCCTCTCCCTGAGCGGCCTGCGCCTTCGTTACGGGACGACCGTCACGCTGGCGGCCGTGCCCAGTGGGGTCGACGCGTCCGCACTGGCCGTCGGCCGACCGCCACCCGCCCCCGTCGCGAGCTGGATGTCGACCTTCGATCCTGTCTTGACGTCGGAGGCGGTCCCGGGCGTCCTCGTGCCGTAGGTGGTGCTGGAGTCCAGTCTGAAGGTGAGCGTCTGCCCACCCGCCGTCGTGACCGTGAGCGCGTCGGCCGTCACGGACGTGACGGTTCCGGCCAGGCTGAATCTGCCGCCACCTTCGAACGTGCCACCGAGGAAGCCCCCACCGTCGCCCGGCGCCTCGGACTGGCCCGGGGCGGCGCCGGCGTGGCCGGCGCCGCCGCCTCCGGAGCCCCCGCCTTCGGCGGCATCGCCACCGCCCAGTCCGGCGGCGGCCACCGGGGCCGTCTTCCGCCCGACGGCGAAGGAGACGCCGCCGACGGCGACGATCGCCGCCAGCACCAGGACCAGATTGAGCCAGCCGGCGGAGGACTTGCGCCTCGGGACCTGGGCCGCCGGACTCGGGACGACGGGCTGGGGCGGGAACGCCGCACTGTCTGGTGGAGTTGGGGTGACCGGCTCCGGACTGGCTGGCGGATTCTGCTCGAAGCTCACGCGACTCTCCTTCTCATTCGTAGCGCAGGGCGGTGATTGGATCGAGGCGGGCGGCCTGCCTGGCTGGCCAGACCCCGAACACGACACCCACAGCCAGGCTGAACAGGACCGCGGCGCCGATCGTTGCCGGGTTGAAGACAAACCCCCAGCCGGCGAGCTGGCCGATCGCGGCAGAGGTGGCCAGGCCGATGGCGATTCCGATCACGCCGCCGAGCAGCGACAGGGTCAGCGCCTCGATCAGGAACTGGGCGAGGATGTCCCGACCGCGAGCGCCGACCGCTTTGCGGATGCCGATCTCGCGGGTCCGCTCGCGGACGGAAACCAGCATGATGTTCATGATCCCGATGCCGCCGACGACCAGCGAGATCGAGGCGATTCCGGCGAGCAGGAGGGTGAGGGTGCCCGTGATCGAAGACGCCGCAGCCAGCAGCTGGGTCTGGTTGAAGACATTGAAGTCGGGAGTGGCGGTCGGGCTGTGCCCATGCCGATCCGCGAGCAGCGCCGTGATCGCAGCGCCCGTGGCGGTCATCTGATCAGGTCGAGCGACGCTCACCCCGATGCTCCGGACGGCCTTGCCACCGACGAAGTACTTCTGGACCACCCCGATCGGCACGATGACCTGGTCGTCGGGATTCTCGAAGCCGGTGCCCCCCTTCGGCTGCAGGATGCCGATCACCTGGAACGGCAGGCCGCCGATCGCGATCTGTGAACCCACGGCGCCGGCACCCAGGCGCAGGTTCGCTGCAGTCGTGGCGCCGAGGACCACGACGCGCAGTTTGCGATCGACGCTGACATCGTTCAGGAAGGCTCCCTGCCAGACGTCGTAGGCGCGTACGTCGGCATACGCGCTGGTCGTGCCCACCACCGTGGTCGTGGTGGTCTGGCCGCCGGCTCGAAGGGCCTGGCTCGTCGAGATCTCGGGCGCCACCGCCTGGACCGATGCCAGTTGGCCGATGGCCACCGCGTCGTCGAGCGTGGGAGGGGTGGCCCCGGTTCCGCCCCGGCCGGTGGGGCTGATGATCAGGAGGTTCGTGCCCAGGCCGGCGAGCCGGTTCGTGATGTTCGAGGTGGTGCCCTGGCCCACCCCGACGAGGGCCACCACCGAGGCGACGCCGATGATGACCCCCAGCATGGTCAGGGCCGCGCGCAGCCGGCTCGTCCCGAGTCGCGATAGCGACAACCGAAGCAACTCGATGAAGCTCATGTCAGGATTCGGCCGTCGCGAAGGTGGATCTGCCGATCGGCCGCCTCGGCGACGTCCTGATCGTGCGTGATGAGGACGATCGTCCGACCCGCGCTGTTGAGCTCGTGGAGAAGCGCCAGGACCTCGGCGCCCGACTGGCTGTCCAGGTTGCCGGTGGGCTCATCGGCCAGGATCAGCGCTGGCTCCGTGACGAGCGCCCGCGCCACCGCGACCCGCTGTTGCTGGCCGCCGGAGAGCTCGGTCGATTCATGGTCGAGGCGATCGCCCAGGCCGAGCCGTTCCAGGGCGGCCCTCGCCCGGGCGTGTCGCTCGCGGCGCGGGACGCCCTGGTAGAGCAGGGGGGTGGCGACGTTGTCGAGTGCGGTCGTCCGCGGCAGCAGGTTGTAGGACTGGAACACGAAGCCGATGGTCAGGCTGCGGAGCCTGGCCAGGCCATCGTCGTCGAGGTCGGAGACCGGGGTCCCGGCCAGCAGGTACTGCCCGCTCGTGGGCCGGTCCAGGCAGCCCAGGACGTTCATCATCGTGGTCTTGCCCGAGCCCGACGGCCCGACGATCGCGACGAACTCGCCCGGGTGAACGGTGAGGCTGACGTCGGCGAGCGCAGGGACCTCCATCCGGCCCATGGCATAGACCCGGCTGACGTGATCGAGGGAGACGATCGGGTTCGGCATGTCAACCTCCGCCGCCGGCACCGGGCGCGTGGCCGCCCCCGCCCCCGCCCCCGCCCCCGCCCGGCAGATCGACGCCTCCGCCCTCGAAGCCGCCGCCGAGGCCACCGTTCGTCGTCGTGGCGTTTCCGGTCTGGGGGGTGCTGATTCCGGTGACGACCGTCTGTCCTTCCGTCAGACCGCCGGTGATCTCGGCGAGCGAGCTCGTGATCAGGCCAACCTGAACGGTCTGTGCCGTCACCGCGCCATTGCTGCCGAGCACCCTCACCGAGTAGCTCCCGTTGGTGCCGTTGAGAGCCCTGGCCGGGACGGCCAGCACATTGCTCGCCTGGGCCGTCGTGACCTGGATGTCAGCGCTCATGCCGGAAGCGGCTCCACCCGACGTGGAGTCGAGCGTCACGATGATCGGGTAGGTGACGACGCCGTTGCTGACGGTGCCGGTCGGGACGATCTGCTTGACGGTCCCGGTCACCGTCTGCCCCAGAGCGACGATCGCGACGTCGACCGCCTGTCCCAGCTTCAGCGAGGGGTAGTCGCTCTCGGTCACCGTCGCGCTGACCTCCATCTCGCGTGAGGCCACCGTGACGGCCGCGCCCGCCGGAGCCGTCGCTCCGGTCGCGATATTCACCGCGGTGACGACGCCGTCCACGGGACTGGTCAGCCTGGACCGGTCGAAGGTGTACTGGGCAGCTGTGACGCCACTCTGAGCCGTGGCCACCGACGCCTCGTCGGTGGCGATCGTCGACGGATCGGCCGGGGCGACCTGGATCGAGTAGTTGTTCTGGGAGCTGGAGAGCGAGAGCCGAGCGGACGCGACCTGGTTGGCGGCCGAGCCGTTCGAGGCTGCGATGCTGAGTTGGAGGGAGTCAAGCTGCTGCTGCGCCTGGTCGATGGCCGCCTGATCAGCCGTGACCGTGGCGGCTGGCAGGCCGGCCGCGAGGTCATCGGCCAGCTTTTTCTGGGCGGTCGCCAGCGCCGCCTGTGCCTGGCTCAGCTTCAGCGCATTCTGGGCCGCGGTTTGAACTTGGCTCTGCATTGCCACCTTGAGCTGCTGCTGCGCCTGGCGAATCGAGTCGTATGCCGCGCTGCGCCGCGCTCCGGTCAGACCGGCTGAATCAACGGCGAGGCGGGCCTTCGCCACGGCCAGGTTCGCCGTCGCCACGTCGAGGGCGGCCTTCGCGTTCACCGTGTCGGCGGTGGCCAGAACCTCATCCTTCGTCACCGTGGCCCCAACGGCCACCGTGACGCTCGCGACCAGCCAGGAAACGCCCGATCCGCCCCCCCCGGCTGCGCCGGTGTCCGTCGTCAGGGTCGGGTCGGCCCCGAAGGCGAGATCGAAGATCGCGGCGGATCGGAGACTGCCGGTCGCGACGACCCGCTGGGTCACGTTAGCCCGACTGACGGTCGCGGTGAGGTACTGGGGCTGGCCTCCGTTGTTCGCGCCCGGCGCAAGAATTACGAGGCCGGTCGTCCCGAGCCCCACGACAAGCAGGGCCACGACCGCCGCGACTTTCCATTTCATATCGGGGCCTCACTGTCCAGATTGGTCGGTCCAGCATCCAGGAGGGGATCCGCGGGACGGCCTGGGCCGTCGAGCGTCCATCGGCGCGGGATCACATCTAAGCACCGGCCTTCTGAGAACTTCGTGAGAGAAGCGCGTTCTCGTCGCACGAGTGCCGGGCCTCACGCGGACCGTCACGCTCGGACGGGCGGAGACGCTCTCGCTCCCGGCGGACGTGAACCGAGATGGGGCCCCCGTTCGTCGGGGCTCACGCTGCTGGGCGGCGGCCTCGACGCCTGGGGCCTCGGCGATCCCTGGCGATGCCCAGTGGGCCCTCCGGACCCTCGACTGGATCGGGCGGGCCGAGAACCTCGTCCTCGTCGGCCCGTCGGGCACGGGCAAGAGCCATCTGGCGGAAGCGATCGCCCATGCCGCGATCGACCTTGACCTGCGGGTGAGCTGGTTCAGCCTCGAAACGCTGACCGCGACGATCGCCCGCTCGAGGATCGACGCCACGACCGGCAAGGTCGTCGAGCGGATCGTCCGCTCCGAGCTCATCGTCGTCGACGACATCGGCCTGCTGCCCGTTGGCGCCGACGAGGCCGAGGCCCTGTATCGGCTTGTCGACGCGGCGTATGAGAAACGATCGCTGATCGTGACCTCGAATCTCCATCCCGCCCGCTTCGACACGATCTTCCCAAAGGGCCTGGCCACGGCTGCCGTCGACCGGCTGCTCCACCACGCTCATGTCATCGTCACCGAGGGTCAGTCTCATCGCCTGACCGAGGCGCTTGACGGGCGAGGCACCCAAAGGTTGGGGTCCACGGAGGAGACAAGTTTGGGTTGACTTCGCCGTTATCCGCGCGAACAATGCCCCTCGCGGCGGCAAGGTTCAGGGGTTGCAGGTGGCCACGCCGGACCGCAGGAGGAGGGGCTGTGCGCGTCCAAGGCATCATCGTCCGGCTCGCGCTGATGGCTTCGTTGGCCACATCCATCCTGCTGGTTACGGGCGGGACCGGTTTTCGCCGGCCACACGATCGCCGGCGGCGACTGCTGGAAAGCCGGCACGCCACTCTGGTGTCGGCGGGTCTGGGTTCAGGGCCAGTTCCTGCACGTGAAGCTCATCGATCAGTTCTCAGATGCCCGCCCCGCGTGGCGAGCACTGGCGGAGGACTCACGGTCGCGATGGACCGGCGCGGCGGGTCCACAGATCCTGTCTTGGAACGCTCAGGCAAACGACACCTGGATCTTCCTGAGCGACGTGGCCCAAGGTGAGCAAGGGACGGGCCCCGGCATCGGTGGCGTGACCTGGAATTGCGACATCAACAGCTTCTGCAGCAACCAGAACATCGCCATGAACGTCCACTGGACAGACATCTACTTCAACCGGACGGCGATGGACGGCACGGACAACAACCAGGGAGAACGTGATCTCGCATGAGATCGGGCATGGCCTTGGGTTGTTCCACCACACGGACGCGGCCCGACTCATGAACCCTGTCTCGACGAATGTCCTGGGCCCGACGAACCCGGGCGACATCGGGAAGCTGCCGCCCTGCAGCGTCGCAAACGAAGGGGGCATCCGATGCGTGTACAGCTGGGGGAGCTGAGGCGATGAGGATCCATGCATCCAAGCTCCGCGCTGGCCCGCTGGTGGCACTTGTCGCGGTCGCCGCATTGGGGGCTGGGACCCTCGCGATCGGCGCCGATAATCTGAAGCAGTGGGTCAACACCGAAGCCGGCAAGAGCGACGCGGAGAAGGCAAAGGAGTTCGAGCAGGGCAGGCAGGCCTTCCAAGCGAAGTACGAGGCCTGGCTCGCGGATTTCGTGGCCCAGGGGCGTGATCCACGAAAGCTGCAGCGCGTCGAGATGCTCGCAACGGCCTTGGATCCGCAGTTGGATCTGAGCGCGGCCGTCGCCAAGGCCTCGGCCATCGTGGCTGCTCGCGTCGACAGCGTCGAGTTCCTGCCGTCCGCGACATCCATTGTCACGTTGAGTGTCACCCAGACTGCAAAGGGTGATTCGGTGAAGACAATCCGCATCCTTCAGGCCGGCGGCCCGGCGCCAGACCCGAACTGGGGTGAGGACACGCTCTCATTCGCTGAGAGCGATCCGCTTCTCCTGCCAGGTGACGAGGCTGTGTTGTTCCTCGAGGGTCCGGATTCTGACGGGATTTACTCCGTCCAGAGCTTTACCGGAAGCTACGCGATCAAGGATGGACGACCGAGGGCGCTTGAAGGCAACCCGTTTGCCGGGCAGGTCGACGCACTTACCGTGGACGCCTTCTTGGCCGAGGTGGAGGCCCTCGCAGGGCGCTGAGAAAAGGACACCAGGCCCGAATCCCCTCAGGAGGCCATTCGCCAGATGGGGTGAGCATGCGGCCGCTGGGGTTGTCCGTGACGTGGCCGCCTGACCTGATCTCGGGCGCGCTGCCGGCGCGTCCTCGACCTGGCACCCGCTAAGGGCCGCCGCTCACCGAAACCCACCAGGGTCGATCACCGAGATCCACCAGGCTGAGCCGGCCCGGAGGCGGCCACCGAAACTGCCCGCTTGCGGCAACGAGAACTGAACGCTGGCGGCCACGGATCTGCACAGCCCGGGGAAGCGAATCTGCGGCAAGTCCTCGGGGCGTCCGATGGGGCCGGCTCGTCCGGTCCTCAAGACCCGGCCGACCATCGGTCCGCCAGCGAGCCCGCCGCCCGGAACCCCCTCGCCGTCGCCGACGAGCGATCGGTACGTGCTGCTCGAGCCGTGTCCCTCGACGCCCGACTGCTACCTCTACACGGTGCGGGTCGGGGACAACCTGCGGAGCATCGCCAACTACTTCGGCGTGCCGTACGACACGGTCCTGGAGCTGAACCCGCAGATCACCGACCCGACGACGATCCGGGCCGGCGATCGCATCAAGCTGCCGCCCCCGACCCGCTGACCGCCCGCCGGGAGCGGGTTCACCCTCCCCGCGGCACCGACCCGCTTGTCTCCAGGGCACAACTTCGACCGAGCTCCGCAGGGTTGCCATCGAAGGAGCACCAGAACGTGCAGCGAGCCGCGGTCGGCCGCGCTCGTCTATCCCAACGCGTGCGCCAGGAACACACCGGCCCGTCGGCCACGCAGGTGCAGGGCGAGCGCGTGCCCTGCACCTGCCAGCCCGATGACCCAGAGCGACCGCGCCGCGTGGTACCTTTGCCTGCCGCCCAAGACGGTTTCCGCGATGTTGGCGCCTGCAAACACGCAAGTCCAGTCGATCGGATTACCGATGAATCGAGCGAGAGAACTCTTGCGCCTCAGGGGTGATGTCCCTAGAGTTGGTGTAACAGCGAGGCCGTGAATCAAAGCGGCCACCGCGTCATCCTCGCGTCGTTGGAGTTGGAACCCACGACACGAAGGGACACCACGATGGCCAATGACAGGATGGACGTGCTCGAGACG
>JACPOU010000059.1 GCA_016191345.1 Chloroflexota bacterium
CGGAGACCATGGCGGCGATCGGCGCCGTCGCGATCGAGGAGGTGGGCCAGCCGTTGCTGCTTGCGAGCTGACGAGACCCGGCGCGAGACGACGACCTGTTACACCACGACCTGGGACTTGACCCGGCCTGAGCCCGCCGACCACGCCTGAGCCGGCCACGCCCGCGCGGCCGGCCACGCGCGCCACGCCGCCACGCCCGCGACCGCCGGGCGCGCCGGCGCTACCTCGCGCGGCGGCCGATCTCCCGGCGACGCTTGCCGATCCGGACCTCCCACCAGGCCCCGTCGACGGGGGCCGGCATGGGCGCCGCCGGATCGCGGAGCTGCTCGCCGTTGATCGTGATGCCGCCGTTCTGGATCATCCGGCGTGCCTCCCCATGCGAGGCGAAGATGCCCGCTGAGGCCAGCGCCGCGGCCGCCCCGCCGCCGGCCGTCTCGGGACCCAGCGAGAAGCCGCCGACGCTCGTCCACAGCCGCTCCAGGAGCGCCGGATCGCGGATCGGGTCCGCCGCGAACAGCGCCACCGAGTCGTCCGCCACCTGCCGCGCGACCTCCGCGCCGTGGGTCCGCGCGGTGACATCGAGCGCCAGGGCCCTCTGGGCGGCCCGCGCGCCGGGCGAGGCCGCGAGCTCCGCCTCGAGCCCCTCGATCTCGTCCGGTTCGAGGGTGGTGAACCAGCGCAGGTAGACCGGCACATCCCGGTCGTCGGTGTTGAGCCAGTGCTGGTAGAACGCGAAGGGCGACGTGCGCTCGGCGTCCAGCCAGACCGAGTCCCCCGCCTCGCTCTTGCCAAATTTCGTCCCGGACGGCGAGAGCAGGAGCGGGTAGGCCAGGGCAAATGCCGGCTCGGCGCCCGCGTCGTCCACCGTCGTCCGGCGAATCAGCTCCAGGCCGGCCGTGATGTTCCCCCACTGGTCCGCGCCGCCCATCTGGAGCTCGACGCCCATCGTTCGGTGGAGGTGGGCGAAGTCGGCCGACTGCAGGAGCATGTAGCTGAACTCGGTGAACGACAGCCCGCGATCGAGCCGCGTCTGGACCGAATCCTTGTTCAGCATGTACGGAATCGTGAAGTGCTTGCCGACGTCCCGGAGGAACTCGATCAGGCGCATCGGGCCGAGCCAGTCAAGGTTGTTGACCAGGCGTGCCCCGCGCGCGCCGGAGAAGTCAAGGAACCGCTCCAGCTGGCCGTGGATCGAGGCGACGTTCGTCTCCAGGGTCGCGTCGTCGAGCAGGTTCCGCTCCGAGGACCGACCGGACGGATCGCCGATCATCCCGGTCCCGCCGCCGACGACCGCGATCGGCTGCCCGCCATGGCGCTGGAGGCGGATCAGCCCGAAGATCGGGACGAGATGGCCGATGTGGAGCGACGGCCCGGACGGATCGAAGCCGATGTAGCCCGAGATCGGCCGACCCGTCGCCAGCCTGGTCTCGAGCCCTTCCGAGGCGGCGTGGAACATGCCGCGCCAGCGGAGGTCCGGCAGCAGGCCGGCCGGCCCCGGCCGAAGTGTCGTCACAGCGGGCCCGTCAGGGCCGTCACGAGCTGAGCCCTGACCGGGGGATGGTCCTCCACGGGCCCCATGGTATCGTCACCGCAGACATGCAGACCAGCCTCGCAAGGCGTCAGCGTCACCGCCGCAATGGTGCCGCCCGACGTGGGCACGGGGGCGGCGGCTCCGCTCGACGAGCCGCGCTCGCGATCCCGATCCTCCTCTTCGGCAGCTTCCTCGCCCTCGGGGCCGTGGCCTTTGTGGGCGCCGTGTCCGCGTACGCCTACTACAGCCGCGACCTGCCGGACCCCGCGAACGCGCTCGAGGCACTCGGCTTCGACCAGCCATCGATCATCTACGACCGCACCGGGACGGTCGAGCTCGCCCGCCTCGGCGAGCGAAAGCGCGAACTGCTCACGTTCGACCAGATCTCGCCGGAGATGCTCGACGCCACCACGGCCGTCGAGGACAAGGACTACTGGAGCAACCCGGGCTTCGACCTCGGCGGCTTCCTGTCCGCGACGGTGGACACCCTCCAGGGCCGGCCGCGCGGTGGCTCGACGATCACGCAACAGCTCGTCCGGGCCCGCCTCCTGCCCCAGGCGGCATTCTCCGGGTCCACCTATGAGCGCAAGGCCCGCGAGATCATCCAGTCGATCCGCCTGACCCAGGCCTATCCGGGCCAGGCTGGCAAGGAACGGATCATCACCGCCTACCTGAACCAGAACTTCTACGGCAACCAGAGCTACGGCATCCAGGCGGCGGCGAAAGGCTACTTCGGCAAGGACGTCAAGGATCTCACCCTGGCGGAGGCGGCGATTCTCGCCGCGATCCCGCAGTCCCCCACGGAGTTCGACCTCGTCAAGAACGCCACCCGCGAATGCACGGTCAGCATCCCGACCGGCGACGAGTGCCCCCAGGCCAGCATCCGGCTCGTGGTGCCAGCCGACAGCCCGGTCGTCCTTCGCCGAAACAAAATCCTGGAGTTCATGGAGACGCGCAGCGTCCTGTCGAAGCAGGACCACACGCTTGCCGAGTACACGGCCGCGATGAAGGAGGCGGTCGTCCTCGCCCCCCAGGGGTCCACGCCCTGGAAAGCGCCCCAGTTCGTCTGGCAGGTCCGGTCCCAGCTCGGGGCGATTCTCTGCGGGGCAGAAAGCGCGGACACTTGCGCGAAGGTGGACACCGGCGGCTACAGGATCATCACCACGCTCGACTGGAACATGCAGCAGGTGGTGGACAAGTGGCTGTTCGCGGCGGCCCGGACGCCGAACTTCAGCAATACGCAGCGTTCCCTCCGGGCGATCGGGATCCCGGAGAGCGAGTGGGGCTGGATCCTGGGCCTTCGTGACAAGAACATTCACAATGCGGCCGGCGCGGTCATCGATTATCGAACCGGCCAGGTTCTCGCGTACGCCGGCAGCGCCGGCTATTACGCAGCGGGGGAGGCGAAGTTCCAGCCCCAGTTCGACGTCCTGACCGACGGTCAGGGGCGGCAACCGGGATCGTCCATCAAGCCGCTCAACTACATCACCGGTCTCGACGACGGGACGATGACAGCGGCCACCATGTTCATGGACGTGACGACGGATTTCGGCGGCCAGAAGGCGTTCGTCCCGACGCAGGCAGACGGCCTGGAGCGCGGACCCGTCCGCCTCCGCACGGCTCTCCAGTTCTCGCTCAACATCCCGTCGATCAAGGCCGGCCTCATCAACGGGCTCGATCGCCTCTTCCAGCGCATGAAGGACTTCGGCCTGAATTTCCAGCCGGGCGCTGTTCCGGTGGCCTCGATGTCGATCGGCACCCTTGAGGTCCACCCGATCGAATTGGCGAGCGCCTATGGCGCGATCGCCAACGGCGGCGTCCTGATGCCGCGCCAGATGATCGTCTCGGTGACCGGGTCGAACGGCGACGCCGTCTATCCGAGCGAGACGGGCACGCCTCCCGGCAAGCAGGTCGCGAGCGCCCAGGCCTCGTACATCGTCACCGACATTCTCGCGGGCAACACCGACCCGAAGGTCAATCCCTTCTGGGGCAAGTGGCAGATCCTCGACGGCGGCAAGCGGCGGCCGGCTGCCTACAAGACGGGGACGACGTCGGACAACAAGGACACCCTCGCGTTCGGGTACCTTGCCCCGCCGGACGATCCCGCGGCGCCGGCCCTTGCCGTCGGCATCTGGATGGGCAACTCGGATTCGACTCCCAACACGGACACGCTCTCGCTGGCCTCGTCGGCGCCGCTCTGGTCGAGGATCCTCACCGAGATCAGCGCGGGCACCCCGATCGCTGACTTCAAACCACCCTCCGGCCTGGTGACGGCCGAGGTTGACGCGTTCAGCGGCCTCTTGCCGGGCCCCTACACCATCAAGACCGTGAAGGAGCTCTTCATCGAGGGCACCGTCCCGACACGGACGGACAACCTCCACGCCGAGCTGGACATCGACGCGGCGACGGGCCTCCTCTGGCAGGACGGCTGCACGGGCCCGGTGGTCAAGAAGGGCTTCCTCGACTTCAGCGGCGTGGAGCCGCGCTTCCCCGAGTGGCAGCCCTTCACGCAGGAGTGGGCCGCGAGAGCCGCCAGGGGTCCCGGCGTCGTCGGCGGGCCGAAGAAGACGCGCACGAGCTACTTCTACTCGAACGGGTTTGCGCCGTTCGGCAAGACCTGGGGCGGGACGTTCGCACCGACCGAGGTCTGCGCCCCGGTCACGCCGCCGCCCTGTACCCCAGGCACGTCCTTCGATCCGCTTGCCAGCCCGGCGCCGACTCCCTGCATCCAGCCGACCCCGGAACCGACACCCGTGGACACGGCCACGCCAGCTCCGACGAAGGGAGGTGGCGGGAAGCCGACGCCCACTGCCCCGCCACCCACTGCCCCGCCGCCCACAGTCCCGCCGCCAAGCGTCCTGCCGTCAGTGCCGGTCCCGTGAGCTGTGCCCGGTGCCCAGCCGGGCCCCTCATCCCAGGCTGACGATCGTGGCGCCGTCCCCGCCCTCGCCCCGCTCCCCCGCCCGAACGGACTTCACGAGAGGATGCGCAGAGGCCGCTTCCCGCACCGCATCCCGGAGTGCGCCGGTGCCGAGACCGTGGATCACCGTGACCCGGTCCAGGCCGGCCAGCGACCCGTCCTCGAGATAGCGGTCGAGGGCCGTCAGGGCCTCGTCCACACGGGCGCCCCGAAGGTCGAGTGAGGACGGCACCGTCCGGGCGCGTGACAGGCGGATCTGGTCGACACTGGTTGAGGCACCCGGGCGCTCGCCGGCCGGGTTCGGACGCCACGGCCCCGCGCCGCCCGTTGACCCGGTCCCCGGTTCCGGGGTCAGCGCCTCGCCGAGATCCTCGAGCGGGACGCTCACGCGCAGCCCACCGGCCTCGAGGGAGACGCGGCTGCCCTTCCGGTCGAGGGCGGCGATGCGTCCCTCCCACCCGCCGGTCAGGCTCCGGGCCCGCTCGCCCACGCGCCACGTCCGCGGACCAGCCGGCGCCGATGCCGCCGGGCTCGTGCCGGCGCCCGCCGGCAGCCGCGCCGCCGTCCGCTCCAGTCCCTGGAGCGCCGCATCGAGGGCCGGCGCCGCAACGTGGCCGCGCTCCAGGAGGCGCCGGATCGACGCCGCCTCGGCCCGTACCTCGTCGAGGATGCGATCCGCCTCCTCCCGCGCCTCTCGGACGGCCTCGTCGCGCTCGCGCCGGGTACGCCGCCGCTCTTCCTCCGCGGCGCGCAGCTGCTCCGTCGCGCGAGCCGTCGCTGCTCGCGCACGCTCCACGAGTTCCGTCGTCTCCCCTTCCCGCTCGCGGATCTGGGCGAGCGTCGCCTCGAACGAGCGCTGGGTGTCCGTCAGGCGGGAGCGCGCATCCCTCACGATGGCCTCAGGCAGCCCGAGCCGCTCCGCGATCGCGAAGGCCTGCGAGCCCCCGGGCAGGCCGATCGTCAGGCGGTAGGTGGGGCTCAGGGTCTCGAGATCGAATTCCACGGCTGCGTTCGAGGCGCTCGGCGTCGTGTGGGCATACGCCTTCAGCTCGGCGTAGTGGGTCGTCGCCGCGACGAGCGACCCGGCCCGGATGAAGTGGTCCAGGAGCGCCTGGGCGAGCGCCGAGCCCTCGGTCGGGTCCGTGCCCGCGCCCAGCTCGTCGAGGAGGACGAGTGTGCCCGGCCCAGCCGCCGCGACGATCCGGATGATGGACCGCAGGTGGCCCGAGAACGTCGAGAGCGACTGGGCGATCGACTGCTCGTCGCCAATGTCCGCGAACACGTCCCGGAAGATCGGCAGGCGGCTGCCGGGCGCGGCCGGGACGTGGAGCCCGGCCTGGTGCATGAGGGCGAGGAGCCCGAGCGTGCGGAGGGTCACGGTCTTGCCGCCCGTGTTCGGGCCGGTCACGACGAGCGCGGTGAAGCCGTCGCCGAGGCGGACGTCGATCGGGACGACGCGGCCCGCAAGGCCCGGATGGCGGGCCGAGAGGAGGAGCACTTCCGGCCGCTCCGCGGTGTCGGCCCGGGTCGCATCCATATCCGCGGCCAGCTGCGCCTTGGCCGCCCACAGGTCGAAGCGCGCCAGGGCGCCGAGCGTCTCCCGGAGCTGCGCCGCGCTCGCTGCGACGAGGGCCGACAGCTCATCGAGGATGCGGCCGACCTCCTCCTGCTCGGCGAGCTGGGCCTCCCGCCAGGCGTTGCCGAGCTCGACGACGACGAGCGGCTCCACGAAGAGGGTCTGCCCGGAGCCCGACGCATCGTGGACGATGCCCTTCACCCGGCTCCGGGCGTCGGCGCGGACCGGAACGACGTAGCGCCCGTTCCGGAGCGTCACGATCGGTTCCTGGAGCGCTCCGGCCAGCTCCGAGTTGACGATCGTGTCGAGGCGCCGGCGCAGGCGGTCGTACGCGATCCGCACCGCGGACCGGAGCGCCCCCAGCCGCGGCGACGCAGTGTCGAGCAGCTCGCCGACGGGATCGAACGAGCGGGCGAGCGTGCTCCGGACCGCGGGCAGGGCATGCAGCTCGCGGGACAGGTCCCTGAGCAGCGGCCGCCGGTCCTCGGACAGCGCCGCGTGGAGCCGCGTGGATCCTTCGAGCGTATCGGCGATCTCGAGGAACTGGGCCGGATCCAGGCGGCCGCCGCGAGCCGCCCGCTCGACCCACGGCCCGATGTCGTGGGCGCCGCCGATCCCGACGCCGGGTCGCTCCTCGAGGAGCGCGCGGGCCTGGTCCGTCTCGTCGAGGGCACGGGCCACGATCACGGGCTCGGTCTCTGGTGCCAGGGCCTCCGCGAGGCGACGGCTCGGCGAGAAGGACGTGTGGGTCGCCAGCCGGTCGCGGATCAGCGGGAACTCCAGGAGGGCGATCGATCGAGCGTCCACGTCAGGCGCGGTCGTTCCCGGGCAGCCGGCCGCGCGACCGCGGCTGCTCGTCCGGCCCATCCCCACCACGCGCCGAGGCGACCGGCACGCGTACGGACGGGCTCGAGGCGTCGATGAACCGATACGGCAGCGTTGCCCACGGCTCGCCGGCGTAGCCGACCCCGACCCGGCCCGCGGTCACGGGCTCCACGGGCCGATCCGACGCTGGCGGGAGCTCCAGGTGCAGGGCCGAAGCGGGATCGCAGAGGTCGAGGCCGGTCATCGACCGCTCGATCGAGAAGGCCCCCGCCACGAGCCCCGGTCCGGCGGCCAGGCGGTGATCCGGAATCGGACGCGATCGGGGCCGTGCATCGGCCCCGGGAGCAGCGGCGGTGCGCTGGCGCTCGATCCGGCGGACGGCCACAGCCGCGCGCATCTCGTCTGCGCCGGTGAGCGGCTCCACGGCACGGATGAGGACGGCGCCGGGCGTGCCGTCGGCCTCCGTCGTCACGTTGAGGCAGTCATGCATCCCGTAGACAAGGTACACGTAGGCCCGTCCGGGCGGCCCGAACATCGGGGCGGTCCGGGCCGTCCGTCCGGCCCGGGCGTGCGAGGCGCGGTCGTCGGGACCCAGGTACGCCTCCACCTCGACGATGCGCCCGACGCGGCGCCCCGGCATCCGGACGAGCCGGGCGCCGAGCAGCGCGGCGGCCGCCTGGAGCGTGGAACCGGCGAGGCGCCAGCGCGGGAACGGCGCGCCGGCAGCCGGCGCGCGGGCCTCGGTGCTCAGGCCGCGAAGATCGCCCGGACCGACGGCGGGAAGACGGCCCCGAGGAGCAGCATGATGAACGGGACGATGCGGTCCCGGACGACCGCCGCGGTCACGGAGCCGTCGAAGGCGTTGTGGATGTCACGCACGAACGGGAACTCCACGGACGTCGCCTTGACGCCGACGGTCAGGAAGAACGGGTCGGTGATGATGAAGAACGCCGCGAGGATCAGGCCCGTCGAGGCGAGGCCCATGAGGCCGCCGAGGATCTCGTCGACGACGGGGTACTTCGCGAACAGCGGCACGTTCTTGTAGAAGAGCTGGATGGTGATCGTCGCGCCGATGCTGGCGGCAAGGAACACGCTGCCGAAGGCGATCATCTGGTTGTACTCGGGTGGGTACTGCGTCCAGTTCCGGGCGAGGAAGTCGCCCAGCGGTGCGCGGACCTGGGCCGCCACGAGGAGCGAGAGGAGCACCGCCGCGAAGCCGAGCAGGCGCCGGACCAGGCCCTGGACGAAGCCCAGGATGAACATGCCGAAGAGGACGAAGAAGATGAGGAGGTCGATCGGCTTGATCGAACCGATCAGCTGGACGATGTCCACTTGGTTCCGACTCCCCACCCCCGGTCCCTCGAGGGATCGCGGTCTCGCGATCTGCCGTTCCGGGCCCGCCACAGGGTAGCAGCGCCGTTTCCGTCGCCGCAACCCGACGATGGTCCGCCGCGGGAACGGGCCCGGCCGTCCCGGGCGGCGGCGGCCCTTGGCCGGAATGGCGCCGGACCGGCGTCTGTCAGCCCCGGATCCGACCCCCGGCCGCGGTGACGGCATCGAGGACGGCGGCGACCGACGATTCGACCTCGGCCTCGGTCAGCGTCCGATCGTCGCCGGCGTACCGCAGGCGGAAGGCGATGCTCTGTTCCGTGTCCGCGAGCGGCGCCCCGCGGTAGACGTCGAAGAGCGTCACGTCGCGGAGGAGCGGGCCCGCGGCACCTCGGATGACGCGGGCCAGCTCGGCGGTCGGACGGGCCCGGTCGACGACGATGGCCAGGTCCCGCTCGGCGTCGGGGAAGCGGCTGGGCGCGACCGCGCGCGGGATGGGCAGCGATCCGCCCGACAGGCCCCGGATCGACAGCTCGGCGACCACGACCGGGGCCACGCGCAGATCCGCCGCGCTCGCGACCGCCGGGTGCAGCTCGCCGACGTGGCCGCTGATCGCGATCTCGCCACTCGCCGTGCGGGCGGTCACCAGGGCAGCTCGGCCCGGATGCAGGATCGGCTCCTGTGTCTCCGGTGCATAGGCGGGCGCCTCGAGCCCCAGCCGCAGGGCCAGCAGCTCGACCACGCCCTTGGCATCGCCGAGGTCCGCTGGCCGCGCTGGACGGTTCCATGCAGCCGGCTCGAACGACCCGGCCAGCGCGAACACGAGGCGCCACCACTCGTGCGGCGCCTCGCCGGTTTGTCCGTAGCCCTTGCCGATCTCGAAGACGGCGATCGACTCGCGACCGCGGCGCTCGTTCGTCCCGACGACGTCGAGGAGGCTGCCGACGAGCGCCTGACGCAGCATCGAGTGGTCGGCGGAGAGCGGGTTGGTCAGCGTGATCGGCGTCCCGTCCGCGGCGTCCTCCCCGGCCGCGGGCGCCGCCGGCGCGCGCCAGGCGATCGACGCGACCTGCGCCGGGCTGACGAGCGCGTGCGTGACGACCTCGGTCACGCCGGCACCGGCGAGCGTCGCGCGGACGCCGTCCCGCACCTCGAGCGGTGATGCGCGGAAGGCCGGCATCGGCGTCTCCGGGCGCCGGCCCGGGATCCGATCGTAGCCGTGCACCCGGGCGATCTCTTCGATGAGGTCGGCCTCGATCGCGATGTCGCGGCGCCATGTCGGCACGGTCGCGATCAGGACGTCGGCGGCCTCCGCCGGCGCGACGTGGGGCATGTCACCCGCGGCGACCCGGACCTCGACCGCCGCGCCGGCCGGCGCGGCCCCGGTCGCGATCCCCATCCGGCCGAGGAGCTCCGCCTGGGTGGGCGGATCCATGGCGGTGCCGAGCAGGCGGTTGACCCGGCCGGGCCGGAAGGCGACGCGCGGCGCTGCCGGATCGCGAGGATCCGTGTCGATCGCACCCGGCGCGACGACCCCGCCGGCCCATTCGGCGAGCAGCCGGGCCGTGCGGTCCGCCCCGAGGCGTGCCAGTCGATGCTCCTGGCCCTTCTCGAACCGGAGGCTGGCCTCCGAGCGGAGCGCATACCGGAACGCCGTCCGGCGGATGCTGATCGGGTCGAAGATCGCCGATTCCACCACGACGTCGCGGGTCGAGGCGGACACCTCGGAGGCGGCACCGCCCATCACCCCGGCGATCGCGAGCGGGCCGGCCGGGTCGGCGATGAGGAGCGTCTCGCGCTGGAGCTCGCGCTCGACATGATCGAGGGTCGTGAGGCGTTCCCCGGCCCGGGCGGTCCGGACCACGAGCCGGCCGTCCCGGACCGCGGCGGCATCGAACGTGTGGATCGGCTTGCCGAGCTCCAGCATCACGTAGTTCGAGGCGTCGACGACGTTGCTGATCGGCCGCATCCCCGCCGCCACGAGGCGCATCTGGATGCGATCCGGGGACGGGGCCACGGTCACATCGGCGACCCAGCGGCCGACGAAGCGGGGGCAGAGCGCGGGATCCTCGACCTCGACCCGCAGGCGATCGGCGGTGGGCGTGCCCGATTCGACGAGGCCCGTGTCCGGGAAGCGGAGCGCGGCTCCGGTGATCGCGGCGACCTCACGGGCGAGCCCCACGATCGACAGCGCATCACCCCGGTTCGGCTTGACATCGATGTCGAGGACGACGTCGCCGTAGAGCTCGGCGAGCGGGACGCCGATCGGCGTGTCGGCCGGCAGGATCAGGATCCCGTCGGCGTCGGCGGTCAGCCCCAGCTCGTCACCCGAGCAGAGCATCCCGTTGCTGACGACGCCCATCTTCTCGGTCCGCTCGATCCGCCGCTCGCCCGGCAGGACGGCACCGGGAAGCGCCACCGGCACCCGCTGCCCGGCGGCGATGTTCGTCGCGCCGCAGACGATCTCGAGGGGCTCGCCGCTGCCGACGCTGACGCGGGTCAGCGACAGCCGATCCGCGCGCGGGTGGCGGTCCACGGCAAGGAGCTCGCCGACGACGACGTTCCGCCAGTCGGTCCCCCGCCGCTCGATTCCCTTGACCTCCATTCCAAGGAGGGTCAGGCGCTCGGCGAGCGGGCCGGGTTCGATGTCCAGATCGACGTACTCGGCCAGCCAGGACAGCGGGACCCTCACGCGAACTGCTCCAGGAAGCGGAGGTCGTTCTCCATGAACAGGCGCAGGTCCGTGATGCCGTGCTTGAGCATCTTGATCCGCTCCGGCCCCATCCCGAACGCGAATCCCTGGTAGCGCTCCGGATCGAGGCCACCGTGGCGCAGGACGACCGGGTGGATCATCCCCGCTCCCAGGATCGTCATCCAGCCGCTCCGCCCACAGGCCGGGCAGCCGGGCCCGCCGCAGACGAGGCATTCGACGTCGAAGGCCACGGACGGCTCGGTGAACGGGTAGTAGCCGGGCCGGAAGCGCGTCTTCCTGCCCGCCCCGAACATCGCCCGGGCGAACTCGTCGAGCAGTCCCTTCAGGTCGGCCATGGTCGTGCCCTCGTCGACCATGATCCCTTCGACCTGGAAGAACTCGAAGCCGTGCGACGCGTCCACGGCCTCGTAGCGGAAGCAGCGGCCGGGCAGGAGGGCCCGGATCGGTGGCTCCATCGCCTGCATGACCCGGATCTGGCCGGGCGAGGTGTGGGTCCGGAGGAGCCGGCCGGGAACGTCGACGTAGAGCGTGTCCCAGAGGTCGCGGGCCGGGTGGTCCGGCGGGATGTTGAGCATCTGGAAGTTCGTCTGGTCGTCCTCGATCTCCGGTGACTCGTGGACCACGAACCCGAACTGGCCGAAGATCCGGGCGATGTCGCCCATGGCCTCGATGCTCGGATGGAGCGTCCCGCGCCGGATGGGTCGGCCGGGCGTGGTGACGTCGATGCGCTCGCGCTCGAGTCGGGCCGCGAGCTCGCTGCCCCGGAGGTTGGCGCGACGTTCGGCAAGTGCTGCCTCGATGGCCGCACGAACCGTGTTCGCGACGGCCCCGACCCGGGGTCGGTCCTCGACCGGGAGGGCCCCGATGCCGCGCAGGACACCCGTCAGGCGACCCTTCTTGCCGAGGACGTCCGTTTCGATCGCGTCGACGCTGGCGCTGTCCGGGGCGGCCGCGGCCTGGGCGAGCGCCTCGTCGCGGAGGGCGTCCAGGTCACGGGTCAGCTGGGCGAGTTCCATGGTCGCGGTTCGAGCGCCTCGTGCGGTGGGCTGGATGGTACCTGCGGACGCGGCCGGGGAATCACGAGCCCTCGAGCGTCGGGGACGTCGAGGGCTTCGCGGCTGGGGGCTGGCCGGCCGGGCCGGGCCGGCGGGTCAGGCGCCCTTGGCGACCTCGACGATGCGACCGAACGTCGCCGCGTCGCGGACCGCGATGTCGGCCAGGACCTTGCGGTCAAGCTCAACGTTCGCGGCCTTCAGGCCGGCGATGAAGCGCCCGTACGGAAGCCCGTGCGAGCGCGTCGCCGCGTTGATCCGGATGATCCACAGGCCGCGGAAGTCGCGCTTCCGCTGCTTGCGGTCGCGGGTCGCGTAGGCGAGCGCGTGCAGGAGGGCCTCGCGGGCCGGCTTGATCAGGCGCGACTTCGTCCCCTTGCGGCCCTCGGCCGCGTCCAGGAGGCGCTTGTGCCGCGCGTGGGCGGTGACGCCCCGCTTGACTCGTGCCATGAGGTCTGGGTGCTCCTAGAGGTACGGAAGCAGGCGTCGGACCTGCTTGGCGTGCGTGCTGCCCATCAGCGTCTTGCCCGCGTATCGGCGGGTACGCCGCGACGACTTGATCTCGAGGTGATGGCCCCGCCAGGCATTGACGCGGATGACCTTGCCACTGCCGGTCACGCCGATCCGCTTCTGGGCGGCCTTGTGGCTCTTCATCTTCGGCACGGTGCCGTCACTCTCCCGTCGTTGCCGGCGCGGCCGCCGGAGTCGTGGCTTCCGGCTTGGGGGCCGGAGTCGCCGCCGGCGCTGCCGCCGCTGGCGTGGCTGTCCTCTTCGTGCTCGGAGCCGGTGCGGCGGCCGCGGAGGTCCCGGCGGCCGGCGGCGCGTCGGGGGCCGTGGCGTCCTCGGGCGCCGTGGCCTCCTCGCCTTCCGTTCGGCCGGGCTTCAGCGGTGCGTCCTGCCCCTTGGGCTTGTGGGTCGATGCCATCGTGATGAACATCGACTTGCCCTCGAGGACCGGGGTCCGCTCCGCGACGCCGTGATCCCTGACCTGCTCCGTGAACTTCGTGATGAGGTTCCGTCCGAGCTCCGGGTGCGTGAGCTCCCGTCCCCTGAACCGAACCGTCACCTTGATGCGATCGCCGTCCTCGAGGAACTCGATCGCTCGATGAACCTTCGTCTCGAAGTCGCCGATGCCGATCTTCGGCGAGAGGCGGACTTCCTTGAACGTCACCGACCGCTGCCGGCGCTTCGCTTCCTTTTCCCGCTTCGTCAGCTCGTACTTGTACTGCCCGAAGTCGAGGAACCGCGTCACCGGCGGTGAGGCCATCGGTGCGACCTCGACGAGGTCGAGGCCCTTCTCCTGCGCCATCTCGAGAGCCTTTGGCGTGGGCATGATGCCCAGCTGATTGCCCTCGTCATCAATCACCCGGACCTGGGGGATCCGGATCATCTGGTTGACTCGCAGGTCTCGGCTGATGGTGAACCTCCGGTGATGAATTCCTGGGGCGCGGCGGACACGGCGACGCCGGGGCCTCCGGCCGCCGCGGGACTATACCACGGGCCTTCCGGCTCGATCAACGACATCCCGTGGCCGATCAGACCGGCCGTCCGGCCGGGCGCGAGGGCCGGCTGCCCTACCCCGGCTGGCGCGCGGCCGTCTCCGAGGCGAGGCGGGCCGCGAGGTCCTCCCAGCCGATGGCCGGCTGCTGCTCGCCGGCCCGGGTTCGGGGCGACGCCGTCCGGGCCTCGACCTCGCGGTCGCCGAGCACGATCATGTACGGGACCTTCTGCTCCTGGGCCACCCGGATCTTGTTCTGCATCCGGCCGTCGGACGCGTCGACGTCGACCCGCAGGCCACGCGCCCGCATGACGGCCACGAGCTCCCGGGCCGGCTCCACGTGGCGGTCCGCGATCGGGATGACGACGGCCTGGACCGGCGCCAGCCAGAGTGGGAATGCACCCGCGAAATGCTCGACGAGGATGCCGATGAACCGCTCGAGCGAGCCGTAGATCGCCCGGTGGATCGCGATCGGGCGCTGCTCCTTGCCGGCCTCGTCGATGTAGTGGAGATCGAAGCGTTCGGGCAGCATCGTGAGGTCGGCCTGGATCGTCGCCATCTGCCATTCGCGCCCGAGGGCGTCGTCGATGTAGATGTCGATCTTCGGGGCGTAGAACGTGCCGTCCCTGGGCTTGACCTCGTAATCGCCGCCGGCCTTGTCCAGTGCTGCCCTGATGTAGGCCTCGGCCCTGTCCCAGAGTGCGGGGTCGCCGATCGCCTTGTCCGGCCTCGTCGCGAACGCGAACCGCGGGGTCAGGCCGACCCACGAATACGCCTGCCTGACCTCGCCGATCATCGCCTCGATCTCGTCCTCGAGCTGGTCCGGCCGGACGTAGACGTGGGCGTCGTCCTGGATGAACTGGCGGACTCGAGTGAGGCCGGAGAGGGTGCCGGAGCGCTCGTTGCGGTGCAGCCGGCCGTACTCGTTGAGGCGGAGCGGCAGGTCGCGGTAGGAGCGGACCTTGGAGCGGTAGATGAACGTGGACTCGGGGCAGTTCATCGGCTTGAGGCTGAAGGTGTGGCCCTCGGATTCGAGCTTGAACATGTTGTCGTCGTAGTTCGCCCAGTGGCCGGACTGCTCCCAGAGCTTCTTGTCGACGAGGATCGGGGTGCTGATCTCCTCGTAGCCGCGCTGGAGCTGGAGCTCGCGCATCGCGGATTCGAGCGTCCGCCAGATGCGCTGGCCCTTGGGATGCCAGAACGCGGAGCCGGGGCTGACGTCGTGGAAGCTGAAGAGGTCCAGGGCCACCCCGAGGCGCCGGTGGTCCCGCTTCCTCGCTTCCGCCCGGCGCCAGAGGTAGGCGTCGAGGTCCTCCTGGGTCGCCCAGACCGTGCCGTAGATCCGCTGGAGCATCGGCCGCTTCTCGTCGCCACGCCAGTACGCCCCGGCCACCGAGAGGAGCTTGAACGGCCCGATCGCGCCGGTCTGCTCGACGTGCGGGCCCTTGCACAGGTCGCTGAACGCACCGTGCTCGTAGAAGCTCGTCACCGGCGGCGCCTGGCCGGCAGCCTTCGCCTTCGCGGCCAGGTCGTCGAGGATCTCGACCTTGAAGGCCTGGTGCTGGCCCTCCGCGACGGCGCGCGCCTCGTCGAGCGGGATCTCCTTCCGCACGAACGGGTGGTTCGCGGCGATGCTCTCGCGCATCCGGGCCTCGATCGATTCGAGGTCGGCGGGCGTCAGCGGGCGAGGAAGCTCGAAGTCGTAGTAGAAGCCATCGCGGATCGCCGGCCCGATGCCCAGCTTGGCGCCAGGGAACAGGTCCAGGACGGCCTCGGCCATGACGTGGGCCGTGGAGTGGCGCATCGCGTCGATCGGGTCGTGGCCGCCCGCATCGAGCAGCTCGTCAGCCGAGCCTCGCACGGGCGCCTCGAGGACCTCGCCTTCGTCCTCGATGCCTTCGCCCACCGCCTGCGCTGCCTGTCCCGCCTGATCGACCATCGGTTGCCTCCTGAGAATCCAGCGACCTCCCGTCCGACAGGACGAGAGGTCGAGTCCTCCCGCGGTTCCACCCGCCTTTGCGACCCAGGGCCGGAGTTCCGGGGGACGACCCCGGGGCCTTGGCTCGCACGCTCGTGCCGCGCTAACGGGCGGACCCGGTCCGGTTCACCGGACGCTCACGGGTGGTGCCATGCCGGCTCGATCACCGGGCTTCCAGCCGTGGCCCGGCTCTCTCTGGATCGGCGACCGGCGGGCGTGTCCCGCTCGACGCGTTCGTTCTTGGCCGCGAGCATACCCGAAACGAGCAACGACCCCGCCCTCGGCTCGGCGCGGGTGGGACGGTGCGTGGGTGCGCGTCGATCAGAAGCGAATGACGCCGAGCAGGAGCAGCACCAGAATGAGGAGCCCGGGGACACCCAGGATCCAGAGCAGAATCGGCATGGTTGACGCCTCCTTTCCGGCCCGCAGCGTGCGGCACGGGCCGTCGCAGGCGTGCAGCGGCCGGGGCGTGGCGGAGTGACAACGGGATCGCGAACCGCACATGCCGGCCCGGGCGCGAGTGCCAGCGTGGAGCGCGCGCGGGCCCGCCGGTCGATCGATCAGGAGTGGTGGGCGGTACTGGACTCGAACCAGTGGCCTCATGCATGTCAAGCATGTGCTCTAACCAACTGAGCTAACCGCCCGTGGCCTCGAGGCGGGCCTGCCGTCCGAAGCGCGCCGCATTCTACCGCAGGTTCCGGCGACCGCGGCCGGCCGCCGCGGTTTCCCCGCACCCCGGGGCTCCGCTGGCACGCCGAGGTCCGGCCGGGCACGCCGGAGTTCCGCGGGCACGCCGGAGTTCCGCGGGCACGCCGGAGTTCCGCGGGCACGCCGAGGTTCCGCCGGCATGCCACGCGCCCGCCGGCGACGTATGCCCCATCAACGTTTCGCCCGGCGCGCCGTCATTGGGGGGTCGCCGACGACCGTCTACTTCAAGAACGCTTGGTGGACCCCGGCATGGAGCCGATTCGACCGCTCGGCGCCTCGTTGGGGCTCCGGCGGGGCGTTTCACGGGCCCGTCTACGCCTTGGCATGCTAAACGGGTGCTCGTGGGCGGCTCGGGGGCGCCAATGCCGAACTGCTAAGCCTCCTTGTAATTGCGGCAACGCGATGGCCGGGCGAGGCAACGCGATGGCCGGGCGAGGCAACGCGATGGCCGGGCGAGGCAACGCGATGGCCGGGCGAGGCAACGCGATGGCCGGGC
>JACPOU010000060.1 GCA_016191345.1 Chloroflexota bacterium
AGGGCCATCGGTTGATCTCCTCGACGTGATCCTTGGTCGGAACACGCTGAGCATCACACCGGTGGCCCCTGACCGTCCGGCTCAGCCGGCGTCAGGAGCCTCGCTCAAATCCCACCACTCGGGGGGACACTCCTCGCCAGCCTGCGGCGGCGCCCTGCGCCCTACGTCTCGATCGCCCCTCCCGACTCGCGGAGGTGGCGCCGAAGGTCGTACGTGGGATCCTCGGCACCTCTGGCCAGGTAGGTCTCGAACCCGAGCTGGGCCCGGAGCGATCGGCCCCCCTCGATCGAGGCTGCCTGGCGTCGCTCCACCGCCTCGATCTCCGCCGCGATCGCGATGACCTCGTCGGCATCTGCCGCGGCGAGGAACAGGACCCCGTCGTCATCAGCAATGACGAGGTCGTCCGGCGTCACGACGATGTCCCCGATCCGGGCCCGCCGCAGTCGATCCGCCGGCGCGGCGCGCGTGCCCAGCGGCCCGACCGGGATCGACCCCCGGCTCCAGATCGGCAGCCCGAGTCCCGGCAGCTGTGCCGAATCACGATGCAGTCCGTCCACGACCATCGCCGCGATCCCGGCCGCCTGCGCCTCCGCCACCATCAGGTCGCCGACGCACGCCTCGTTGAGGCGACCCGCGTTGTCGATGACGAGGATCGAGCCGGGCTCCGCGCCCTGGATCGCCTCGAGGAAGACGTCGACGCTGCCGCTGTGGCGGCAGGGCACCGCCGGCCCCGCCACGATCGGGCCGGTCACGAGCCGGTGGATGGCCGATGGCGCGACTCGCGGCAGGCGTCCGAGACGGACGAGCGCGTCGGCGATCGGGGCAGTCGCGGGGAGGCCCGGCTGAGCTGTCACGGACCCCCCGTTTCGGCCTCGGCCAGTGCCCGACGCCGCGCCAGCTCGCGCCGCTTCGGCCCGGCGATCCAGAGCACCGCGGCCCAGGCGGCGAGCGCGACGAGGACCAATCCCACGAGCGGAGCGTACGTCCCGAGGCCGTCGACCGCCAGCGCTCCCATGTACACGGCGATCGTCCCGCCGACGGGGTAGGCGACCGCGAGGAGCCCGAAGATCGTCCCGAAGTTCGGGCCGCCGAAGACGTCGGAGAAGGCCGCCGACCGGACGGCGATCGTCGCTCCCGTTCCGACACCGTGCAGGACGATGCCGGCGAGCGCGAGTGCCGGCATCGCCGCCGAGGCCCCGAATGCGAGCAGCACGCCGCCGCCGACGACGACCGCGGCCACGACGCCGACGACGCGACGCCCGAGCCGGTCGGAGAGCCAGCCGCCGACGACCTGGCCCGCGACGTATGCCAGCGACTGGGCCCCGAGGGCGCTCGCCGCGAACGCGACCCCGAAGCCACTCCGGACGGCGTGCGGCACGAAGGCCTGGAGGACCCCCTCGTCGAATGCCCCGATCGCGACCGCGCCGGCGAACAGCGCCCAGAACCGGCGCGTGCGCACGACGCGCCGGATCCCGCCCCGCCCCGCTCGTTCCCCGCTGCCCGACGGGAGGGGCTCGAACCCGGCCGAGACCGCCCCGGGCGCCGACGTCTCGTGGAGCCCGGAGGCCCGCCGCGCCAGCTCCGACTCCTTGACCCGCGTCCGCCCGACGGCCGGCCGTGCCGGCACGACGACCGCGGGGCCGCTCGTCATGAGCCACACGAACACGACCCCCGCGAGCGAGGCCCCCAGGAACACGAGTGAGGCCGTGCGCCAGCCGGCGGTCGCGATGAGATTTGCCGCGACCGGCAGCGCAACGGCCACCCCGATGCCCGGGCCGGCGTACGCGATCCCGAGGGCGAGCCCGGAGACGCCGGCGTATCGGCGCGCGATCGCGGTCGAGATGCCGATGAACGCCAGCTGGAGGCCGAGCGCGTGGAAGGCGGCGAAGGCAAGAATGACGATCGAGATGTCCGGCGCGAGGTAGACGGCGAGCCAGCCCGCCGCGATGAGGACCATCGAGGCCGTGAGGAGGTCGCGATCCGCGAGCTCGTCGTACGCCCGGCCGAGGAGGGGACTCGCGACCGCCGTCACCACGAGGAACATCGTCCACGGGGTCACCGCGAGGGTGCGGCTGATCCCGAACTCCTCGGCGAACGCCACCGAGAGGGCCGGGAACGTGTACAGCCCGCCATACGCGATGGCCCCGACGACGAAGGCCCCGATCAGCGGCAGGGAGATGCGGGTGACCTTTCGCGCGGTGGGGAGGGAAGCGGGCAGGGCCATCCCGGCATCGTACGCGCAGACGGAACCGCGCCCGGAGCCGTACCGTCAGCGGCGACATGAAGACCCGACCCGCGCCGCCCGTCCCCGCCCCCCTCGCCCTCCTCGCCGTCCTCGCGCTCGCGATCCTGGCCGCGGCCTGCTCGCCGGGCGGCGCGGGTACTTCGCCGAGCCCCTCGGCCAGCTCATCCGGCGGGGTGCCCACGCCGACCCCGATCGCGGCCAAGGTCACGACGCCCCAGGAAGCTGCGACCCTCGTCCTCGCCACGGACCCTCGCTTCACCGGCGCCACCCAGCTCTCGCCCGACCTCATCGGGGCCTCGAGGTGGTGGGAGTCGGAGCCGCTCGGCGGTGGCGGGTACCGGATCAAGGTGACCATCGGCTGGGGCGACTGCATGGCCGGCTGCATCAGCCGCCACACCTGGACCTTCGACGTGACCGCGAGCGGTGACGTCAAGCTGGTCGAGGAAGCCGGCGACCCGATCCCCACCGGCTCGTTCCCGCCCGGCTGACCACCGGCGCGGCCAGCCGCCGGGCACCGAAGCGCGACGGCACCCAACCGCCCAACCGCGCAACCTACCCACGGGCGCGGCCAGCCGCCGGGCACCAAAGCGCGACGGCACCCAACCGCCCAACCGCGCAACCTACCCGTCTGAGTACTCAACTCGACGCCATTCGTGCATGGCCGCTCCTCGA
>JACPOU010000044.1 GCA_016191345.1 Chloroflexota bacterium
GAGCCGGCGCGCGCCGCGCTGAGCCGCGCGCCGTGAGGCGGCTGCGCCTGCTCACGGCGGGCGAATCGCACGGGCCGGGCCTGGTCGGGATCGTCGAGGGCATCCCGGCCGGCATGCGCGTGAGCACGCGGATCGTCGATCAGGATCTGCAGCGGCGGCAGCACGGGTACGGGAGCGGCCGGCGGATGCAGATCGAGCACGACCAGGTCCAGTGGACGGCCGGACTCCGCTATGGCCGCACGCTGGGCTCGCCCATCGGCTTCTTGGTGGGGAACAAGGACTGGGTCAACTGGTCGGAGCGCATGGCCGTCGAGCCGATCCCAGCGGCGGAGCGGCCGCGCGCGATCACGCTGGCCCGTCCCGGGCACGCCGATCTGGCTGGAGCGCTCAAGTACGACACGGACGACGTACGCGAGGTGCTCGAGCGCGCGTCAGCGCGCTCCACCGCGGCGCGCGTCGTGGCCGGATCGATCGCCCGGCAGCTGCTGGCTGCGGCCGGGGTCCGCATCTGGAGCTTCGTCGACCAGCTCGGGCCGATCCGCTGCTTCGCCGGCACGGACGACCCGCTCGCGCAGATCCCGGCCGACTGGCCAGATCGCGACCTGGCCGCTCCTTCACCGCTGCGCTGTCCCGATGCCGATGCCGAGCGCGCGATGATCGCGGAGGTCGACGCCGCGCGCGAAGCCGGAGACTCGGTGGGCGGCACGTTCGTCGTGGTCGCCGAGGGCGTACCCATCGGGCTCGGGTCGTCGGCGGAGTGGGACACCCGCCTCGACGGCGCGCTGGCCGGCGCGGTCATGGCGATCCCCGGCGTCAAGGCTGTGGAGATCGGGCTCGGCTTCAGCCAGGTGGGCCGGCGCGGCAAGGACGTGCACGACGTCGTCGATCCGAACAAGCCCGCATGGGGACGGCGGACCAACCGCGCCGGCGGGATCGAGGGTGGCATCAGCAACGGCGAGCCGGTCGTCGTCCGCGCCGGCAGCAAGCCGCTGTCCACGCTACGCGATCCGCTGCCCAGCGTGGACCTGGTCACCGGTGAGCTTGGCAAGGCGCACATCGAGCGCAGCGACGTCGCGGTCCTGCCACGGGCGGCGATCGTGGGCGAGGCCATGGTCGCCCTGGTGCTCGCCGACGCGCTGCTCACCAGCCTCGGCGGTGACACGATCGCGGACGTTCTCGCGGCGGTCCGCCAGCGCCGGCACCGCACCGCCGGGCCGCGCGGTGCGAAGGCGCCCCTCGCGAGCGGCACCGCCGATCCCGAGTGAGCGAGGTCGTCGTGCTCCTCGGCCATCACATCGGC
>JACPOU010000051.1 GCA_016191345.1 Chloroflexota bacterium
GACCGCGCTCAGGACGGCAGAGTCGCGCCAGGGGCGAGCGTGAATGCGCGGGAATTGACCCGTGAGGCGGGTCAGCCGGGCGGCGCACCGGGGAGTTCCGCCCGGCCGCCGGGCGGTGCCGCAGCGCGGAGGCCGCCACCGCCCCTTGACCACGGCCGCCTGCGCTCGGTGACCCGGCTCAGGACTCAATCCGGAACCAATCGAGCGTGTGACGGCGCTCAGGACGGCAGAGTCGCGCCAGGGGCGAGCGTGAATGCGCGGGAATTGACCCGTGAGGCGGGTCAGCCGGGCGCACCAGCGGCGCACCAGCGGCGCTGGCGCGGGCGCTGGCGCGGGCGCTGGCGCGGGCGCTGGCGCGGGCGCTGGCACGGGCGCTGGCGCGGGTCCCTCACCGTGCAACGCGCTCGAAAGCCCCGGGGCGATCGCGGACGGCCGGCCGCACGGCCCCACGGTGAACGATGGCCGGGACTGCCGGGTGGCCCGGCGCCCTGAAGGAGCCAGAGCGATGTGCATGAACTGTGGCTGCGGGAAGCCAGACGACCGGCACGGCAATGCCGCCAACCTGACCGTGGACGATCTTCGACAGGCCGGCGAGGCGAACGACCAGGACCTCCGGACCACGGCCCGGAACATCCTCGAGGCCGTCGACATCGTGGATGGCCACGGAGCGGGCGGCGCCCAGCGGGGCACCCCGGCCACCGAGTCCTGAGCGGCACCGTGACCCGGTCCGGGCGCGCGGCCTGAGGAGCGGGGGATGGCCATCTTCGCCTCGATCGCCGGCCTCGCCGGTCGGTTCGTCGGCCGATTCCTGACGACGACCCTCGGCTGGGCCTCGACGCTGCTCTTCGGCCGCGTGCCCGAGCGCCGCCAGGTCTGGTTCGCGGTGCTCACGTTCGGATCGCTCGTGTGGGTGGCCACCGTTGCCGGGATCGTCGTCCCGACGGTCGGGACGCTGCTCCTCGCGCTCATGCCGCTGCCAGGCTGGGTGGACGAGAACACCGTCCGGCTGGGCATGCTGGCGGCGGCACTCGTCCTTCCCGCGATCCTGGGAGCCGTCACGCTCCTCATTGCCGATGCGGATGAGCGATCGACCTCCGGCGGGCGTCTCGGTGCGATCCTGCGCGGCTATCCGTTGACGCCCGTGCTCGCGGGCACGTTGGTGCTGCTGGCGGGCGTCGGGATCGTCCGCAAGGCGAGAGCGGTGGTGTCGGGCCGGGCCACCACCCATGTCGCGCTGGTGATCCGGCCGCGCCGCTATGACGCGCTCGTCGCGAAGCTGGAGCGCGTCGTGCGGGATGCCGGGGTTGCCGATCGCGTGCGCGACGGATCACGGCTGCTCACCGCCCCGGCCCGGTTGCTCGCCTCGATCTCCGGCGCGGGGATCCGAAGTCTCGTCCCGGACCGGCTCGCGGTCCTGGAGGGGCCCGACTTCCAGCTCCACGTCTATCCGGCCGACCTCGCGTTGAGCGGTCGCAAGCTGGCCCTCGCCCGCGGCCGGGCGGCGGTCATGCGGGAGCTGCGCTCCGATGACGCGTGGTTCACGACCGACCGCGCTGCCCAGGAGATCGAGGACCTGCTCGCGTCGCTCGGCGATCCCGCCGGACCGCGCGACGCGGCCGCGCTCCAGGCCATCGACCGTCGCCTCGCGACCGAGGCGATCGACGCCGAGCAGTGGGACGTCCTCTATCGGCGCCGGTTGCAGGTCACCGCGGACGCGACGGGCACCGACCTCGGCGAGCCGGCCGCCGAGCCGCTGCGCCGCCGCGGGCCCGGCCAGCCGCGGGACACGGATCGGCCGCGCCTCCGCCCCGGCCTCGGAACCATCGTGGGGACCGCCGTGGCCGTCCTCGTGGCGCTCGACCTCGTCCTCGCGTTCCGCCAACCGGAGGAGCCCGCATGAACCATCGCTCGCGCCCACCCATCCGGCTCGGCTACGCGCTCTCGAGCGAGGAGCATCGGCCGGTCGATCTCGTCCGGAACGCCGCCGACGCGGAGCAGGCCGGCTTCGACTTCGCGATGATCTCGGATCACTTCCATCCGTGGATCGATCGCCAGGGCCAGTCCCCGTTCGTCTGGTCCGTCCTCGGCGGCATCGCCCAGGCGACCTCGCGCCTCGTGGTCGGGACCGGCGTGACCTGTCCGACGATGCGAATCCACCCGGCGATCCTCGCCCAGGCCGCGGCCACGACGGCGGATCTCCTGGCCGGCCGCTTCTGGTTCGGCGTCGGCACCGGCGAGAACCTTAACGAGCACGTGCTCGGCCAGCGCTGGCCCGCCCACGCCGAACGGGCCGCGATGCTCGAGGAGGCGGTGGCGATCATCCGATCGCTCTGGACGGGCGAGGTCGTCAGCCACCGGGGCGATCACTTCGAGGTCGTGAACGCGAGGTTGTACACCCTGCCCGAGGCGCCCCCGCCGATCCTCGTCGCGGCCTCCGGCCCGGATGCCGCGGCGCTCGCCGGTCGCATCGGCGACGGGCTCATCACGACGGGTCCGGAGCCCGACGTTGTGGAGGCGTTCGACGCCGCGGGCGGTGCGGGGAAGTCGCGCATCGGTCAGGTCAGCATCTGCTGGGCGCCGAGCGAGGCCGCGGCCCGCAGGACGGCGCTCGAGTGGTGGCCGACCGCTGCGATCCCCGGCGAATCCGGACAGGAGCTGCCGATGCCGGCCCACTTCGAGCAGCTGGCCGCCATGGTCACGGAGGCCGACGTCGCCGAGCGGATCTCGTGCGGCCCGGATCCCGAGCGGCACGTGGCGGCGATCCGGACGTACGTCGATGCCGGGTTCGACCACGTCTACATCCACCAGGTGGGTCCGGACCAGGCGGGCTTCCTGCGCTTCGCGCGGCGCTCGCTCCTGCCGGCCCTCGAACAGGCGACCGCCGCCTGAGGAGGCACGAGATGGTCAACGATCCGAGTCCGCGTCCCGCCGATGATCCGCCGGGCGGCCCGCTGCCGGGCGGCCCGCTGCCGGGCGGCCCGGACCCCGGCCGTGGCCCGGTCAGCGAGGACGTCCCGCCGAGCGATCCCGGCGACCCGCCACCGGACGCTCAGGTGGCGCCCGGGGACGAGTCGTCGCCGGACTTCATGCGACCCGGCTGAGGGCCCGCCCGGGGAGATCCCGGACGAGGCGGCCGCTCAGCGCTGCTGGAGCCGGTCCCGGAGGGCGTCGAGGAGCTGCTCGGCGTGCTCGCTGTCGTCGGTGGCGAGCCGCTGGAAGAGGCCGGCCGCCTCGGTGCCGTCAGCGGCGTACATCCGGTACGCCTCGATGGCCTCGAGCTTGGACGTCAGCGCCTGGAGCAGGTCATACGTCACGTCGTCGACCGGGCTCGTGCCGGGCGCCGTCGGATCGTCGGTGGTCGTGTCCTGCATCGATGGTCCTCCGGATTCGGGGGGGGTAAGGTGCCCGCCCGATGGTCATCCGGCAGCGATCGCGGGCGGGCGCGCCGAGGCGCGCCAGCCGTTGCAGGCGCCTGACGTTCGAGTCGCGTGGGATCGAATTGCCACGCGCCGACGGCACCGCGCGAACGGCTGCGATCCCGGTGCAACGCGACGGGTTGCCGATCCCGACCGGGCGTTGCCCTGGGCCGCACAGACTTGGTCCATGGAATCACCGATCGTGGACGTCGTGATCCCGGCCGCGCGGTCGACTGCGGGGCTCGGGGCCACGCTTGCCTCGTTGGCCGCCCAGCGATATCCGGCCTTCCGCGCGACTGTCGACATATCGCCCGGCCTGGAGGCCGGCGCATCCCTCGACGCCCTCGTCAGGCTCCTCGAGGCGCGCGGCCACCCGGCCCATCTCGAGGCCTCGGCGTCGGGTGGTGGCGGGCCGATCCGCGACCTGAATCGCCTGAGGGGCAGCGCGCCCTACCTCCTGGTCGTCGAGGAGGGTGTGTTCCTGGAGCCGGACCTCATCGGGCGCCTCGTCGCGGCAATGCGGTCCACCCCGAGCGGCTTCGTGGGCTCGTCCGCCGTTTCGCTCGACGCGCGCAGCGAGCGGGCCGCGCGGGGCCCGGCGGGGATCTCCTTCTGGGACGGTCCCGTGCGGCCGGAGGTGCTCAGCGAGGCTGCCCAGGCGGAGCGTCGTCGGCTGCACCGTGGCGCGAGCCTCCAGGACCTTCGCGAGCGGCTCCCGCGGACCCGTGACCGCCTCTACCGCATCGCGGATATCGACGGCTGCGTCCTGTACGACACGGAGAAGCTGCGCTCGGTCGGTGGCTTTCCGGCCGTCGAGCCGGGCTCGGCGGATCACCGGGCTGGCGATGTCGGCTCCGGCCTTCCGGATCCCGGGCAGGGCGTCGTCCAGCGGCGCCTCCTGGCGCGCCACGGCGGCGCCGGCCTCTTCCCGAGCGGTGCCTTCCGGCTCGTCCCTGCGGTCGCCATGGCGGCGCCCACGGTCCTGGGTGACGCCGGCGGCGATCGGCCTGCCGTCGAGGGCAGTCGCCGCCTGTCCCGAGGTCATCTCCTGCTCCGCACCCGCCAGCCACGTCGCCCGATCGCCCGGCACCGCCGCCGGGTCGCGGGGCGGCGAGGGCGTCACGGATCTGCAAGCCGGGTCCGCCCGGCACTGGCGCCGCGGTAGTCGCAGGTCCGGAGACTTGGAGCCGCAGATTGCCCAGCCGCCGTCCCGCCGGCCACGAGGCCGGTGACGCGGAACAGCCCGAGCGTGCCGACATGACCGAGCTCCTTGCCCGCCTCCTCGCGAATCCCCTCGTGACCAGCGTGATGCTCGGCCTCGGCGCGTCCCTGCTCGGCCTGTGGCTCGCCGGATGCTGGTGGGCGTACCAGGATGCCGGACGCCGCAGCGGCCCGGGACTGGCGCCGTTCGCGGCGGCCGCATGGATCTTCCTGTCGACGCCGGCGCTGCTGCCGCTCTCCGTCGCGATCTACAGCCTCGTCCGGCCCCAGGAGGCGGCCGGTGATCGCCGGGTCCGCGGGCTCCTCGGGAGCCTGGATCCGCGGGAGCTCGACGATCCGGCGTGCCCTGCCTGCGCGAGGCCCGTGGAACAGGCGTGGCGGCGCTGTCCCGCCTGCGCGACGTGGCTGGGCCTGCAGTGCGACCGCTGCGACCGCTGGGCGCCTCGCGATGCGGAGATCTGTCCGTGGTGCGCATGGGTGCCCGGTGAGCCGACGAATGCTCTGGCCGCCGCGGCCGTGGGTGCCTCCCCGATGTCCGTCCCGGCGGCCTCCCCGGCGTACCCGACGGTTGCCGCCGATTCAACCATCCCTCCGATGCCCGTTGCCGCCATCGCAACCGCGGCGCCCGGCACGGCCGTTGTCTCCGGGGCCGCTCGTCGAGGGCCCGCGCCGCGTGCCCCGCGCTCCACGACGGCGACTCGCGCGGCACAGCATCGGACCCCCGGTGGCCGGTGGTCCCGCATCCGCGGTTCCGCTGGCCGGGCCGAGGGTCCGGTCGAGGCTTGAGCGAGATGACCTCAGCGGTGCGTTTCGCCCTCCACAGCGCCGTCGGCTCGACCGCGCTGGTAGTCCATCTCGCGGCTGGCTTGGTCGGCCTTCTCGTGGGCCTTGTCGCCGAGGTTCTCGGCGCCGTGCCGGATGCGATCGCCCGCGTTCGCGAGCTTGTCGCCGACCGATTCGTCACCGTCGGCCTTGCGCCAGGTGGCCTTCGCCTGGTCCTCGACGTCGCGAGCCGTTCGCTTGATATCAGACATGCCTGTTCCTCCGTGGTCGGAGCCAACGCTCCGCTGGAAGCGACCGTACGTGGCAGTTCCTCCGTCCCGCGCCCCGGCGGACGGATCGGACGTTGCAGTCCGATGACATCGGGGACAGCACCCGGGAGGCGTTCTCCCGCATTCGTTCGAGGAGGCCAGTGATGGCGAAGGATCCCGTGACCGAGGCACGAACCTCGGGTTCCACGTCGAACGGCAACGGCCGCGCCGACAGCTCCAGCCGGGCGGCCGAGGCACGCGACGCCGTCCGAACCGCGACGACCCAGGTCGGCGAGGCCGTGGACACGATGCGGACCTCGATCCCGGAGGTCGCCCGGGCGTCGCGCGAGATGGTCGACGACGCGATGCGCCGCATCGAGGCCGGCTCCGACCAGCGAGTGTCCACCGGCGTGACGCTCTCGCTGGGGCTCGCCATCGGCATGCTGCTGGGTGGCGCACCCCGGATCCTCATCGCCCTGGCCCTCGTCCCGGTCGCGGCGATGGGCATGGTCCTCATGGACCGGCGGACCGGCACGCGGCCGGTCGGGGGGAGCCGGGGGGCCTGACACTCGGGCACGTCGCTCGGACAGGACGACGCCGCGTCCCGCCAGCAGGACGCGGCGTCGCTGCGTTCGGGGTTTGGAACCCGTCGATCCGGGAGCGGGGAGCGGCGAGCGCGCCGCCCGTTGGCCGCGTTCACGACTGGTGATGGGCCGCGTCGCCGATTTGCGGTGCTCACGACTTGGGGCCCGCGCGTCGCCGGTTTGCGGTAGTTCACGACTCTCGGCGGGCGCGACCGCCCGAGGGAGCGAGCGGTCGGAGGAGGGTGGAGCCGACGGGGAGGCCGGCTCCGGAGGAACGTGGCGACGAGGGTGTTCGCCGCGCCTGCGCGAATGGTGGCAAATCGCCCGTCGCCCCCGGCATCTCACCGGTTCGGCGGCACGTTGCAGTCGCATGTCGATCGTCGCGCCGATCGACAGGGGTCCACTTGGGGCTCCGATTCTCGTCCGGCGGATCAAACCAGCGGGCCGGGAGCGTCCGGCGGGCGAATCGTGCGCTCGGGTTCCGACCCACGGCAGGAAAGCGTCCATCGAACCGTCGCGGCCGCCCCGGCGGCGCCCGTCATTCGAGATGATTCCGCCCCAGGGAAGCGGGCGGCACTCGCGCCCAAGTTGTTCCGCCCCACGAAAGCCGGGCTCGGCTCCTTCCGCCCCACGGAAGGAAGGGGCAGGGCCAGGGTAGAAGCGGCCGTTCGGGGCCGTAGGCGGCTTGCGGTTTCCGTGCCACGGAACGATGCTGACGGTTGGCGACTCGGCCGCGCGGGCGAGTCGCCGGCGCCGCGCCCCGGGCGCGGCGAGCCCGGCGAGGAGCTGGCTGGCGCGGCGACTGTCGCGCGGTCATACCGTCTCAGTCCGCGGGCATCGCCTCCGCGGCCAGGATCTCGAGGACGGCGGCCTGGGCGTCCCGCGCGATCGTGTCGCAGCGATGGATCGCCGCCTTTTCGGGCGCCGTCCCGACCAGGACGGTCCGGAGCTTCGCCGAGCGGCCCCGGCACCGCTCCACGTCGGTCGTCAGGTACCAGGCGGGAGCGTCGGGCCGCGTGGGGGCCTCCGGCACGACCGAGGTCGCCCACGGCGCCAGCAGCCCATCCTCGGGCCTGAGCTCCCCGACGAGGGTGACCGCATGACCGGCATCCTCGAGGAAGCCGAGGGAGCGGACCGCGTCGGCGTCGAGGCCATGGCCCCCGTCAGGGCCGCTCGCCAGCGCCGCGCGGTCGACGTAGACGCGGGTCACGAGCGCCTCGACCCCACCGATCCGCGCCAGGCACCCGTCTCCTGGCCACGGGCCTCGATGAACGCCTTGAAGCGCTCGAGGTCGGCCTTGGCTCGCCGGGCCACGAAGCCGAGGGCATCGCCGGCGGTCTCGAGGGGGCCCTCGGGATCGACGTCGAGGTCGAGCGAGAGTCGTGTCGAGTCCGCTCCGGCCGCCTCGAACCGGACCGAGCCGTCGTTCCGCGCCCCATCGATGCTCCGCCAGGCGATCAGCCGATCGGGCTCCTGGTCGGTGATCTCGGCTCGCCAGTGCTTGACCTTGCCGGCGATCGTGGCCGTCCAGTCGAGCGTCCGGTCGTCGAGCTGAATGACCCGGTCGATTCCCTCCATGAACTGGGGGAAGGTCTCGAACTGCGTCCACTGGTCGTAGGCGACGCGAAGCGGGACATCGACCTCGATCGTTTCGCTGATGCGGGACATGCTGGCCTCCTGGTCATGGCCGTCGGAACGGCCGATTCAAGCGAGGACGCCCACCGTTGCCGGTGGGCGTCCATCGCCGGGCTGGTTGGCTCGTCGTTCGAGCGACGAGCGGGGTCGTCGGTCAGACGACGCCGCGACCCGTCCGGGTGCGGCCGGTGAGCGCGTTCCAGACGACGACGGCGATGATCGCGCCGATGGTCGCGGTCACGATCGAGCTGATGTCGAGCGCGCCGTTGATCGCGTCGACATTGAACAGGGCGCTGGCGAGGAACCCGCCGACAAGCGCGCCCACGATGCCGAGCACGATGTGCCCGAGGACGCCCATGCCCTCGTCGCCCTTGACGAGGAAGCCGGCCAGGTAGCCGGCGATCGCCCCGAGGACGATCCACGCGATGATGCTCATGAACAACCTCCATCCCGTTGCGCGGGGGTTCGTCCGAACCCACCACGACTCTCGCCGATGGAGGCGGCGTCTCCGACTACGCGATGCCGACTGGCCGTAACAAATGCGTGCCGAGCCGCGATCAGACCCGGATCACCACCTCGAGCGACCCGCTCCGCCGAAGGACCTCGGCGCTGGTCGTGCCGCGCCAGCGGTGGAAGAGGAGATCCACCGTCTCGCTGCCGACACGGAGGTTGTGGACGGTCACCTTGCCGAGCCATGACGGCAGGTGGGGGCGGTCCAGCTCCAGCCGGCCCTCGACGGCCCGCGCCTGCATGCCGAGCATGGTCTGGAGGAGGGAGAGCGGTGCGGCTGCGGCCCACGCCTGGGGCGAGCAGGCGACCGGGTAGGGGACCGGGACGGTCGCGCGGTCACGGGGAAAGCCGCAGAACAGCTCCGGCAGGCGGAAGTCCGGCGAGTGGCGTGCCGCCTCGAAGATCCGGGTCGCGATCCGGTTCGCCTCCTCGTGGCGGCCCACACGCTTCAGCCCCGCGGCCACGATCGCGTTGTCATGGGGCCAGATGCTGCCGGAGTGGTAGCCGATGGGGTTGAAGCCCGGCTGGCCGGCGGCGTAGGTCCGGATGCCCAAGCCGGAATCGAGGGCCGGGCTCGTGAGCCGCTCCGTCATCTGGGCGACCCGCTCGTCGGGCACGATCCCGCTCCACAGGCAGTGCCCCGGGTTCGAGGTGATCGAGCCCGCCTGCCGCTTGTCGGCGTCGAGGGCGACGGCATGGAAGCCGACGTCCGGCATCCAGAAGGCCGCATCGAAGCGGCGACGGAGCTCCGCGGCCTCGGTCGTGAGGCGCACCGCGAGGTCGTCCTCGCCGATGAGTCGGGCGAGCTCGGCGACCCGCAGCTTGGCGTCGTAGACGTAGCCCTGGACCTCGGCGAGCGCGATCGGCGGCTCGGCGATCGCCCCGTCGCGATGGCGGATCCCGTCGCTCGAGTCCTTCCAGCCCTGGTTGAAGAGGCAACGCTCGTCGCCGCGCAGGTACTCGACGAAACCGTCGCCGTCGAAGTCGCCATCGGTGTCGATCCACCGCAGGGCGGCGAGCACGTTCGGCCCGAGGGACCGCACGAGGCCCAGGTCACCCGTCCAGCGGGTCGTCTCCGAGAGGAGGACGAGCCAGAGGGGCGTCGAATCGACGGATCCGTAATACGGCCGGTGCGGGATCTCGCCGGTCCGGACCATCTCCCCGGACCGCAGCTCGTGGAGGATCTTGCCGGGGGCCATGTCCCGGCTCGTGTCGTAGGCCGTCGCCTGCCAGTCGGCCAGGACGCGGAGCGTGTCGACCGCGAGCCACGGCATGAAGGGCAGGGCCTCGAGGGCCGTGATGATCGTGTCCCGGCCGAAGAGCGTGACGAACCACGGGACCCCGGCGGCCACGTAGTGGAGGCCCGGCCGTGGCCCGTCGTTCATCAGGAGGCGAAGGTCGGCGACGCTCCGGTGGATGGCGAGGTCCAGGAGCTCGCCATCCGAACTCACGCGCGCGGTCTGCTCGGTCCATGTCCGGTAGTCGTCATCCGCCCGCTCGGGCACGGCCATGGGAGCGGTGCCCGGGGTCATGGCGTGGACGGGGTGGCACGCCGAGGCGAGACGCTCGGCGGCGTCGGACTCGGCCGCGTCGACCGTGCCGGATCCGGGCACCTCGCCGGCGCCGCTTCGGCCGGCTTCGCCGACCCGCTGGAGGTCGCTCCAGCAGCGCCACTCGACGTCCGTCGATTCGCCGGCCGGGACGGTCGCGGTCCAGCGGATGCGAACCGATCCCTCGCCGCCCTCGCCCAGGGCGATGTCCGCCGCGGGCAGGTCCCTTCGAGCGGTGACCTCGGCCGGGGAGAAGGCCAGGTAGGTCCTCCGCACGAGCGAATCGAGCCCCACGTACGAGAAGACGAGCGTCCGGTCCGTGGCCGCCGTCTCGAGGAAGTGGCCGCGGGCCGCCCGCGTGCGGCCGCGGACCTCGAAGATGTCCGCGGCGTCGGCGTCCAACTCCAGGTCGAGCACGATCGACTGGGCGTCGGCACTGAAGTTCGTGACCGTGATCTGCTCGCCGAGCCCGTCGCCGATCCAGCGCCGCCGGTTGATCGAGAGGGACTGCCGGGCGACGGCGACGGTCAGCTTGTCGTCCTGGTTGCGGCGGTATTCCGGGTTCGTCAGCTGGATGGTGCCCTCGTGGTTCGAGGCGACCTGCGAGCGCAGCAGGGTGGGCCGGACACCGTTCATCCGGAGGACGGCGCAGGACAGCAGCCGCGTGTCGAGGTCGTACAGGCCGAGCCCGCGGCCATCGGGATGGATGTCGCCGAACGTGTCGGTGAGCAGGTAGAGGTTGCCGTGCTTGAGCACGGCAACGCCACCGAGGTCGGTTGCGGGGTGGATCGTGGGGGCGGGAGCCGGCAGCCAGCGGACGCCCGCGTCGGGCGTCGCCTGCCGGTCCGCGATCGTCTGGCGGGCCACGGGCCCATTGTCCACCGAAGACGCGACGCATGGGCTGCACGGGTCGCGGGTGGCCTCGCGCGGGCATGACAGGTGGCAGCCGCATCGCTGCCGAGGCGCCCCGCCTCGCGTCCGCATCGCGTCCGCGTCGCCGGCCGGACCGTGATACCCGACTGCAAGAGCCTGCCCGCGCGCATGGAGCGGGGCCGTACCGGTCCGGCGGGGAGACTGCGGGCATCGGTTGCATCCACGGCAGCCGGCCGGGGCAGAGAGAAGGTCGGGTCGACGGCATGGCCATCATCGGGGAACCACGAACCGCGCAGGACGATCCCCCGGTCCCCGTGCTCGCAGCCCGCGACGCCGAACTGACGACGCGCGAGCTGATCGCGCGCATGGAGCGGAGCGGGTGGCCGCGCGCGCAGGCCGGCAACCTCGTGGCGCTCCTGTACGGCATCCGGCCCGCCACTCCTGGCTGGACCGTCCACGAGATCGAGCACCTCCGGTTCCTGCGGGCCCTGGTGGACGCCGGTCTCGAGCACTGAGTCCGGTGCGATCCAGGGCACGCCGGGCAACCATCCGTCCTGCCGGCCGCAATCGCGCGATCCTCCTCGCCCGCACCCGCCGCCGACCGCCCGTGTCGCGAGCCCGCCGGATCGTCCTCTCGGGCCTGGCCGGGATCCTCCTCCTCGCCGTCGTCGGCGGCGGCCTGCTGGGACTCGGCGGGATGTCGGTCCTCAACGCCATGGCCGCCGGCCTCCCCGACCCGACGGAGCTGGAGCGCCTCACGTTTCCACAGCCGACGATCGTCTACGACCGTTCCGGCACCGTCGAGCTCGCCCGCTTCCAGCAGGAGGGCCGGCGCGTCGTCGCCTACGAGGAGCTGCCGGCCCTGCTCATCGACGCCACGACCACGGCCGAGGACCGGACGTTCTGGGGCAACGGCGGCTTCGACCCCAACGCAATCCTTGCCGCGGCTGCGGGCAACGTGGCCGGCGAGCAGGAGCGGGGCGCCTCGACGATCACCCAGCAGCTGGTCCGGGCCCGGCTGCTCCCATCCGAGCTCACCGCATCGGCATCCGACCGCTACGTCCGCAAGGTCCTCGAGCTCATCCAGTCGGCACGGGTGACCGGCGCCTTCCCCGGCGAGGCCGGCAAGCGCCGGATCATGGCCGCCTACCTGAACCAGAACTTCTACGGCCATGGCGCGTACGGGATCGCGGCCGCGGCGAAGGTCTACTTCGGGCTCGACGACCTGGCGGCGCTGACACCGGCCCAGGCCGCGCAGCTGGCGGCCCTGCCAAAGGCGCCGACGAACTACGACCTCTACCAGTACGCGACGAAGGACGCCGAGGGCCGCCTCGTGGTGGACCCCGCATCGCCGCCGGTCGTCCGCCGGAACTGGATCCTGGACAACCTCTCCGGCTCCCGCTGGACCCGCCTCAGCGCCGCCGAGCTCCTGGCCGCAAAATCGGAGCCCGTGGTCCTGGCCGGCGAACCGAAGGACCGGCTGCTTGCCGGCCATTTCACATGGCAGGTCCGCCGCCAGCTGGAGTCGATGCTCGGCGGGCCCAACCAGCTGGAGACCGGCGGCTATCGGGTCGTGACGACCCTCGACTGGTCCGCCCAGCAGATCGCCGAGAAGTGGATGACGGCCGCGGTCATCGCCCCCAACCTCGAGCCGGGCCGGGCGGCCGCCCTCCTCGACCAGCTCGAGATCCCCAAGGGAGACCGAGGCTGGATCAACAACCTTCGCGGCAAGGATCTCCGCAACGCGGCCCTGGTCGCGCTCGACTACCGGACGGGCGACGTCCTCGCGTACCTCGGCAGCGCGGGGTACGACCAGGAAGCCCTCGCGAGCGCGAAGTTCAGCCCGATGTACGACGCCGCCGGGGACGGCGGCCGCCAGCCGGGATCGGCGTTCAAGCCGATCGTCTACGCCACCGCCTTCGACCAGGCCCGGCTCACCCCAGGCAGCGTCCTGCTCGACATCACGACCAAGTTCGACAGGGCCACCGGCTGGGCACCGCGCGACGCGGATCAGCTGGAACGCGGCCCCGTCCTCGTCCGCAAGGCCCTCCAGTACTCGCTCAACATCCCCGCGATCCGGGCCTATGGCCGGGTCGGGGCCGAGGCCGTCGCGGACATGACCGAGCGCCTCGGGATCCGCTTCCAGAACGGCCGCGATTCGATCCTCCAGGCCGGGCTTGCGGCGGCGATCGGAACGGTCGAGGTGCGACCCCTCGATCTCGCTTCGGCGTACGGCGCGATCGGCAACGGCGGGATCGCGACGCCGCCCCGGATGATCCTCTCCGTCGAGGGCCCCGACGGGACGCCGGTCTTCAGGGCCGGCTCGCCGCAGGGGACCGCCGCGATGTCGCCGCAGGCCGCGTTCCTGGTGACCGACATCCTCGCCGGCAACACGGATCCGGCGCAGAACCCGATCTGGTCGGCGGCGCTCGAGATCCGCAACGGCCCGAACGGCGAGCGCCGGCCAGTGGCGGTCAAGACGGGGACGGCGAACGAGGCGAAGGACTTGGCGACGTACGGCTTCGTCGCGCCGCCGGCCAGCCCCGAGGCGCCCGCCGTCGCGGTCGGAATCTGGATGGGCAACAGCGACCACTCCACGCCCCAGACGAAGAAGCCGGCCACCTCACTGACCGGCGCGGCGCCATTCTGGCGCGCCTTCGTCCGCGACTTGACCGCAGGCCAGCCGATCGCGGCGTTCGCGCCGCCGCCGGGCGTGGTACAGGCCCGGATCGACGCCTGGACCGGCGGCGCGCCCGGGGCATGGACGAAGGAGACGACGACCGAGTGGTTCGCGGACGGCACGCAGCCGGGAGCCGCCGGTGCCGTCGATCCGCCCGGCCTCCTGTACGCCAGGGAGTGCGGCAGCTGGCGGGTGGATCCCCGCAAGGTGGACCAGGGCCCCGATTGGTGGGCCGCCGACGTGGAGGACTGGCTCGCCCGGGCCCGGCGCGGCGTCGGCGTCGCGGGTCCGTACGGCTCCCGGACGGCCTACTTCTGGGAGCGGACCGGCTGGGGCGGGAAACTGATCGGCGGCGGCTGCACGACGCCCCAGGGCGGCGACAAGGGCAACGGCGGCAACGGCAACGGCGGCAATGACAAGGGCGGAAACGGCAATGGCGGGGGCGGTGGCGGCGGTGGTGGCGGTGGCGGAGGAGACGCTCCGTCCCCGACGCCGGAGCCCGCGCCGACGACCGTTCCCGACCCGACGCCGGCACCTACGACATCCGGTCGGAGTCGCCGACGGGCGCGACGCCGGGCCGGGAGCCGGGCGGGGAGGTCGAACCGCCCGGAGCCGCCCGCACGGGTCACGCGGACGTTGCGACCGGCGGCATCGCTGTGATGGGTCTGTAAGGCGATCCGGGCTCCGCAGCCATGGGCATCGAGCGCCGCGGGCCCTACGCTCGCCGGACGCCTCAACGGAGCGAGGAGGGTATGGACGCGCTCGAGGACACCATGACGGCCACGGCCGCCGCCCCGGACTTCCCGCTGGAGCGCCTCGCCGGCGTGGTGAACGCCGTGGCGGACCCGATCACGGTCCAGGCCGCCGACGGTCGCGTCGTGTTCGCGAACGTGGCCGCGGCCCGCGCGTCCGGCCTGGAACATCCGGACCAGCTGATCGATGGCGCGCCGGCGGCCGTCGCCCGGTACGACCTGTTCGACGAGACCGGCCGGCGCCTTGGCGCCGACGACCTCCCCGGTCGCGTCACGCTCCGGACCGGACGCGGCGCGTCGCAGCTCCTTCGCTACCGGGATCGCGTCACCGGTGGGGAGCGGTGGGCCCGCGTGTCCGCCTTCCCGATCGCCGGCGACGACGGTCGCTGCCAATTCGCCGTCAACATCATCCACGACCTGACCGACCACAAGGCCGTCGAGGAATCTCTCCGCGTCAGCGAGTCCCGTGCCCGGCTCCTCGCCGATGCGACCCGCGACCTCGATGAGTCGCTGGACCTCGACCGGACGATCGCCACGGCGATGGCCCTCGCCGTGCCCGCGCTCGCGGACTGGGCCACGCTCGACCTCGTCCGGGCCGACGGCACGGTCGAGCGTGTCGCCGCGGTCGCGGCGGACCCGGAGCTGGACGACGTGGCAGCCCGGCTTCGCGCCCACTCGATCGAGCCCGGGATGGGCCGCGCGGGGGATCGGGCCATCGCCGAGCGGCGGGTCGTCATCGCGGCATTGGGCGAGTCTCCCCTGTCGCCGGACCCTCGCCGGCCCGGGCTGATGGAGGCGATCGATGCGCTCGGCACCACCAGCGCGATGGCCGTCCCGCTCCTCGCCCGCGGGGCAATCGAGGGCGTGCTCTTCCTGGCGAGCAGCCGCCAGTCCCGGAGCTACGACGCCACGGACGCCGCCTACGGCCTGGAGCTCGGGCGGAGGATCGCCCTTGCCGTCGGGAATGCCCGCCTGTACGCCGCCGAGCAGCGTGCCCGGCGCGAGGCGGAGTCGGCGGTCGTCCGGGCAGACCGCCTCCAGTCCCTCACCGCCGCGCTGGCCCTCGCCCGCTCGGCGCGAGTGGTCGCGGGGAGCGTCGTCGAGCTCGGCCTGGCGGCCGTCGGCGCACGGGCGATGGCCGTCGCCGTCGTGGGCGGGTCCGAGGATTCGCTCCACCTCGTCGGCTCGAACGGGGCATCGGGTCCGCTCGACGAGTGGCAGCTCGCCATTCCGCTCGAGAGCGACGACCCGATGGCGGAGGCGGCCAGGACGAGGTCACCGCTGTGGTTCGGGGACGCAGCGGACGCGACGGTCCGCTGGCCCGAGGCGCCTCGCCTCACCGGGACGCCGCCCGCCGGCGCGATCGCGTACCTGCCGCTCGTCGCCGAGGATCGACCGATCGGCTGCCTGGTCGTCGAATTCGCGGAGCCGCAGGCCTTCGACCGGGCCCAGCAGGAGCACCTCGGGGCGATCGTCGAGCTCTGCGCCCAGGCCATGGATCGCGTTCGATTGACGGAAGCGCGCGAGGCGCTCCTGGGCGACCTCGAGGTCCAGCGCAACCGGTTCGAGACGATCATCCGGCACCTGCCGAGCGGCGTCATCGTCGCCGATGCGCCGTCCGGGCGGACGCGGATCGTCAACGGCGCCGTGGAGCGGATCCTCGGAGCCGCGAGCCTGGAGCGCGGGGTCTGGAACGCCGGCCTCGGTTTCGAGCGCGCCGACGGGACCCCGTATGGTCCCGGCGAGTGGCCGCTGGAGGCGACGATTCGGACGGGCGAGGCGGTGCCGGAGGAGGAGGTCCGCGTACGCCGGCCCGACGGGTCCACCTGCTGGATCGCCGTGCGCGCCGCGCCGATCCAGAACGCGCGAGGTGCCGTCGTTGCCGGCATCGCGGTCTTCGAGGACATCACCGGGCGCCGCGAGCAACGGCAGCGCGCCGAGTACCTCGCCCGGGCGAGTGCTGTGCTCGCCTCGTCGCTGGACTTCGAGCAGACGATCGTGGGCGTGGCGGAAATGGCCGTCCCCACGGTGGCGGACTGGAGCGCGGTCGACGTCGTCGGCGATGACGGCGAGATCCGGAGCCTGGCGCTCGTCCACGAGGACCCGGCCCGGATCCCGGCCGTCGAGGCGCTCCGGGCAGCCCTGGCCGGTGCCGGGGTGGAGTCAACGGCGGCACGCGTGATCCGGACGGGGGAGAGCGTGGTCGTCGACGATTTCTCGCGCGAGGCGATGGAGTCGGGGATCGAGGCTCTCCGTTCGCGCGGGCTGTCGGCGACAGCCCTCGACCTCGTCGAGTCGATCGAGCTCTCATCGCTCATCTGCGTCCCGCTCATCGCCGGGGGCCGGACGATCGGCGCCCTGACCCTGGCGACGTCGGGCGCCCAGCGGCGGCTCGGTCGGCGGGACCTGCCCTTCGCCGAGGAGCTCGCGGCCCGGGCCGCGTCTGCCATCCAGAACGCGGCCCTCTTCCGCGACGGGGCGCGATTCCGGACGATCCTGGACGCGGTCCGCGACGGGGTCACGATCGTCGACCCGGCGACGCTCCAGATCACCTATGCCAACGATGCCGTCCTCGAGCAGCTGGGGAGGACCCGGGACGAGGTCATCGGCCACACCTCGAAGGAATGGACGGAGGGGCTGACCGCGGACCGGCTGCGGGAGCTCGTCGCGCCGCTCGTCTCGGGCGAAGTGGCGTCGCGGAGCCTTGACGTCACCCGGATCCGGACGGACGGCACGCGGATCCCCGTCGAGATCCGCTGGCAGCCGGTCGAGCTTGCCGGCCTCGGTCTGCAGCTCGTGGCGATCAGCCGCGACATCCGCGACCGGATCGCCACGGAGGCCCGGCTCAAGGAACTCGCCGCGGCGGAGCATGCCCGAGCGGCCGAGCTCAACGCGATCATCCGCGCCATCGGCGAAGGGCTCGTCGTGATGGACGGCCCCGGCCGGATCACGATGGCGAATCCGACGGCCCGCAATCTCCTCGAGCCCATCGACGCGTGGACCCTCGATGCGGTCCTGGACCGGCTCGAGGACCCGGACGGCGTCGCCCGCTCCGCGATGACGGTGCCGGGCATCGCCGCAACACTCCGGCTCCGGGCGCCCGCGGCCGCCTGGATCGAGATCAGCAACTACGCCGTCGGCGATGAGGTGCCCACGGGCGAGCACATCATCATCCTTCGGGACGTGACGCTCGCCCGCGAGCGCGAGGCCGTCCGGGACGCGTTCGTCGGGATCCTCTCGCACGAGCTCCGGACGCCCGTCACGACGATCTATGCCGGGGCCAAGGTCCTTGCCCGGAGCGAGAGCCAGATGGAGCCCGAGGCGCGACGCGAGATCTTCGACGACATCCACATCGAGGCGGAGCGCCTCCACCGGCTCGTCGAGGACGTGGTCGCCCTGACCCGCTTCGGGGAGGGCGCCCTCGAGATCGGCAACGAGCCGGTGCTCCTCCAGCGCGTCGTGCCGACCGTCGTCCGGTCCGAGCAGGCCCGCTGGCCGCAGGGCCGCTTCGAGGTGGACCTCTCCCCGGACCTGCCACCGGTCTCGGGCGACCGGACGTACCTGGAGCAGGTCATCCGCAACCTGCTCGCCAACGCGGTGAAGTACGGCGGCGTCGGGGCGCCGATCCGCCTCGTCACGAGGACCGAGGGCGACGAGGTCAGCGTCCGGGTCCTCGACGAGGGGCCGGGCTTCCCCGAGCAGGAGGGCGACCGCCTCTTCGAGCTCTACTACCGCTCGCCGACCACGTCGTCGCAGGCGAGTGGCTCGGGGATCGGCCTCTTCGTCTGCGCCCGCCTGATCGACGCGATGGGCGGCCGGATCTGGGCGAGCAACCGGCCCGCGGGCGGCGCGGAGTTCGGCTTCGCCCTCAAGGTCATGTCCGAGGACACCTGACGCCGGCGAATCGTCAGAGCCAGCCCCGGAGCCGCGAGACGCCGAGCGTCGCGGTGGCCATGAGCAGCATCGCCCCGATGACGAGCCAGAAGTTGCTCGTGGTGTCGAAGAACTCGAGCCCGAAGTTCATGCCCATGATCCCGGCCAGAACGACGGCAGGGAGCAGGACCGCGTTGAGGATCGTGAGGCGCTTCACCACCTCGTTGACCCGCTGCCCGGTGCTGCTCTGGTGGAGCGCGACGGACCCGACGAGCAGCTCCCGGACGGCCTCGATGGCGGAGATCGTGGACTCCAGGCGATCCACGAGGCCGGGCCACGGCCGGCCGAGGGCGGCGATCTCGAAGTCGGGCCGGGCGAGCGGCCCGAAGACCTCGCGATGGGGCGCCAGCAATCGGCGGAGCATCGCTCCTCGCCGGCGGAGGGTCACCACCTCGTTGAGGTAGGCCTCTGCCGCATTGCCCCGGATCGCGAGCTCGTCGAGAACGTCGACGCGGCGTTCGATGGCCTCCACGTGACGCAGGTAGCAGGAGAGGATCTCGTCGGCGATCACCGCCAGGAGCGCCGCCGCGTCGAGCACGCCGAGCCCGAGCTCGCCGCGGAGCTGCCGGATCGCGGCGTCGACCGCATCGAGGCGCCCGTCGTGGATGGTGACGACGACGTTCGAGCCGGCGATGAGGTCGAGGGTTCCGGATTCGACCGCCTGGGACCCCGGAGCTCCATCGTCCGGGGCAGCCACCGCGGTGACGCGGATTCTGACCCAGCCATCGTGCCGGGAGAGACTGGGACGATCGGCCTCGGCGGCCCGCGGCCGGACGTGGACCGGCGCCGCGACCGCGTCGAGCGCCGCCCGGAGCTCCTCCTCGCCGCTGCCGTCGATGTCCACCCAGAGGAGCCGGCTCCGGCCGAGGGACCGGAGGACCTTCCGCTCCAGCTCGACCTCACGCTCGGCGCTGTGCGCCTCGAACAGGACGGCTCGAACGGTCACGCGTCGATGGAGAGGCGCGCGTCAGCGCGCCAGGTTGAGCAGGAGCGCAGCCACGAACGCGAGACCCGACAGGACGTACTCGACGACGCGCATCGACATCTCGGGCCTGGGCTGGACCACGGTCTGATCGATCACATTCGGCTGGTCCACGGTCTGCCTCCGCCGGGCGGTCGGCTGGCGCGACCTGCGCCATCGCCTCGGTCTGTTCGAAGGTTCGCGAACCCGCCATCCCCGGCGCGACGCATCGCGATCGAGGGTTGTGACAGGGCGATTGCAGCCCATCGCGACCGCGGGTCGCGACGCGCCGGCGGCACGCCGGGCCTGCCTCCCCGGCGCCTGCGCCGCGGATGCCGCTGGTCGAGGTGCCGCCGGGTGCGATGCCCGTGACAGGGGACTGCAACGGCTCGGCCGCGTTCGTTCGCCTGCCCGGGTCCTCCCGCCGGATACGGTCCTGGATGTCCCCGGCAACGCCGCGGACCCTGGGGATGGACGACCTGCGGGCGCCTCCCCGGAGCCACCCTGAACCCTCGAGAGGTGTCTGCATGAACCGACGACTAGCCTTGCTTGCCGTGGTCCTGGTGGCCGCGGCCTGCACCCCGGCCAGCTCGCCGTCCGGTGGTCTGGAGACCACCCCCCCGCTCTCGACTCCGGGCCCGACGCTCGAGAGCTCGATGCCCTCGTCGACGCCCTCCATGGAGGCGTCGTCCTCGCCCGAGCTGTCCCCCGGGTCCTCCGCATCCCCCCTCACCTCGCCGTAGCCCCGACGGCGAGCTCACGAGCCCCGAGGTCGACCTCCCCGACCTCGGGGCTCTTTTCGTGCCCGGCAGAGCCGGAGCGGCCGCGCTGCTCGCGCCCAACGGGATCCGCGCGAGGCCGGGCAGACGCCCGACGCCGGGCAGACGCCGGGCAGAACGAGACCCAAAGCCACGTGGCTTTGGGTCATCGTGTCGGCGAGGTCCCCGGACCCTCGTTCGCCGATTCCCAGCATCGGCGTGATCGAGTCGGAGCCGAGTGGCAGTGTCCGCCCCGGAGGCCCTGGTCCGGATGCCGGATCGGCGGAGTTCCATTCCATTCGCATTGCAGGGCGAATCCGGGCCCGGGCCATGCCCGGGCCCCGGTCAGCGCGAGGTCAGTGGGGGTGGTCCTCGTCGGGATCGTGCCGGCGCCCGCAGCTCGCGCAGACGGGGATTCCGTAGAACTTCCCGGCTCGTGCCTCGAGCTCCCGCTCCCTGGCCAGCTTCTCCAGCCGGCAGTGGCCGCACTGTGCGCACGTGCCCACGGGCAGGAAGCACAGGCCGACGGCCACCAGGAACAGGGCGATCGAGAGCAGCCCGACGAGGTCCATCGCGGACAGGGACATCGTCAGACGTCCCGACCCTCGGAGGGGTCGTAGCTCAGGAGGGAGCCCTCGGCGGCCGAGATTCCCGTGGTGATGGTGGTCCCAGTTCCGGCGAACTCGGTCCCCGCGTCGACCGCGGAGTTCGATTCGCTCATCCGGTCGAAGCCCTCGAGCCCGTCCTCGGGCCAGGTCTCGCTCCGGTTCCGCGACCAGCTCTGGAGGACGAACGCCGTCGCGACGCCGGCGATGGCGACCACGCCGATGCCGGCGAGGATCCAGGGCCACGCCGTGCGGCGCTGGCGTCCGCGCATGCGGTCCACGGCCTCGTCGGCGCTGCGTCCGAGCGTCTCGAGGGACGGAAGGTCCACCCGCGACAGGTCGGGCAGGTGGTGCATCAGGTCGATCTTCGAGAGGTCGGGGAGCCGGTCGATCCGATCGCGGATTTCCTCGATGGCGGGATCGATCGAGCGAAGAGCGGTAGCGGTCATGTGGTTCCTCCTTGGTGACCCGATCCTGACCCCGCGCGCGACGCACCCGGACCCACGGGAGCGGCCGTGCCATTGCAGCCGTGTGTCGCTCGCGGGCGCGGCGCGGTCCGGGCGGGCGCGGACGCAAGACCACTGCAAGTGCGCCCGCCTCCCCGGAGGTGGGCCGGCAAGGCAGGCAGGCGCAGGCTGCCCTGGCACGCCGCACGAGGAGCACGAACCATGACCGATATCGAACGACCGACCCCGGGCACGGCCCCCACGGAGGGTCGCAACGACCTCCCGCTCCCCGGCGCCGGCACGCCCAGCGACGCGATCGATACGCCGATCCCGGGACCGGCCGGTCCGCTCCGCGACATCGGCGACCAGCCGGAGGATCGGGAGACGCAGCGACGGGATGAGCTCGCCGACCGCGTCGGCGTCGGAATGCCCACCCCGGCGGGATCGGTCCGCCCGGACGTCCTGCCCGACGTGGACCCGCCCGACCGGCCGATGTAGCCCTGGCCCTCGCGGTTCAAGGCCATCCCGGCCCCGGACGGCCGAAGCGCTGCCTCGCACCTGACGCGCGGATGCAAGACCCGGGCGGTCGGGGCGGGTCAGCCTGAATCCGCCTCGGGCCGACCCTCGAACGCGGGCGCTCCGGGACCGAGCCTCGGCCCGGGAGGGTCGCCCAGGAGGAATCCACGATGACCTATGAAGAGCGCGTCGTCCGTCGATCGGACGACCGGATCGTCAGCCCGGCCCCCGGCGTCGTCGAACCGGTCCACCAGACCGTCGTCGACCGGCAGACCGTTGTCAGCCCGAGTGGTGGCGAGGTCGGCCGGCGGATCGTCGTCCTCGTCTTCGGGATCATCCAGGCCCTCATCGTGCTCAGGATCGTCCTGCTGCTCCTGAACGCGCGCGAGGGCAACGACCTCGTCGCGTTCATCCTCAACACGAGCCAGGTCTTCGTCGCCCCGTTCGTCGGGATCTTCAACAACGACGCCCTGAAGTCCGGCGGCTCCGTGCTGGACATCGCCGCGATCGCCGCGCTCGTCGGCTGGACGATCCTCGAGGCGATCGTGCTCTGGATCGTCAACGTCTTCCGACGCGAGACGGTCTGACCTGACGCGCGCCCCGGACGCGGGTTCGCCCGCCGTCCGGGGCACCGTCCAGCCGGGCATGGAAACCGACCCGGCTCACCCCCTGGTGCCGGCCACGGCGGGCCTCGGCGAGCGACCCGCCGACCTCGTCGCTGGTCGGCGCCGCCATCCCCGAAAGGAGTCTCCGATGCCGTCGAGCTGGTCGAGCAAGCGTGAGCGCCAGTACGAGCACATCAAGGACTCGTACGAGGACCGCGGCGTGTCCGAGAAGGAATCGGAGGAGCGCGCCGCCCGGACCGTGAACAAGGAGCGTGCGGAGCACGGCGAGACCAAGGGCCCCCGCAAGCCGGCCTGACGGCCGGCGCCCCGTTTGGGGGGGTCTCCCGCGTCCGCCGCCCCGCCGCCCGACGGGCCATCAGCGGACCCTCATCTCTGGTTCGCGGGATCCAATTCCGTGCGGCCGCCGTACTGTGCCTGAGACGCCCGTCCGGTCGGCGCCACTGGAGACAAACCGCATGTTCCCCCGCGTTCGCGCCCTCGCTCTCCTCGCCGCCTTGGCGGTCACTGCCTGTGGGGGCGGCTCCACAGGCTCCTCCGCCGCGACCCAGCGCGAGCCGGATCGGAGCGCCCCGGCGTCCGCTTCCGAGCTGCCGCCCGCGACGCCGGCCGGGAATCCCGCGGGAGCCGCCGCCGTGGCGATCGTCGACTACGGCTTCAACCCCGCCGACCTGACCGTCACTGTCGGAACGACCGTCACGTGGACGAACACCGGAGGACGCCCACACACGGTCACGAGCATCGACGGGGGCTTCACGAGCAGTGGCACGCTGTCGAGCGGGAACACGTACGCGCAGACCTTTGCCACCGCCGGGACCTTTGCCTACATTTGCGGCATCCACAACTCGATGAAGGGCACGATCACGGTCACGCCCTGACCCGCTCGACAACGGCGACGGACGGGCCCACGATCCCCCTATGCGCGAATCGCAGGCGGGAGCGCCCGCCGACGACGATGGCAGCGTCCCAGGGGACGGGGCGCTTCTGGAGCGCCTCGCCCGCGGCGATGAGGCAGCGTTCATGACGGTCTACGATCGGTATGCCGACGCGCTGTTCGGGACGGCGTTTCGGTTCCTGCACGATCGCGAGGCCGCGGCCGAGGTCGTCCAGGAGAGCTTTCTCGCCCTGTGGCGCCGCGCCCGCCAGTTCGATGCCGCGGCCGGCTCGCTCGCCGGTTGGCTGCTGGGGATCGGCCGGAACCAGGCCATCGATCGGCTCCGCGCCGAGGCCAGGCGGCCGCAGCTGCTTCAACCCACGCAATCGGGTCATGCCGCGCTCGACCGCGCTGGCGGGGAGAACGGACTGGATTGGGCGAGCGCCCGACTGGCCGCCCCGAGGGCGGATGAGCCGCCCGAGGAGACCGATCGGCGATGGCTGCGAGCGCTTCTGCGCACCACCCTCTCCGAGATGCGGCCCGAAGAGAGAGAGGTCCTGGTGCTGGCCTACGACCAGGGGCTCAGCCAGTCAGATATCGCGGCGCGGCTGGGCGTTCCGATCGGGACGGTGAAGTCGCGAACGCGGCGCGCGCTGCTGCATCTTCGTGACCGCCTCGGCAGCGTTCCCGGCATCCGTCCGGCAGGGGCCCTCACCGAGGCGCGCGGCGAGCCCGAGGGTGTCCGATGATCAACCGGACCCATGGCGAGGCGCAGGAACTGCTGGCGGATCTCGTGCTCGACGCCGGCGCCGTGGACAAGCTGGCGGATACGTCGCTCGCTGCCCACGTCGAGTCATGCGCGGAGTGCGGCCGGGACCTGCGGGCCGGGCAGCGAACGCGCGCGGCGGTACGCGCCGCCCTCGTGGGCCCGTATGATCCGGCGCACCCGCTGCGGCTCGCCGAACTGGCGCATGACGAACCGATCCCTGCGCCAGCGGCGCTGCGTTCCGTGGTGAAGAACAGGGCGCGCATCGGGATCATGGAGCCGTCAGCCGGCGTCGAGCCCCTCGGCGCGGAGGCTCCCAGGGTCGGAGTCGGGGTCGGGCGGCGTTTCCTGCCAGGCGGCCGATTCCTGCCACTCGTCGCCGCCCTCGCGCTGCTCGTCGCCTCCGGCGGGCTGTTGCTGGAGCAGGGCGCGCGGCTCGACGAAGCCCGGGCCGAGACGGCCGCCCTGCAGGCCGTGACGGCCACCCTCGATCGCATCCTCGCCGATCCTGCCCATCGCCTCGTGGACCTTCGGACAGCTGATGGCAGCGTCAACGGCTCATTGTCCTGGTCGAGCCGCGACATCGCGGTCCTGACCTTGGCTCTCGACCCGCCATCGCGAGACCAGGTCTACCTCTGCTGGATCGAGCGTGACGGCGTTCGGTCGCCCGTAGGAAGGATGCGGTTCGCGGGACGTGCGGCCTTCTGGACCGGTTCGCTCGATGAATGGGCGACGACGACGTTCGATGCCGGCGGAACGTTCGGGATCAGCCTTGAGCCCGTCTCCGGTCCGGTCGGCAACCCGGCAATCCTCGTCGCCGATCTCGGCGGGTGAGCCTCAGTCGCCTCGACGGCGGTTGTGGCGACGCGCGTCGGCCGCGTTGACGAGGGCCACCGGATCAGGGGCCGGCGGCACGTAGGGCAGCTCCACCTGGTCGCGGAGACCGCTCCGGATGATCCGCTCCAGCTCCGCGACGGCGACCGGATCCGTGTCCACGGGCTGGTAGGCCGCCAGCCGACGGTCCACCTCGGCGATGCAGCGGGCGTTCGTGTCCGCGGCGCCTGACTTCTCCCAGTTCTCGCGGTTGTCCCGCTCCCAGACCCGGCTCGGCAGGTAGAGCTCCGTCGGCCAGTGGGCGGACGTGTGCTCGGCCATGATCAGGTGCTGGTCGGCGAGCAGCTGCGCGACGATCCCGTCGACCGGCAGGTCGTCCACCGGCCGGACCTCCCGGACGAAGTGCAGGGCCTGGCCGCAGACCTCGTCGTCGAAGACGAGCTTCGGCAGGCTGAACACGAGCAGGAAGTCCAGCATCCCCGGCCCGGACACGCTGTTCACGCCGGCGAGCGCGGCGAGCAGCGCGGACGCGAACGTCTCGGCGCCGGCCTGCGCATCGAGGAGCTTTGCGTCCGTCAGCGCCATGTAGGACTGGCAGGGCAGGTTGAGCCGCTTCGCGACCGCCACGTAGGCGACGTCCAGCTGGAGCGCCTCGATCGCCGCCATCGGCGAGCTCGCGATCTTCATGTGGAAGGTCGCCGGTGCGCCGCCGAACAGGACCGGCGCGCCCGGCCGGATGAGCTGGGCCATCGTGATCCCGGCCAGGACGTCGATCGTGTGGAAGACCGTGGCCCCGACCGTCGTCACCGGGGCGATGAGCCCCTGGAGGGTGACCGGCACGATCTCGACCGGGATGCCGGCCTCCACGCAGTCGATGAGGTTCTGACAGGAGTCCTCGCTGTACCGGAAGTTGCCGCTCGCGGTGATCGTGAAGATCGACATCGGCCGCGCGATGAGGTCGGCTCGATCCCGCCGGAAGAGCTGCATCATCTCGACCATCCGCTCGACGCCATGCTCGGTGAAGGCGCCCGAGACGACCGGCCGCTTCGAGTTCGTCAGCGTCAGGTAGAGGCGCCACGCATCGGCGACCGTGACCTCGATGTCGTCGTTGGTCGAGAAGGCGGTCGCGAGGTAGGCGATGTGCCGCATGCCGTCGGCGAGCCGGACGTATTCCACGAAATCCGTCGTCCCGGCGAGCCGGACCTCGCCGGTCCGGTGGTCCGCGACCTTGAGCCCGGACGAGCCCGGAACGAAATGGACCCGGTCGCCGCCGAGGTCGGCATGCGCGGCGCCGTCCCGGTCGAAGAGCACGAACGATGACGGCGCCGTGGCGAGCGCCCGCTTGACGACATCGCGCGGGAAGAGGACGCGCTGGCCGCTCGCGTCCATGGGCAGGCCGGCCGCCTGCAGTCGCCGCCGCATCTCGGCGCCGCGGACCTCCATGCCGGTCGTCGCGAGGACCCGCATCGCCTCGTCGAGGATCCGCTCGATGAGCGCGGGCTCCAGGATGCCGATCGAGGGACGCATCCGACCATGGTGGGCCCCGTGGCAGCGTGCCGCACGGGCTCGTTGCACGTGATGGATCGTCTCGTCCTGCCAGGCGCAACGACGTCGGGCGCCGGGCGCCGGGCAGGCGGCCGGCCGATGTCAGGACGGGGTCAGCTCGGCCTCCTGACCGTGCACGAACCGGGCGGCATGCACGCGCGCGTGGGCGATCGCCTCGGGCGTCGACGGGAAGACGTGGGCCGGATCGGCGAGGCGATCGAAGACCCCGAGCCGGCGAAGGATCCCGGCGTGCTCCGGGCGCGTTCCCGACAGCAGGACCGACACGTGGCGGTGCTCCAGCCGGGCGATCGTGTCGGCCAGCACGGTCGCCCCGGTCGCGTCGATCGTGGCCAGTCGCGAGAGGCGCAGCACGACGACCCGGACGTCGCTCACCTCCGAGAGCTCCAGCAGGAACGCATGCGCGGCACCGAAGAAGAGCGGGCCGTCGAGGCGAAAGGCGACGATGTGGGCGTCGAGGAGGGCCGCCTCCTCCGCGTCGTGATCGCCCGCATCGAGCGGAATCTCGTCGAGGCGCGCGGAACTCGCGACCTGCTGGAGCGCGAAGGCACCGGCGACGACGAGGCCCAGGATCACCGCGGTCACGAGGTCGAGGGCGATCGTGGACACCGCGACGAGGACGAGGACGACGGCATCGCCGCGCGTCGATCGCAGGATCGCCGCGAGGCTGGAGACCTCGATCATCTGGATCGCGGTGGCGATCAGGACCCCGGCCAGGGCCGCGAGCGGGATCCGGCCCACCCACGGAGCGGCGACGACGACGACGCCGAGGAGCGCCAGCGACTGGGTGATCGCGGCGAGCCTCGAGCGGGCACCGGACCGGACATTCACGGCGGTGCGGGCGATCGCCGCCGTCGCCGGCACGCCGCCGAACAACGGGACGACGAGGTTGGCGATCCCCTGCCCGAAGAGCTCCCGGTCGGAGTCGTGGCGCTCGCCGATGCGCATTCCGTCGGCGACCGTCGCCGAGAGCAGGCTCTCGAGCCCGGCGAGGGCGGCGACCGCGACGGCGGGCAGGATGAGCCGGGACACGTCGATCCCCGCTGTGTCCGGGATCGCGGGCAGTCCGAGGCCCGCCGGGATTGCCCCGATCGTGGCGACCGGGAGCCCGGTGGCGCCGACCACGATCGTGGCCACGACCACGGACCCGAGGGAGACGGGTAGGCCGGGCCGGAGGCGAGCGGCGACCAGCATCGCGGCCGCGATGCCGCCGGCGATCAGGAGCGATGGCCAGGCCGGTGCCGCGCTCCACGTCCCGATCGCGTCAGCGGCGGCGAGGAGGACCGTGCGCTGACCAGGCTGGGCAGCGACGCCCAACGCGCTCGGCACCTGCTGCAGGGCGATGATGATCGCGATCCCGATCGTGAATCCCTCGACCACGGGGACCGGTACGTACCGCATCGCCCGACCCGCGCCGGCATACGCAAGGCCGATGAGGAAGACCCCGGCCAGGAGGCCGACGACGAGGATCGCCTCGACCCCGAACTGGGCCACGATCGGGACGAGGACGACCGTCATCGCGCCGGTCGGCCCGCTGACCTGGAGGTGGCTGCCGCCGAAGAGGGCGGCCAGGATCCCTGCCACGATCGCCGTGACGATGCCAGCCTCCGCCCCCCGACCCGAGGAGATCCCGAACGCGAGCGCGAGGGGGAGTGCGACGACCGCGACGGTGAGTCCGGCGATGACGTCGCGCCGCGGATGGCGGGCCATCGCCCGGAGGTCGCCGCTCCGGGGCAGGAGCGCCCGGACCCGGTCGCGCCCCGTGGCGAGCGTGGCGTCCGCACCCGCGGAGACACGGGCGGCGGCCTCGGAGATCACCCTGGAACGGGGCTGGACGCGTCGGAGGACTCCAACCCGGGAGCGCTGGAGGTCTCGGCGGCCGCTGCGCCTCCGAGCTCCGGCTTCAGGAGGTCCCGGTCCTCGATGAGGCCGAGCAGGATCCGCCGCGCGGCGAGAAGCAGGTCACGGACCTCCTCCACGCCGACCGAGTAGAGGACCTCGCCCCCATGCCGGCGCTGGCTCACGAGGCCGGCGCGGCGAAGCACGGCGAGCTGCTGGCTCAGGTTGCTCGGCTCGATGTCCATCCGGTCGAGCAGGTCGTGGACCGCATGCTCCCGCTCGGAGAGCAGCTCGAGGATCCGGATCCGCCCGGGATGACCGAGCGTCCGGAAGAACTCCGCCTTGGCCTGGTAGAGGGGGACAGACATCGAGAGGCTAGTTTTGCACATGAATGGATCTTCACGTTGAGAGCCTGGATCGATACCGTCGATTCGGCGAGCCGATCCGCCCCCGGGCCCAGGGCCCCACGCTGATCCCGCCGCACGTCGCCCCGCCGCCCCGTCGCGCGTCGCGCGTATCGCGAGAACGCTTAGCAGCGCGCCAAACGCCGCCGAATCGCGGTCCAACGTCTCCCGGACGGCGGATTCGATGGCGCAATACGCGTCCTCGCAATCTTCGGGACGCCAGAGCGCCCCAATGGAGCTCCGGGAGCCTGCCAAGCGTGCCCGCTAAGCCTTCTTGCGATAGCAGCGTGACGACGGCGGCGAGATGGCGCGGCTGGGCTGAGGAGCGGCACGGCGAACCGTGCCCCGCTCGCGACTACGCTAGGCCTAGACTCGTCTTCCAGCCGCTCGAGGTGGTTCCGGTCGGTGCTGCGGTCGGAATCAGCGCGCTGATCGCTCTCGACGGCGAGTCGAACTGGCGCGAGGGCGCCCTGCTGACGATCGGGTACGTCATCCTCGCGGTGTCGTTCTTCGAGTTCGGACGTCCGGTCGGCTGACGAGGCCGTCGTCCGCGGCCTGCCGGCCGCCGAGGCGCTGGAGGCACGCGGCCCCGATACCACGTCCGCGGAGGTCGCCGGCGAATTGTCCACTCCACCCCTCCTGCACGTCCGATTTGCCACGCGGATGACCAGTTCCGCGCTGGCGCGCCTCGCCGTCAGCCGCCACCGTCAGCTTTACCCGAGGAAGCGAGGGCCTCGGGTTCCCCGCCGGCATGTTTCGGCGGCAGACCCGACCTCGAGACCGTGGAGGACAAGAGATGTCTCCTCATCGCCGTGTCCGGGCAGGGTCGCTCGGAGTATCCCTGGCGATCTTGATGCTCGTCGCGTCGGCCCTGGTTGCGACAGCTTCGGCCGCAGGCAGGGGCGCCACGACCGTCCGCGGCACGCAGTCTGCCGCCGGCACCTGCCGTGATGGCGGCTATGCCATGACCGGCTCGCTTACAGGTTGCTGGTGGGTCCTCACGTTCGAGTCGACGTCCGACCCGGACAAATCGCATTACCGGGCAACCGGCGAGGAACTTTTCGAGGGCTGCCTGGGTGATGTCTGCGGGACGTTCTCGACGACCTACTCGTTCACGGCGAAGACCGACGGTCCGTGGGCCGATGGAGCCCCCGAGATCCACGGCCGTTGCCACCATCCGGTGACGGGCGGCACCGGCGGCTTTGCCGGGGTGAGCGGTGAGCTCAGCTTCCGCGACATCGTCGACGTGTCACCGCCCTATTACCCCTATTGGGGCAACCTCCGTCTTGGCGGGAGCGTCGAAGGGGCCACACTGGCGGCCGCGCGGACACTGTCCGACGGCGGAACGGCCGACGCCTGCTGAGCGCTGCCAGACCGCGAGCACGTCTGAGGCGCCGTAGCGGCCATGCGGCGCCTCAGAGCCTCGGACCGAAGCGTGCGATGCTGGTCGCGTTCCGATCCACGTATCGAGGGTGATAATGGCAGCGGATCGACCAAGAATCGCACTGTTTGCGTCCCCCGAGACGTCGGCATCGGTGCTCTACGGCCTGTTTGACGTGCTCATGTCAGTCGGCGCGGTTTACCCCGACATGACCACGGGCGAACCGGGCGACGCGCTGCTCGACGTCTCGATCGTGGCGGCGAGCCATGAGCCATTTCGCTGCTTCGGAAACATCCCGGTCGAGCCGCATTTCGCGATCGACGAGGTCGATGCGGTCGACGCAGTCGTCGTATGTGACCTTTATACCTCCATCCACGAGGCGCCCCGCGGCCGGTACGGAGCCGTGATCGAATGGTTGCGGCGGCTGCACAAGCAGGGCGCACTGATCTCGTCCGTTTGCACGGGTTCCCTTCTGCTCGCCGAATCAGGACTGCTCGACGGTCGTTCCTGCGCTGGTCACTGGGCCTACGCCGATCTGTTCCGGACGTCCTACCCGCAGATCGGGTTCGACTCCAGCCTGGTGCTCGACCTCGCTTCCGAGGCCGATGGGGTCGTCACCGCCGGCGGCGTCACCGCGTGGCAGGACCTGACGCTCCACCTGATTACGCGCCTGTGCGGCGCCGAGCACGCGATCCGGACCGCGAAGGTCTATCTCCTTGGAGGCCATGAGGACGGTCAATTGCCGTTTGCGGCGATCGGACACTCGCGACGCAACGCCGATGCCGCAATCGGGCGATCGCTGAGCTGGATCGACGACAACATTGCCGCGGCGAACCCGGTCACGGCGATGGCCGATTCATCAGGCCTGACCAGGCGCACCTTCGCCCGCAGGTTCCGGACGGCGACCGGTAAGCGACCCATCGAATACGTCCACTCGCTCCGGATCGAACGCGCGAGGGAGTTCATCGAGTCAGGGGTCGGCCCGATCGAGGATATCGGCTACCGGGTGGGCTACGAGGATCTGACGTTCTTTCGGCGCTTGTTCCGTCGGTCGACGGGACTCACTCCAGCCGCCTACAGGCGCAGGTACGCCACGATCACTCCCCTGCGCGTCGGCGCACCGCCGATGGCGGCGAGCGCATAGGCGCGTCACACGCGGCCTCGCCCGAATTCTCAGGAGGCGTTCCCGATGGTGACCGAATCCGTCATCACGACCGGGCTCCGCGACACGATCCGGGGACGCCTCATCACACCGGCCGAACCGGACTACGACACCGCTCGCCGGGTGTGGAACGGCATGATCGACCGCCGACCGAGCCACATCGTCGAGGCGGCGAATGTCGGCGACATCGCTCCCGTGATCGAGATCTCGCGGAGCAGCGGGCGGCCGCTGGCAATTCGCGGCGGCGGTCACAATGTCGCCGGCAACGGCACCGTCGATGACGGTATCGTCCTCGACCTCGGCCGTCTCAATGGGATCGACGTGGATCCGGAAGCCCGCCTGGTCCGTGTCGGAGCAGGCGCGAGGCTCGCGGATGTCGACGCCGCGACGGAGCCGTTCGGACTGGCTGTGCCGATCGGCACCGTCTCTGGGACCGGGATCGCCGGCCTGACGCTCGGTGGCGGCGTCGGCTGGCTCACGCGCCGGTACGGACTGACGATCGACAACCTCGTCTCGGCCGAGGTCGTTCTCGCGACGGGGGATCGTGTGATCGCGAGCCCGACCGAGCACCCGGACCTGTTTTGGGGCCTGAGGGGCGGCGGCGGAAACTTCGGCGTCGTCAGCTCGTTCACGTTCCGGGCCCACCCGCTCAACCCCGACGTGTTCGCCGGCACCCTGATCTATGAGCTCCCGCGGTGGACCGAGGCACTCATGTCCTTCGCCAATCTCGCTCCCGACCTGCCCGACGATCTGACCTGCATGATCACGTTCATGGTGCCGCCGCCTGTCTCGGAGCTCGGCGACCGCGTGCTCATGTTCCTGGGCTTCGCGTGGGCCGGCACCGACCGGATCGAGGGTGAGGCCGTAGTCGGGCGGATCCAGGCTGCGTGCCTCCCCGACGTCGCGGTTCTCGAACCCACCCGCTGGATCGCCTTCCAGTCAGCGCTTGATCCGATGCTCTCGAAAGGCGTTCGCGCCTACTGGCGGAACGCGTCGTTCGAGCGGGTCGACGCGCCGATGATCGACACGTTGGTCGAGTGGTGCGGGTCACAGACGTGGTTCGGGACCGCCGCCGACCTTCACCACATGGGCGGCGTCTACGGCCGCGTCGGCGAGGACGACACTGCCTTTCCGACCCGATCTGCGCAGTACTGGCTCAATATCTATGGTTACTGGCCGGCTCCTGCCGATGACGATTCGATGTCCGGCTGGGTACGCGGGCTTTCGGACGCCATGGCTCCTTACGCCATCGCCGGCCAATACATCAATTTCCTCGGGCAGGACGCCGCGAACGCAGGGGTGAAGGCCATCGCGGCGTATGGTCCCGCGAAGCTCGAGCGTTTGACGCTCATCAAGCGCCGCTACGATCCCGAGAACGTTTTCCGGATCAACCACAACATCCCGCCCGGGTAGGTTGAAGGGGCCGGTGGCACGCCCTGGCCCAGACCGTTCCCGCGGCGCCGGAGGGGGGAGTCGACGCCACCGGACCGGTTGGGGGAGGAGGACTCAGGCTGCGGCCGCCTCGGCCTCGGCGATCGGCTCGCTCGCGGGGATGGGCGTTCCATCGGTCGATTCGCCCGCACCGACCTGGACGGCCAGCGCGCCCGCAGCGGATTCCGCCTCGAAATCGTTCTTGCGCCGGCCGCTCAGCATCTCGACGTGACCGGCGACGATCTCGGTCTTCCAGTGCCGGTTGCCCTGGTCGTCGTCCCAGGAGCGGGTCTGGATCCTGCCCTCGATCGCGACCTGCAAGCGCTAGTGTCGCGATTCGCTGATCGCCCGATCCTTGCGGACGGCCTTGGCGAGGATCTCGTCGGCGGTCTGGTCCACATGAATGGGGTCGAGCCGGTGTTCCAGTTGACGGTGAACGTGTCGATCATCGAGATCAGCTCCTTCACCGAGCCGAAGCTGCCCCGCCGGATGGCCTGGCGCGTGAGGATGCCAAACCACGTCTCGATCTGGTTCATCCAGGACGCGCTGGTCGGGGTGAAGTGGAAGGTGATCCGCGGATGACGCCTCGAGCCAGGTCTGGACATCCGGGGTCTTGTGGGTGGACGCGTTGTCGAGCACCACGTGCAGGTCGCCCTCGCGGGTGATCGCCCTGACCCAGGTTCACGCTGACCTCCGCCGCGATCCGCTTGTTCGCGACGCCATCGGCAGCGCGGATCACGATCCGGGCCCGCTGCGCGAGCCACTGCTCGCTCGTCCGGGCGCGGACCAGACGGTCGAGAACCGCCCGTTCATCAGGACTCACGATCAACTGGGGCGCGGGAGGATGGGCCATGCGACGAAGCGTAGCTGCGATCATCACAATGGTCTGGTCACTTCGGTGCTGGGACACCAGGCCCTGCAGCGACGGCTCGGGGAGCGAGCCCGAGCGTGACCGGCCCGGGGCCGCGGTCATAGCCCGATCGGGTTGGTGCGGAGTGGCCATGTTGGGTCGTGGCGGGACCCGGCCGGACCGGGGAGGCTGTCCGGGATGGCCGACCACGACCGCTTCGCATCAGGACCCGCCGCGCCCGCATCCGGTCGGCGGCGCCGCTGGGGTGCGCCGATCCTCGGGCTCCTCCTCGCGGCCGCGCTGGCGCTGGCCCCGACGGCCGCAGCCGCGGGCTCCATGGCTCCCGCGTGCGATGGCGTGAATCTCCGGACGAGCGCATCGACCAGTGCGACCGTCAAGGTCAGGCTGGGCCTGGCGAACACGGTGACCGTCGGCGCGACCGTGGCCGGCGGCAGCTGGAGCACGATCTGCCCGACCTCCAAGGCGGGATCGACCTGGTTCCAGGTCACCCAGGTCAACGGGACGAGCGTGACGACGCTGTATGGCGTCACGTACCTCTTTGCCGCGACCGGCGTCCTCGCCGTCACCACACCATCGGCGCCCGCGCCGGACGCAACCGCATCGCCGTCGCCGACCCCGGCCGTCGCCCCCGTCGAGACGCCGCAACCGGCGACGACCCCCGTCCCGACCGCTGCCCCGACCGCGCCCCCGACCGCTGCCCCGACCGCCGCCCCGATCGCCGCCCCGACTGCTGCCCCGACCGCCGTCGTGGGCAGCGGCCAGAGCATGGTGCCCGCCTGCGACGGCGCGAACCTGCGGACCAGTGCCTCGACGAGCGGAACCCTGAAGGTCAGGCTCGGCATCAACGGCAACAGCGTCGTCGTGAGCGGGACCGTGAGTGGCGGCAGCTGGAGCACCATCTGCCCGACCGCCAAGTCCGGCTCGAGCTGGTATCGCGTGACGAGCATCAACGGCGCGAGCGTCGCGACCCTCTACGGCGTATCCGCGCTCTACGCGGCGAGCGGCGTCCTGAGCTCGGGCGTCACCGCCACGACGCCGGGCGTCACCATCCTCGGGGCCAGCACGACGTTCTTCGGCCGTGGCTACGGCCATGGCGTCGGCCTCTCCCAGTACGGGGCCCGGGGACGGGCGCTCGCCGGCCAGTCCGCGACGGAGATCCTCGCCCAGTACTTCGCCGGGACGACGGTCGGGACGATCGCCGCCGGCCAGGCCATCCGCGTCCTCGTCCTCGACGACTTCACGGCCTCGGCCGCGGCCCCGCTGCTGATCTACGGCCGCGGCGGAGACTGGGAGATCGCCGGCATCGGCACCAGCTTCCCCGCCGACGCCCGGCTCCGGATGATCCCGACGACCAGCGGCACCACCACGACCTGGCGGGCAATCGTCGACACGACGGCCGGTGCCGTGCTCTACAGCGGTCCCGTCCCGTCCGACAGCCGGATCCGCTCGAAGGTCGCGGGGGGCAGCATCCAGCTCTACTCGAAGCCCTCCACCTACGACCGCTATCGCGGCACGCTGCGCGTCCTCGCGACGGGCGCCCGCGTCGACGTCATCAACGAGCTGGACCTCGAGACGTACCTGCGCGGCGTCGTCCCGGCGGAGATGCCCTCGACGTGGCCGGCCGAGGCCCGGGCGGCCCAGACGATCGTGGCCCGGTCATATGCCGCCGTGCGCCTCCGTCCGGCAACCGGCACGTTCGACGTCTACGACGACACGCGGTCCCAGGTCTACGGCGGCATGATGCGGGAGACCCTCGCCGCCGACGCCACGGTGCTCGCGACCGCGAACCAGGTCGTGAAGGCCGGCGCCGCCGTCGCGAACACGTACTTCCACTCGACCGGCGGCGGCGCGACGGAGAACAACGAGTATGTCTTCAACGCGTCGAGCGGCGCGGTCACGTCCACGCCGCTCGCGTACCTCCGCGGCTCGCCGGACCGGGACCAGGCCGGCGTCCCGTATGACGCCGGCGCGCCCGTTGCCACGTGGCAGACGAAGGCGTACTCCGTCGCGGCACTCTCGGCGATCTTCGGCGCCGATGCGCGAACGAGCGTCGGCACGCTCGTGGGCTTCGACTTCCGGAACCGCGGCGTCTCGGGGCGCCTCATCAGCGTCACGGTGATCGGCTCCACGGCGACGAAGACCGTGTCGGGCAACGTGTTCATCGCCGTGTTCAACGCTCGCAGGCCGCTCGCCGACCCGCCGCTCCGGAGCACGCTCCTCGCGGTCACGCCGATCCCGTAGCGCCTGGGCGGGGGCCCGTCGGGATCCGTGGTATGGTGCCTTCGCAACGGCGCCACCTGGGCGCCATCAGACGCGGCAAGACGATCACTCCCTCTCAACGGTTCACGGCGAGACAGGTTCGCTGGGCCGCATGAGAAGGAGTTTTTTCTTTGTTCACGAATGACAAGACGCTGATCTGTGCCGACTGCGGCCAGGAGTTCGTCTTCACGGCGAGCGAGCAGCAGTTCTACACGGATCGCGGCTTCAGCGAGCCGCGGCGGTGTGCGTCGTGCCGGGCCATCAAGAAGGCCCAGCGCGGTGATTCCGGCGGCAGCTCGTACAGCTCCGGCGGCGGCTACTCGTCCGGCGGCAGCGGCTACGGCAACGGCGGCGGCTACGGCGGCGGCGAGAGCCGCGGCGCGCGCGAGATGTTCTCGGCGACCTGCTCCAGCTGCGGCAAGGAAGCGCGGGTCCCGTTCCGCCCGAACGGCTCCAAGCCCGTCTACTGCTCGGACTGCTTCAGCACCCAGCGCGCGACGTACTGAGCCACGGCCCGCCCTTGGGCCGGCCCGTATCCCAGGCCGCGCCCGGCGACATCGCCGGGCGCGGTTTCCATTCCCAACTCGATCAACCCTCGATGAGCGGGTCCTTGACGACGTTCTCGGCGAGGAACCAGGCCAGCGTCTCGTGGCGCGCAGGACGTCGGCCCGCAGCGGCTGCGTCGGCCTCGCGCTCCATCGCCTCCCTCGGCCCCGCGCACATTACGAAGGAGTGGAGCGGGAGACGGGATTCGAACCCGCGACATTCTGCTTGGGAAGCAGACACTCTGCCAGCTGAGTTACTCCCGCTCGGGAGGCCGTTCAGTCTAGCGGGAGCGGCCGTTCGCGCCAAGGCTGGGCAACGGCCTGCCCGGGACTAGGATCTCCCGGTGCGCCGACCTTCGACTTCACAGCCCGCGCCCACCCCTCGCCGAGCCGCCACGTGACCCGGCAGCTGGAGCTGACTCGCGAGCAGGTCCTCGCGTTCCGCCGCTCGGTCCAGGCCCTCGACGAGCGGCTGCCAGCCGGTCCCGCGTCGCTCCGACGCGCGGCCTGGGCGGGACTCTCGGACAGCATGCCGCGCGGGGCGCTGCTTTCGATCCACGCCCGCGTCGAGGGGACGACCTCGGCCAGCTGGGAGGACCCCTCCCTCGCCCAGGTCTGGGGGCCGCGGTTCAGCGCCTACGTCGTGGCCCGCCAGGACGTCCCGGTCTTCACGCTCGGGCGGCATCCTGATTCTGCCGCCGGCCGGCGACGCGCCGAGGACGCGGCGACCCGGATCCGCGACCTCCTCGACGGCGCGACGATGACGTACAGCGCAGCCGGCCGGGCGCTCGGCGTGCCGCCGAACTCGCTGCGCTACGCGACCACGACGGGCACCATCCTCATCCGCTGGGACGGTGCGCGAAGGCCAACGATCCAGACGATCCCGCCGCCGGGGGTCACCCCCGGGGCGGCCCGCCTCGAGCTTGCCCGGCGCTTCCTCCACGTCTTCGCCGTCGGGACCCCCACGTCGTTCAGCGCCTGGGCCGGCGTGAAGCCCGCCTCCGCCCAGCACGCCTTCGATGGCCTCCGACGCGAGCTCGTCGCCGCGCGGACGCCGGTCGGCGATGGCTGGATCCTCGCCGCCGACGAGCCGGCGATCGGTGCCGCGTCCGAAGCGGGATCGCGGGCCGCCGCGCCGGCCAGGCTCCTCCCGAGCGGCGACACCTACCATCTCCTCCAGGGTGCGGATCGGGCGCTGCTCGTGCCGGAGGCGGAGCGTCGCGGCAGGCTCTGGACGCCGCGAGTCTGGCCGGGCGCCGTCCTGGCCGATGGCGAGGTCGTCGGCACATGGCGCAGGGCCGGTTCGAACGTCGCCGTCGAGGCCTGGCAGCCGCTCACGTCCGCCGTCCGCGACGCGATCGAGACGGAAGCCGCATCGTTGCCGCTGCCCGACCTTCGTTCGCCGATCCGCGTCCGCTGGGAGCCCTGAGCCGATGCTCGCCGCGCAGCCCGCCACGTTCCTGATCGCCGACATCTCGGGCTACACCGGCTACCTTGCCGACGTCGAGCTGGATCACGCCCAGGACATCCTCGCCGACCTCGTCGGCGCGGTCGTGTCGGCGCTCCGGCCGAACTTCCGGCTGGCCAAGCTGGAGGGCGATGCCGCCTTCACCTGGACGCCGGGGGCGGCCATCGACGGCTCGATGCTCCTCGACACGATCGAGCGCTGCTACTTCGGCTTCCGGCGCCGCCGCCGCGATGTCCGGCAGGCGACGTCGTGCGAGTGCAATGCCTGTGTGCGCATCCCGGACCTCGACCTGAAGTTCGTCGTCCACCACGGCACGACCATCGTCCAGAAGGTCGCCGGGCGGCAGGAGCTCCTCGGCTCCGACGTCATCGTCGTCCACCGGCTCCTGAAGAACGACATCGTCGAGCGGGAGGGCATCGAGGCCTACGCCCTGCTGACGCAGGCCTGCATCGACGCCGGCGACATCGATCCTGCGGCGCTCGGCCTCCGGCCGCACGTCGAGACGTATGACCGGATCGGCGACGTGCCCGGCTGGGTGCTCGACCTCGAACGGCGGTGGCAGGAGGAGGAGGCTCGGGCACGTGTTCGCGTGGCCCCCGAGGACGCCGTCCTCGACCTGGCGATCACGACGACCGCGCCGCCGCAGGTCGCCTGGGAGTTCCTGACGAAGCCCGGCCAACGGATGTCCTGGCAGCCCTGGGTGACCGAGGTCACGATCGAGGGCGCGACCGGCGGCCGCCGCGGGCCCGGCTCCTCGAATCACTGCATGCATGGCAAGGACGCCGTCGTCGAGGAGATCCTCGACTGGCGGCCGTACGACTACGTCACCGACCGGACCATCCTTGACACGCCCGACGGGCCGGTGAAGGTCCTCCACACGATCGAGCTGGAGCCGGTCCCGGACGGGACGGTCATCCACCTCCGGTTCGGCGCGCCCCGGACCAAGCGCGAGCTGGCACAGATGACCCACATCGGCCCCGCCTATGGCGAGGCGCTCCAGTCCGCGTTCCCGACCCTGCTCGCGCTCCTCGACGCCGAGGTCGCCGGTCGGTCGGAGGGACGCCCACCGGAGCCCGAGCTCGTGACCCGCAACCCGAAGGGTCCGCTCGCCGGCCTCCCGCCGGTCGCGACTGGCTGACATCCGCGCCACGGCCGGCCGGCCCATCGACGGGAGTCGCGGTCCTCAACTGGCGCGGCAGTCCAGCCGTGAGCTGCAGCTACTCTCCCTGCCGGTCCGGGGGTCCAACCTTCCCGACCCGCGGCAGGCCCGACGGCCGCTCGAGTGGCCCGCGCTGGCTCCCGAGTCCTGCAGCCGACCCATAGCCCGGCCGGGGCTTGGCTACCAGTCCAGCGGTGGCAACGCGACGAGCCCACGCGACGAGTCCACGCGACGGGCCCTTCGCAGCGACTGGCCCTTCGCAGCGAGCGATGCCGCTGCTACCCTCAGCCACTCCGACACGCCAGAACCCTGAGGAACACCGAGATGGCCGCTGACCGGACGAAGTTCATCCTCGACGAGGACCGCATCCCCCGCAGCTGGTACAACATCGCGGCCGACCTGCCGACGCCGGCCCCGCCGGTCCTCCATCCCGGGACCGGCCAACCGATCGGGCCCGCGGACCTGGCTCCGCTCTTCCCGATGGAGCTCATCAAGCAGGTCGTCAGCCAGGATCGGGAGATCGAGATCCCGGGACCGGTCAGAGATGCGTACCGCCTGTACCGGCCGAGCCCGCTCTTCCGGGCCCACCGCCTCGAGAAGGCCCTCGATACCCCCGCCCACATCTACTACAAGTACGAGGGCGGCAGCCCGTCGGGCAGCCACAAGCCGAACACCGCGCTGGCCCAGGCCTTCTACAACAAGGAGGAGGGCATCACCCGGCTCGCGACCGAGACCGGCGCCGGCCAGTGGGGCAGCGCCCTCGCCTTCGCGGGCGCGACCTTCGGGGTCGACGTGAAGGTCTACATGGTCCGCAGCAGCTATGACCAGAAGCCGTACCGACGCGTCCTCATGGAGACCTACGGGGCGTCCGTCAGGCCCAGCCCGAGCGAGGACACGAACTACGGCCGCAGTGTCCTGGCCGACCGGCCCGATCACACCGGCTCGCTCGGGATCGCGATCAGCGAGGCGATCGAGGACACGGTCACGCATCCCGGAACGAGGTACTCCCTCGGCTCGGTCTTCGACTTCGTGCTGCTCCACCAGACGGTGATCGGCCAGGAGGCGATCGAGCAGATGGCGATGGCCGACGAGGAGCCCGACGTCGTGATCGGCTGTGCGGGCGGCGGCTCCAACTTCGCGGGCCTGGCGTTCCCGTTCCTCGGGCGTGGCCTGCGCGGCGGCCCGAGGCCCCGGATCATCGCCGCCGAGCCGGAGGCCGCCCCGTCACTGACCAAGGGCGCTTACCGCTACGACTTCGGCGACACCGCCCGGATGACGCCGCTCGTGAAGATGCACACCCTCGGCCACGACTTCATCCCCGAGCCCATCCACGCCGGCGGCCTTCGCTATCACGGCATGTCACCGCTCGTATCGCTGCTCAAGGAGGAGGGCCTCATCGAGGCGCAGGCCGTTCACCAGCGAGCGTCGTTCGAGGTGGGCGTCCAGTTCGCCAGGGCAGAGGGCATCCTCCCTGCGCCCGAGCCGACCCATGCCCTCAAGGTCGCCGTCGACGAGGCCCTCGAGGCGCGCCGGTCGGGCCAGGCGAAGGTGATCCTGTTCAACCTTTGCGGGCACGGCCATTTCGACCTCTCGGCCTACGAGCGCTACCTTTCAGGGACGCTCGAGGACTACGAGTATCCGGCCGAGAAGGTCGCCGAAGCCCTCAGGGCGCTGGCGGGCCTGCCCGTCGGCTGATGCCCAACGCCGGCCGGATCTGCGAGGCCATCCCCACGGAGGTTCCATGAAGCTCGGCGTCTTCACCGTCCTGTTCGGGTCGCAGCCACTGGAGTCCGCCCTCGACCGGATCGTCGAGGCCGGGATCGACCGCGTCGAGATCGGGACGGGCAACTACCCGGGCGACGCCCACTGCCGGCCGGCGGAGCTGCTCGCGGACGGCGCGGCGCTTTCCGGCTTCCGGGGCGCGATCTCCTCGCGGAACCTGGAGATCAGCGCCCTGTCCTGCCATGGCAACCCGCTCCACCCGCAGGCGCACGTCGCGCGCGCCAGCCACGAGACGTTCGTCCGGACCGTGGAGCTCGCGGAGCGCCTCGACGTGAGCCGGGTCAACCTCTTCAGCGGCTGTCCCGGGGATTCCGATGCCGCCCGCTACCCGAACTGGGTGACCTGCGCCTGGCCGAATGAGTACGGCGAGCTCCTGGAGTGGCAGTGGCGGGAGAAGGTCATCCCGTACTGGCGGGAGCAGGCGGCCTTCGCGGCCGCCCATGGCGTGCGCCTGGGCTTCGAGATGCATCCCGGATTCGTGGTCTACAACCCGGCGACGCTCCTCCGCCTCCGCGATGCCTGCGGCGAGGCAATCGGGGCGAACCTGGACCCGAGCCACCTCTTCTGGCAGGGGATCGACATCGAGACGGCCATCGCCGAGCTGGGGCGGCACGGCGCGATCTTCCACACCCACGCCAAGGACACGGCGATCCACGCCGCGAACGCGGCGCTCAACGGCGTCCTCGACACGGTGCCGCTCGGCGAGGTCGGCCGCCGCTCGTGGGTTTTCCGGACCGTCGGCTTCGGCCACGGCGAGCTGGACTGGCGAAGGATCCTGAGCGCGCTCCGCCTCGCGGGCTACGAAGACGTCCTGTCGATCGAGCACGAGGACGCCCTCCTGTCGATCGACGAGGGATTCAGGAAGGCCGTCGCGTTCCTCCGCTCCGTGATGCCGTCCGAGCCGGCGATGTCCGAGGCCTGGTGGACGTGATGGCGGAGCCTGATCGCGTGGACGGCGAGCGCGCCGCCCGGCCGCCGCGGCTGCGGACCGCCGTGGTCGGGATGGGCTTCGTGGGGCCGTTCCACGTCGATGCCGTGCGGCGGGGCGGCTACGCCGACGTCGTCGCGATCGTCGGGTCGGACGAGGCGCGCTCCCGGCAGCGGGCCGAAGCCCTCGGCGTCGCCCGCGGGACAGCCGAGTTCCGGTCCGTCCTCGACGACCCGACCATCGACGTCGTCCACGTCTGCACTCCGAACCGGACCCACGTGGAGCTCGCGACGGCCGTGCTCGAGGCCGGCAAGCACCTCGTCCTGGAGAAGCCCGCCGCGCTCGACTCGGCAACGGCGTTCGAGCTCGCCGCCCTCGCCCGGCGCCGGGGTCGGCACGCGCTCGTCGCCCTGACCTATCGGGGCTACCCGATGGTCCGCCGGGCCCGGGCGCTCATTGCCGCCGGGGCCGCCGGGGACCTCCGGCTCATCCACGGCGGGTACATCCAGGACTGGCTCGCGAACGCCACGGACTACAACTGGCGCCTCGAGCCCGAGGCCGGGGGCGCGTCGCGCGCGGTCGCCGACATCGGGACGCACTGGTTCGACACCGCGGAGTTCATCTCCGGGCTGCGGGTCGAGGCGGTCTTCGCCGACCTGGCCACGTTCATCGATCGCCGGACCCGGCCGCTCGTCGCCGCGACTGCCTTCGGGACGGCGGACGGACCGACCGAGGACGTGACCATCAGATCCGAGGACGCCGCGACGATCCTGTTCCGCTTCGAGGGCGGCGTCCGAGGCTCGGCCGTCATCAGCCAGGTGAGCCCCGGCCGGAAGAACGCGTTCCAGCTGGAGCTGGCGGGCGCCCGGGCGACCCTCGACTGGGCCCAGGAGGACCCGGAGCATCTCTGGGTCCGCAGCCGCGACGAATCGACGCTCCTGACCCGCGGTCCCGACGACGGCCCCGCGGTGGAGGTGGGCGTCCCCTCGCTGCCGGCCGGCCATCCCGAGGGCTGGGCGGAGGCCCTCCGTGACCTGCTCCGCCCGTTCTACGCGGCCATCGCCGCGGGAGCGGCCCCGGACGAGGATCCCGCCGCCGCGCCATACCCGACGCTGGACGACGGCGCCCGGGACGTCGCGTTCGTGGAGGCCGTCCTCGAATCGTCGCGGACGTCCAGCTGGGTGCCGCTGGCTCGCTGAGGTTCGCCCGGGCCACCGTGGCCCCGTCCGAGGACGTGTTGTGCTAATGTGACGTGGTTGGCAAATAATCTATAGATTTAGGTAGATTTTGAAGCCTGCCGCGTCCCCCGCGATCGATTGGCTGAGTCTTTCCGAGGCCAGCCGGGTCCTCGGTGTCTCTCCCGCCACGGTTCGCCGCTGGGGCGATGCCGGTCGACTTCGAGTCTTCCTCACGCCCGGCGGTCATCGTCGCTTCTCGCGGGCCGGCCTCGAGCGCCTGTTGCCGTCGGCTCGCCTCGGCCGGCCATCCCTCAGCAGCGCCGGGCTCACTCCTGCCCGGCTGTCGAGGTCCTATCGGCGGGTCAGCCGCGGCGTATCCGCCGAGCTCCCGTGGGTTCTCGCCCTGTCGGACGATCAACGGGAACTCTTTCGCGTTGAAGGTCACCTCCTGGCCGAACGGCTCCTGCAGCACCTCGAGGCCAGGGATCCGGAGATCGCGTCGGATCTGCTTCGAGACGCGGCCTCCAATGCCGCGAGGTACGGCCGGCTTGCGGTGTCGATCGGCCTGTCCCTGAGCCAGACCGTCGAAGGATTCCTCCGCTTCCGGGCGCCGTTCCATCGGGAACTCGCACTGGCGGCGCAGCGCCGAGGGTTCGACGCTCACGAAACGACATCGCTGCTCGCCTCGGCCGAGCGGGCGATGGACCAGCTCCTCGTCGCCACGATGACCGGACACAGCGTCGAGACGGTGACGAACGGCCGTCGTGCCCGCCGGGTCGCGGGGGCACCCGGATCCCGACGGTGAGCGCGCCATCGGGTGAGATCATCGTCGTCGCGGCCCATGCGCGGCGCGTCCCAGCCCCGGCGCGTGCCGCCCTGGCCGAGGCGTTCCGGGCCGTGCGGGGCGACGGCCTCCTTCTCGAAACCTGCCACCGGGTGGAGCTCTACCTTCCCTGGAGCCGGAGCGCGGAGGCCATCCCGGCCAACCTGCCGCCCGGCGTGGAGGTGTTGCGAGGTCCGGCCGCTGAACGGCATGCGTTGGAGGTCGCGGTCGGCCTCGATTCCGTCGTCCTCGGTGAGGACCAGATCCTCCACCAGCTCCGCACGGCACTCGCGAGCGCCCGGGCAGGCAGCCCCGTCGCCTCCGAGATCGATCGCCTCATGAGCCTGGCGCTGCGCGCCGGAAGGACCGCGCGCTCATGGCGCACCGGACCGGGGCGGACGCTGGCCGACGAAGCCCTCGATGCCTTCACGCGCCGGGGCATCCGGCTCGACGGCATGGACGTGCTGGTCGTCGGGACGGGCGAGATGGGCGAGCTGGCGGCGCTCCGTGCTCGTGCCGTCGGCGCACGGCCCGTCATCGCCAGTCGCTCGGCGGCCCACGCGGCCGCGAGCGCCGCCGCCCTGGGCGCGACAACAGTTGCCTTCGATCCGGGCGAGGCGGTCACGCTGTTCGGCGCCATCGTCGTCGCCCTGGCCGGCCCGTGGCGACTGAGTCCCCCGACCATCGACAGGATCGCGAACGGGCCGGCGACGATCGTGGACCTTTCGATGCCGTCAGCCGTCCCGGACACATTGGTCCAAAGCCTCGGCGATCGCTACGTGTCCGTGGATGCGCTTGCCAGCGAGGCGGGCAACCCGGGCTCCTCGCGGGCCGGCGGGCGGGCCCGGGACCTGGTGGAGCGAACCCTTGTGGAGTTCGAGCGCTGGGCCGAGGGGTGGCAGCACCGAGCTGTCGCGCAGGCACTCGTCGAGCGAGCCGAGGCGGAACGGAGCGCGCAGCTGGCACGGCTCTGGCTGGTCGCCCCCGAGATCGAGCCCGCGGCGCGCCTGGCAGTCGAACGCATGAGTCGGCAGTTGACCGAGCGGCTCTTTCGGGAAGCGCTGGAGCGGCTCCGCCATGACCCGGAGGGCCGGCTCACATCGGCCGCGCGGGAGTTGTTCTCGCTATGAGTGGCGATGATGTCCGGGTCGGGACGCGCGGGAGTGCGCTGGCCATGGTCCAGGCCAACCTCGTGGCCGCGGCGCTCCTGCGCGTGGGGGCCCGGGCGAGCATCGTCGTCATCGAGACGGAGGGGGATCGCCGCCCGTCGGACCTGGCCTGGGGCGACGGCGTCTTCGTCGCCGCGATCGAGCGCGAGCTGCTCGCGGGCCGGATCGACGTCGGAGTGCACAGCGCGAAGGACCTGCCCACCGTGCTCGACCGCCGCCTCTCCATTGCGGCCTTCCTTCCGCGCGCCGATCCGAGGGACGCGCTCGTCGTCCGCGACGGAATGAACGGCCGTCTCGACGAGCTTCCGCCAGGGGCAAGCGTTGGAACCGACAGCCCGCGACGCACCGGCTTCCTGCTCGCGCATCGCCCGGACCTTGATGTCCGACCGATCCACGGCAACGTCGATACCCGACTGCGACGCATGGATGCGGGCGAAGTCGACGCGCTGGTCCTGGCCGCGGCCGGCCTGGACCGCCTTGGGCTCGCCAACCGCATTGGCGAGCGCCTCGATCCCGTGCTGGTTCCGCCTGCGCCGGGCCAGGGCGCGATCGCCGTGCAGGCACGCTCCGACGACCCGCTCGTCATGCTGCTCTCGAAGATCGACGACGCCGACACGCGACGCGCCGTCGAAGCTGAGCGGGACCTGCTGGCCGCGTGTGGCGGGGGCTGTCGATCGCCCATCGGCGCCCTCGCCCTGGCCGCCGGCGACCAGGTCGCCATCCAGGCCGGCCGAGTCGCGATCGACGGAACCGGCGCCCGCTCAGGGCGGCGCTCGGGACCGGCGGATGCGGTGCGGCAGATGGTCGCGGATCTCGCGGCGGTCGTATCGGCACCCGGCCCGTGGCGGCCCGAGGCGGCCGGCGCCGGACGGCCGAGACGCCCTCGCGTGATCGTCACGCGCCCCGAGGGCCAGGCCGGGGCGCTCATGGCTGCGTTGCGTGATGTCGCGCTGGACCCGATCCCGACCCCGACGATCAAGGTTCACCTCGGTGCCCCTGACGGACCGCTCGACCGAGCGCTGCCGTGGATCGGAAGCTTCGCCTGGGTCGTCATCACGAGCGCGAACGGCGCCCGAGCCCTGCTCGCGGCCGCGGAGCGGATCTTCACGCCGTTCGAGGCAACGCGCCTCGCGGCGGTCGGTCCTCAGACGAGGATGGCCCTGGAAGCCGAGGGCGTCGACGTTGCGTTCCAGCCCACCGTCGCCACGGCCTCGGACCTCGGACGACAGTTGCCGATCACGGCGGGCGACGAAGTGCTGGTCGTGCGTGGTTCAACCGGTGGCGCGGAGCTGTCCGAGATGCTCGTTGCGCGCGGCGCGGTCGTCCACGAGGTTGTCGCCTACACGACCGAGGAGGCGCCACCTGAGTTCGGACGGCGTCTCCGGCAGGCCTTCGGCGAGGGTCCGGTGGCCGCCGCCGTCTTCACGAGCGGGTCCACCGTGCGAGGTCTCGTACGGCTCGCCGCGACGGAATCGATCCGCGTGGGCGGCCTTCCCGCGATCTGCATCGGACCCGAGACCGCCGCGGCCGCCGCCGCCGCGGGGTTCGAGGTGGTTGGCGTGGCCGAGTCGACGGAACCAGCGGTTCTGGCCGAGACCGCGGCCCGGGCGATTCGGGTCCGATTGCCCGCCCCGCCGCTCGCGCCGGCCGGAGGTTCGCCACGATGAGCGTTGACCTGACGGGCATGCCCGCGAACGCGCCCTCCGGAGGCGACCTCCCCCTGCCCTCGATCCGGCTCCGCCGGTTACGGGGCAGTGAGCGAATCCGGCGACTCGTCCGGGAGACGCGGATCGACCCCGCGATGCTGGTGGCGCCGCTGTTCGTCTGCGCGGGGAGTGGCGTCCGCGAGCCGATCGGGTCGATGCCCGGCGTGGCGCGTCTATCGCCGGATCTCGCCGCGATCGAGGCGGAGACGCTCGCGGCACTCGGGGTCGGGGGCCTCCTCCTGTTCGGCCTGCCTCGGGGCAAGGACCCGATGGGATCCGAGGCGTCGGCCGACGACGGTGTCGTCCAGGACGCGTTCTCGCGGATCCGCTCGCTCCAGCTTCCGATCGTGACGATCGCCGACACGTGCCTGTGCGAGTACACCGACCATGGCCACTGCGGGCCGCTCACGCGGTCGGGTGAGGTGGACAATGACGCGGCCCTCGAGCGTCTCGCCGCCACCGCCGTGAGCCAGGCCCGGGCCGGCGCCGACATCGTCGCCCCGAGCGCGATGATGGATGGCCAGGTGGCGGCGATCCGGGCGGCGCTCGACGGCGCGGGCTTCCAGGGCACGCCGATCATGGCCTACGCCGCAAAGCACGCCTCCGCGTTCTACGGGCCCTTTCGGGAAGCCGCCGGGAGCGCGCCGGCCCTCGGCGACCGGCGGGCCTACCAGATGGACCCGACGAATGGGCGCGAGGCGATGCGAGAGATGGCGCTCGACGTCGCGGAGGGCGCGGACCTGCTGCTCGTCAAGCCGGGCCTGCCGGGTCTCGACCTGATCGCCGCGGCGCGGCAGCGGTTCGACCTCCCGATTGCCGCATACCAGGTGAGCGGCGAGCACGCGATGATCGCGGCCGCCGCCGAACGCGGCTGGATCGATCGTCGCAACGCGACGCTCGAGGCCGTCGGGGCCATGGTCCGGGCCGGCGCCGGGATCGTCGTCACGTACGCTGCCGGCGATATCGCCCGGTGGCTGGCGGACGAGCGATCGTGACGGACCCCGCCAGCACGTACGTCCAGGCCCTGGCACTCAGCCTCGATCCGGCCTGGCGTCGACGCTCCGATGACCGCCGCCGTCGCGAGGCCGCCTCGTTCTCGGATCTCCTGTCTCGCCCGGACGTGCCGCCGATGCGAACCATGGCCTACAGCTCCATCGGCATCGAGCCGGGCGTGGACCTGCTCCTGTGGCGCCGCGCCGACTCTGTCGATGCGCTCGAGGAGGCCGCCGCCGCCGTGCTCCGGACGGGCCTCGGGCGATGGCTCGAGGTCCGCCACTCCCTGCTCGGCCGGATCGGCCCGTCACAGTACGTCCGCAAGCCGACCGAACAGGAGCAGTCGCCGTTCGACGGCGCGCGATCGCGCTACCTGATCGTCTATCCGTTCACGAAGAGCACGGACTGGTACCTGCTGCCCGCTGAGGCCCGGCAGGGGATCATGAACGAGCACATGCGGGTGGGCCATCAGTACCCGATGGTCCGCCAGGCGTTGGCGTACTCCTTCGGGCTGGACGGGCAGGACTTCGTCGTGGCCTACGAAACCGACGATCTGCCCGCGTTCGGAGATCTCGTCCGGGCGCTGCGTGCCACCGAGAGCCGCCGCTCCACCGTCAACGACAATCCCATCCTTCTCGGAGTCCATCGCCCCGCCGGGGAGATCCTCCATCTCCTGGGTGCGCCGTGACGACCGCGCCAACGACAGCCGGCGTTTCGTCGGATCTCGTGCGTCGGGCCGAGAGCCTCTTTCCGGGCGGCGTGAACAGCCCCGTTCGCGCGTTCCGATCCGTGGCCCGGCCGCCCCTCCTCCTCCAGCGCGGCAAGGGGCCCCATGTCTGGGATGTGGACGGCCGCCGATACATCGACTACATCGGGTCGTGGGGCCCCGCCATCCTCGGTCATGCCGACGCCGGAGTGATGGCGGCCATGTCGTCGGCCCTGAGCGACGGCCTGGCGCTCGGAGCGACCCATCCGCTCGAGATCGAGCTCGGCGAGGCCATCCGCTTGGCGATGCCCTCGATGGAACGGCTGCGCTTCACGTCGTCCGGCACGGAAGCGGTCATGTCCGCCGTGCGCCTCGCCCGTGCCGCGACGGGCCGCGACCTCATCGTCAAGTTCGGGGGCGGGTACCACGGTCACGCGGACCATCTCCTCGTGAACGCCGGTTCGGGGATCGCGACGCACGGGATCCCGGGCAGCGCCGGCGTGCCCGACGGCGTGGCTGCGCTGACGGTCGTCCTGCCCTACAACGATCGGGGAGCCGTCGAGGCAGCATTCCGCATCCACCGCGGGCAGGTCGCGGCCGTGATCGTGGAGCCCGTGGCCGCCAACGTCGGCGTCATCCCGCCGGTGCCCGGATTCCTGGAGACGGTGCGGGCCGTGACCGCCGCGGACGGAGCGCTGCTCATCTTCGATGAGGTCATCACCGGCTTTCGCCTCGGTCGTGGCGGGGCCCAGGGTCTGATGGGCATCACGCCCGACCTCACGACGCTCGGCAAGATCATCGGCGGCGGCATGCCCATCGGAGCGTACGGCGGCCGGGCGGACCTGATGGCGATGATCGCGCCCTCGGGTCCCGTCTACCAGGCCGGCACCCTGTCAGGGCATCCGCTCGCGATGGCGGCCGGAATCGCCACGCTCGCCGCGTTGACGCCGGAGCGCTACGAGGCCCTGGAGGCGACGGCCGCCGGGCTCGAAGCGGGGCTCAGGAGCGTGGCCGCCGCACCCGGCGGTCGCATCGCCCTGGCGCGTGTCGGATCCCTCCTGACGGTCTTCTTCGCGGACGAGCCGCCGGTCAATGCCGGTCAGGCTCTGGCCGCCGACCGCTCGGCGTTCACGCGGTTCTTCGGACAGATGCTGGACAGGGGAGTCCTCCTCCCGCCGTCGCCATTCGAAGCGTGGTTCGTCTCCATGGCCCACGGCCGTGACGAGATCGCCGCGACCATCACCGCCGTCACGGAGGCATTGACTGAATGAGTGACCGCTTTCTCCGAGCCTGCCGCCGCGAGGCAGTCGACGCGACACCTGTCTGGTTCATGCGCCAGGCCGGTCGGACCTTTCCCGCCTATCGCGCCCTGCGCGAGCGCCATGGGATCCTCGAGCTCGCGAAGAATCCGGAGCTATGTGCCGAAGTGACCCTCATGCCGGTCCGCGAGCTCGGCGTGGACGCTGCGGTCATGTACGCCGACATCATGCTGCCGCTCGAGCCCATGGGCGTCGACCTGCACATCGAGCCCGAGGTCGGCCCGATCATCGAGCGACCGCTCCGGACCATGGCCGACATCGAGGCCCTCCGAAAGCTCGATCCAGCTGTCATCGAATCCACCCTCGAGGCGATCCGGCTCGTCCGAAGGGAGCTGGAGGGCAGGGCCGCCGTCATCGGCTTCAGCGGCGCACCGTTCACCCTCGCCTGCTACCTCATCGAGGGCCGGCCATCGCGTGACTATGCGATGGCCAAGGCGTTCATGTATGGACAACCGGCCGCATGGCACGCCCTGATGGATCGCCTGTCGGAAATGGCGATCGCGTACCTGCGGGCCCAGGTCGAGGCCGGTGCCCAGGTGGTCCAGCTGTTCGACAGCTGGGTCGGCGGGCTTGCCCCGGCCGACTACGAGGCCTTTGTCCAGCCGTACGTCCGGCGCATCGACGAGGCGCTGGCGGGCGTCCCGACGATCCTCTTCGGAACGGGTACCGCCTCCCTGCTCGAGCTGACCGCGGCGTGTGGCAGTGACCTCGTCGGGGTCGATCACCGGATCTCGCTCGCCGATGCCTGGGCGAGGATCGGGTTCGACCGCGGCATCCAGGGGAACCTGGACGGCGCGCGCGTGCTCGCCGGCTGGGACGCCACCGAAGCGGGCGCCCGGCGCGTCCTCGACGAGGCAGCGGGCCGGCCCGGCCACGTGTTCAATCTCGGTCACGGCGTCCTCCCGGGCAGCGATCCGGCGATCCTTCGTCGGCTTGTCGACTTCGTGCACGAGACGACCGCTCGCGTGGACCTCGCGGCGGCCACGGCATGAGCGACCTGCCGGCTGATGCCGGCGTCCTCCTGATGACGTACGGCTCGCCGGACACGATGGAGGAAGCGGATGTCGCCGCGTACCTCGCGAAGGTCCGGGGAGGCCGAACGCCGAACGCCGAGCTCGTCACGGAGTTCGCCCGGCGCTACCAGGTCATCGGCGGGTCGCCGCTGGTCGAGATCACGGCTCGGCAGGCGGCCGCCCTCGCGGCGCACCTCCATCGGCCCGTCCGGGCGGCGATGCGGTTCTCCGAGCCGACCATCGAGCGAGCGCTCCGCGTCCTCGCGGCAGAGGGTGCCCGGCGGGTCGTCGGGATCGTGCTGTCACCGCAGTACTCCCCGATGCTGATGGGAGGCTATGGACGAGACATCGAGGCGGCGCGGGACCAGATCGGCCCCGGGGCCCCCGCCGTCCGGATGGCGGGGGAGTGGTGGGCGGAGCCGGAATTCATCCGGGCCCTCGCGATGCGCGTCCGGGCCGCGCTGGCGCGACTCGGCGAGACGGAGCGCCGCAGTGTGGCCGTGCTCATGACTGCCCACAGCCTGCCGCGTCATGTCGCCGAGCAGGAGCCGGGGTACCTGGAGCAACTGCGCGGCACTGCCCTCGCCGTCGCGGCTGCCGCCGGGCTCCCGGACGATGCCTGGCAGTTCTGCTGGCAGAGCGCAGGGCACGAGCCGGGCGAATGGATGCAGCCCGATCTCAAGGATCTCGTGGGTGACCTGGCAGCGACCGGCCGGAGCGCGATCCTGGTCGTCCCGGTCCAGTTCCTGGCCGACCACCTCGAGGTGCTGTACGACATCGATGTCGGCGCCAGGGAGCAGGCTGCCGTTGCCGGGATCGGGTTTGCGCGCATCGGCTCCCTCAACGACGATCCGGCGCTCGTCGCGGCACTCGGAAACGTCGCTCGCCGGACCCTGATGCCTGCCTGACAACCCTCTCGCAACCCGCCGTGGCCCCCAATCGCAGCGCCGCTGCCGCCCGCTGAGCGGCGCGAGCGGCCGCCTTCGCCCCGACACTCGCAGGCAGGGTCCGCCACCGTTGCTCGGGCCCGCCTGGAGGACGACCCGCCATGCGACGACTCGCGAGCGCATCCCTGGCAGCGGGCCTGCTGGCCGTGGCCGTGCCCGCGGCGGCCTTTGCGGCCGAGCCCGGCCAGATCGACACCGGCGACACGGCGTGGCTCCTGATCGCCACCGCCCTGGTGATGGTGATGCTGCCGGGACTCGCGCTCTTCTACGGCGGCCTCGTTCGCCGCAAGAACGTCCTCTCGACGATCATGCACAGCTTCTTCGGCCTGGCGATCGTCAGCGTCGTCTGGGTCGTCGTGGGCTTCTCGATCGCCTTCGCGCCCGACGCCACCGGCACCGGCCTCTTCGGCGGCCTCGACTACCTGTTCTTCAACAACGTCGGCCTCGCGCCGCTCGGGACGAGCACGATCCCGTTCATCCTCTTCGCGGCCTTCCAGCTGATGTTCGCGGCCATCACCCCGGCCCTCATCACCGGCGCGTTCGCAGAACGGAAGCGCTTCGCGAGCTTCGTGATCTTCACCGTTCTCTGGTCGGTCGTCGTCTACTCACCGATCGCCCACTGGGTCTGGGCCTCCGACGGCTGGCTCTACAACCTCGGCGCCCTCGACTTCGCGGGCGGCACCGTGGTCCATGCCTCGTCCGGCGTGTCCGCCCTCGTCGTCGCCCTCCTCATCGGCCGCCGAGCGGTCAGCGCGGAGGGGATGGAGCCCCACGACATCCCGATGACCGTCCTCGGCGCCGGCCTGCTGTGGTTCGGCTGGTTCGGCTTCAACGCCGGCTCCGCGCTCGCCGCAAACGGCCTGGCGGCCAATGCCCTCCTGGTGACGAACACGGCCGCGGCGGCGGCGACGATCACCTGGGTCCTCGCGAGCTACGTCCACAGGCGCAAGGTCAGCGTCCTCGGAGCGGCCTGTGGTGCCGTGGCCGGCCTCGTTGCGATCACGCCCGCCTCGGGCTTCGTGACGGCCGGCGGCGCGCTCGCGATCGGCCTCATCGTCGGCGGCCTGTGCTACAGCGCGACGCTCCTCCGCGAGCGCCTCAAGATCGACGACGCCCTCGACGTCTTCGCGGTCCACGGCGTGGGCGGCACGTTCGGCGCGATCGCCACGGGGGTCTTCGCAACGGTCGCGATCAATGCCTACCCGGGCCTGATCGACGGCAACCCCGGCCAGGTCGTCACCCAGCTCATCGCGGTCGGGGCGACGATCACCTACGCGGTGGTCGCCACGTTCGTGATCGTGAAGCTGGTCGACGTCATCCTCGGGATCCGGATCTCGGCCCGCGAGGAGGAGCTCGGCCTCGACCTCTCGACCCACGGCGAGGTCGCCTACCAGGCCTGACCGGCCGCCCCATCCGAAGCGCACCCCGGGACCTCCACCCGGGGTGCCGCCTCTCCGCCTCCGCCACCTCCCCTGTCGAGGCCGCCACGATGCGACGCTCGCCCCAACCGCCACCGCTCTACGACCCGTCGACGGAGCACGACGCCTGCGGCGTCGGGTTCGTCGCCGACGCGGGCGGTCGATCCGCCGACCGGGTGCTGTCCCTGGCGCTCGCGGGCCTCGGCTCGCTGGGCCACCGCGGCGCGTTCGGGGCGGATGGCCGTTCGAGTGACGGCGCCGGCGTGGCGCTGCCGCTCGAGGCGGATCTGCTGGGGCTCATCTGTGGCAGCGTCGATGGTCAGGGGGGTGCCGCGAATGCCGCCGGCCGGCCGGCGGTCTTCCAGCTGTTCATGCCCCGCGGCCGAGCCCGTCGGGCCCGAGCCCGGTCGATCGTCGTCGCCGCGCTCGCCGAGGTCGCTCTCGAAGTCGGCGCCTGGCGCACGGTGCCCAGCGATTCCGAGGCCCTGGGACCTGCGGCGTTCGAGAGCCGTCCGGCGTTCGAGCAGGCGATCGTGCCGCGGCCGGGCCGTGCGGGCGGCAGCGGCGAGCGGCCGCTCGGCGATGCCGCCTTCGAGCGCCGGCTCCTCCTCGCCCGTCGTCGGATTGCGTCGGCCGCCATCGAGGGTGGCCTCGGCGAGCTGAGCGTCGCCTCGGGCTCCAGCCGGGTCATCGTCTACAAGGGCCTCGTCGCCGGGGACCGGCTTCCGCAGCTCTTCCCGGACCTCGCCCGGCCGCTCGCGACGACCCATGCGACCTTCCACCAGCGCTACGCGACGAACACGCATCCGACCTGGAACCTGGCCCAGCCGTTCTCCATCCTGGCCCACAACGGCGAGATCAACACCGTCCGCGGCAACCGCGAGGAGGTCCGCGGCCGGGCGGCCGATCCCGATCCGGGCGGGCTGCTGGAAGCGATCCGGGAGCGCGGCCCGATCCTCAGCCCCGGGGTCTCGGATTCCGCCTCGCTCGACGAGGCCGTGGAGCTGCTCGTCGCGTCCGGCTGGACGGCGGCGACCGCACTGGCGGCCCTGATCCCGGATGCGCCGGCGCTCCGCACCGCCGGCGCCGCCACGGCCTCGCTCGGGATGGCCCGGTTGGCGGGTCTCCTCGCGCCCTGGGACGGGCCGGCGGCCCTGGTGTTCAGCGACGGCCGCTCCGTCGGCGCGCTGCTGGACCGCAACGGGCTCCGACCGCTCGCCGTGGCGACGACGTGCGACGGACTGGTCGTCGCCGCCTCGGAGGCCGGGGCGGTGCCGCTCGACCCGGCCGAGATCATCGCCCTCGACCGCCTCGGGCCGGGCGAGATGCTCGTCGTGGAACCCCGGAGCCGGCGGGTTGTCGGCCGGCCGGGGCTCCGGCCACGCCGCGCCCGGGCGGCCGCGCTCCGGCGCCCCGCCGCGTTCTTCGCCGACACGCTTCCCTCGCAGCGGGCCGACCTCCGGCAGCCGGATCCGAGCGCTGGAGCGCGGTATCTCGCGGGCCTCGACGCGGAGCGGCTTCGCCTCGACATCCGGACCATGGCCCTCGACGGCCGGGAGCCCCTCTGGAGCATGGGCGACGACACGCCCACCCCCGGCTTCGGGCGGACGCCGCGGCGGGCCGTCGACCACCTGAAGCAGGCCTTCGCCCAGGTCACGAACCCGCCGATCGACCCCGAGCGCGAGCGCCTGGTCGTGGACCTTCGCGTGACCGTGGGCCGCCGCCGGCCGCTCCTGGCCGGACCTCATGCGGCGCTGCCCCGAACGGTGCGCATCGAGCGGCCGGTCATCGCCGACCTCGAAGGGCTCGTGTCGGCGCTCCGCGCGCGCCGGGGCCGGGTCGCCGAGCTCGATGCGACCTGGCCAGTCGAGGCGGGGCCCGACGCCCTCGCGGCGGGCGTGCGTCGGCTGGCGACCGAGGCGGTTGCCGCCGCCGCGTCGGGGGCCGTGGCGGTCCTCGTCACGGACCGGCGCCTGGGCCTCGACCGGCTGCCCGTCCCGTCCGTCCTCGCCGTCGGTGCCGTCCATGCGGCCCTCACCGGAGCCGGCCTCCGCGGTCGGACCGACGTCATCGCCGACGCGGCCGACGTCATGGACGTCCATGCCCTCGCGATGTGCGTCGCGGCCGGGGCGCGTGCCGTCCGCCCGTGGCTCGCCATCCGGCTTGCCGCCGAGCTCGCCGGTTCGCGCGGTGCCGAGGCGCTCGACGTGACCGCGCTGACCGGGCGGCTCCTCGACGCGCTCGAGACCGGGCTGCGCAAGACGCTCGCCCGGATGGGGATCAGCTCCGCGGCCTCGTACGTCGGCGGGGCGTTCTTCGAGACGATCGACCTCGCGAGCGAGGTCACCGAGGCCTGCGTCCCGGCAGCGCTCGGCTGGGAGGGCACGATCGGCTTCCGGGACCTCGCCGAGCGACAGCTCGGGCTGCTCCCGCTGGCGCGCAGCCTGGACGCGACGGTGGTGCCCGAGGGCCGCGAGGTCCGCTATCCGGATCCGGGACGGGCCCGGTTCCGGTCCGACGGGGAGCTCCACCTCTACGCGCCGAAGGTCGTCGCCGCGATCCAGGCGCTCGCCGGCACCGGCGACCCCGCGCTCCAGGCGCTCGCCGGCACCGGCGACCCCGCGCGTGTTCCCGATGTCGCGGCGAAGCCGGAGTCGGCAACGCCGGAGGCGGCGAAGCCGGCCGTGGGTGCAGGATCCGGCCCGTCCGCCCTCGACCGCGAGGCGCCCGCCCTCGTCCGCGACCGGTTCGCCTTCCGTGCCGCCGCGCGCCGGCAGCCGGTCCCGCTCGGGGAGGTGGAGCCCGCGCCCGCGATCATTCGCCGCCTCGTCGTGAGCGCGATGAGCGTCGGCGCCCTCTCGCCCGAGGCCCACCAGGCCCTGACGATCGGCATCCAGCGCGCGGGCGGCGCCGCGAACACGGGGGAGGGCGGGGAGGACCCCGCCTGGTACGAGCCCGGCGAGGACGGCCGGCGCCGCGACGCCTCGATCAAGCAGGTCGCGAGCGGCCGCTTCGGGGTCACCGCGACCTACCTCGCGCGCGCGGAGCAGCTCGAGATCAAGATCGCCCAGGGCTCCAAGCCCGGCGAGGGCGGCCAGCTCCCGGCCCGGAAGGCGACGGCCTACATCGCGGCGCTCCGGCGCGGCCAGCCGGGCCGGGCCTACATCAGCCCGCCGCCGCACCACGACATCTACTCGATCGAGGACCTCGCCCAGCTGATCGCCGACCTTCGGGCGATCAACCCGGCGGCCCGGATCGGCGTCAAGCTGGTCGCCTCGCGCGGCGTCGGGACGATCGCCGCCGGGGTCACGAAGGCCGGTGCCGACTACATCCACCTCGCCGGTGGCGCCGGCGGGACGGGTGCCTCGCCCCTCAGCTCGATCAAGCACGTCGGCGTGCCATGGGAGCTCGGCCTGTCCGAGGTCCACCAGGTCCTCCTCTGGAACGGGCTCCGGGACCGCGTCGCGCTGCGGACGGACGGTGGCCTCCAGCGCGGCCGCGACCTGCTCATCGCCGCGCTCCTCGGGGCCGAGGAGTTCGCGCTCGGGACCGCGGCCCTCGTCGCGATCGGCTGCGACATGGCCCGCCAGTGCCACCTCGACACCTGCCCGACGGGCATCGCCACCCAGCGCGACGACCTGCGGGCCAAGTTCACTGGCAGGCCCGAGCAGGTGGAACGGTATGCGACCGCTCTCGCCGAGGACCTGCGCGTCGAGCTCGCCGGCATCGGCGCCCGAAGCGTGGGGGAGATCATCGGCCAGGCGGCCGAGGTCCTGCGGCCAGTGGTCGCGAGCGATCGCGGCCTCCGGCGCGTGCTGGCTGCGCCGCGCTGGACCGCCTCCCTCGAGCGCCGCGCCGCGCCCGCAAGCGCCGCCCGGGTCGTGGCACGGGCGCCGGCGTCGCCGCTCGAGACGCGCCTTGCGGCCGCGCTCGTCGGCCACGGCGCCGTCCGCCTCGACGGCCTCCGGATCACGACCGCGGAGCGGTCATTCGGCGCGGCGCTGACCGGGGCGGTGGAGCGAGGCTCGATCCGGATCCCGATCGACCTGGGCATCCGCGGCGCCGCGGGCCAGTCCTTCGGCGCATTCCTCGGGACCGGGATCACGATCCGGCTGGCCGGCACGGCCAACGACTACGTCGGCAAGGGCCTGTCGGGTGGGACGGTCATCGTCGCCCCGGACCCGGATCTTCCCGCCGCTCACGGCACCCGGCCGCCGGCCGTCGCCGGCAACACCTGCCTCTACGGCGCGACCGGCGGCCGGCTCCACGTCGTCGGGCGGGCCGGGATGCGGTTCGCGGTCCGGAACGCCGGTGCCGATGCCGTCGTCGAGGGGATCGGGCCGCACGGCGCCGAGTACATGACGGGCGGGACGCTGCTCGTGCTCGGGCCGATCGGGGCGAACTTCGGAGCGGGGATGACCGGCGGCCGCGCGTACCTCCTCGATCCCGAGGGGGCCGCGCGGGCCCGGATCGACGCGTCCAGCGTCACCGCCCGCCCGGTCCGAGCCGCAGCGGACCCCGAGGCCGAGCTGGAGATCGGGCGGCTCCTCCGGCTTCATCGGGATGCTGGGTCGCCGTTGGCGGCGCAGTTGCTCGCGGACGAGCCGGCGGCGATCGCCTCCTTCTGGGCCGTGGAGCCGCTCGCCGCCCCGGACGCCACGGCCGAGACGGCGTCCGTGCCCGTGGTCCGGGCCGCGCCACCGCGGCTGCCGGCCCGCACGATCGGCCTCGAGACGCTGACGACGGCTTCCGCCTCGGAGGCCAGCGCCGTCGCGTCATGACCTCCGGAGGCCATCCGTCCCGATCGTGATGCGGGCCGCGGCCGTTCGTCGTCCGGCTGCAACCCCGCATCGATGGCGGCCCGCGACCCTCGGCAACCCGATCGTGCAGTCCGGATCCGCTCCGAGGACCCAAATGCCTCCCGGGCCTTCTACACGGAGCTCTTCGGCTGGACGTACCCGGCCGGTGGGTTCCCGGGCTACACATACGTCGAGAGCGGCGTGCCCGCCGGCACGATCCCGGGCGGCATCAGCCCCCTCCAGGGCGGCAGCCCGCTGGTCACGGTGTTCGCGGGCGTCCCGAACGTCCAGGAGGCGCTGGACCGGGCGGTCGCCCTCGGCGGCCGGATCGTGCAGCCGGCGCAAAGCGTGCCGGGCGTCACGTTCGGGCTGTTCGCGGACCCGCAAGGGCACGTCGTCGGGGTTGCCTCGAACGACGAGTAGCGGCCCCGGTCTCGCGGGCCCGTGCAGCGCCCCCGGCCGGGGCCGGGAGCACCACGCGGCGGGCAGCGCCGGCAGCTGGCCCGGCAGTCCAGATCGGGAGGGCAGGTGCCGTCCCAACTGGCCCGGGAGTCCAGTGGCCAAGGGGCGGCTCGATGGCGCCGGCCGCTGGCTCGGCCGGGCTGGCTCGCCGAGCCAGCGGCCGACCGATGACCCGCCCTGCTCTGGCCCGGGAGTCCAGCGCCCCGCGGCCGGCGACGGCGCGAGGGGCGACGATGCGGCGGGAGGCCCCGCGCCAGCCGGCGGCACCGTACGGCGGCCAGGCGTCCGGGGCATGATGCGACGGTGGAGCACCTGCCGCCCGAGGCGATCCTCGCCGACGCCCCGCCGCCGATGCGCGATGTCGCCGAGTGGCTGCGTGGCGTGATCGCGCGAGCCCTGCCCGGTGCCCTGGAACGCGTTCGGGCCGGCTGGCGGGTCATCGGCTACGACGTGCCGCTCACGCCGCGCCGTACGGTGTACGTCGCCTGGATCATGGTCCAGCGCGAGCACGTCCACCTCGGATTCCCCCAGGGCGTCCTCATGGCCGACCCGCGGCGGATCCTGGAAGGCGCCGGGATCACCAAGCGTGCTCGATGGACCACCATGACGCCCGAAACCCCGATCCCGGAGGCCCACCTCGCTGCGCTGCTCCAGGAGGCGGCTCGCGTCGCGGGTCTGCCGACGGAGGAGCGACTGGCAATCGCCGCCGCCCGTGCCGGGGACGAGTCGTGACCGGCGAGCGTCTCTCCGACGGCGTGGTCACGCTCCGGCCATGGCGGCACGACGATGCGCCCGCCGTCTTCGAAGCCTGCCAGGACCCCGAGATCCCCCGTTTTGTGCCGATCCCCCAGCCGTACACGCTCGGCGACGCGCGCTGGTTCGTGGACCACGCGGCGGCCGGGGCGCGCACCGGCCCGAGTGCCCACTTCGCGATCACCGATCCGGCCACGGATGCGGTCCTCGGGGCGATCTCCCGGCACGGCCCCGTGGGCCATCGTGCCTCGATCGGCTATTGGCTCGCGCCCGCAGCCCGTGGCCGCGGGCTGGCGACGCGCGCGGTCCGGCTGCTCGTTGCGGTGACGTTCGGGACGACCCCGACGGTCCGGCTCGAGATCTCCACCGACCTGGCGAACGAGCGTTCCGGTCGCGTCGCGCTCCGGGCCGGATTCCAGCCCGAGGGGATCCGACGCGCATGGGACATCGATCGCGTCGGCACGCCCACAGACGCGATGTTCTACGTGACCGTCCGACCCGCCTGATCCGACCAACCTTCATGCCTCGGCGGCATCGAATCGGTGGCGGGAACGCGGCCCCACGCCCGGGTGATGCCTCGGCGGCATCGAATCCGTGACGGGACGCGGCCCGACGCCCGGGTGATGCCTCGGCGGCATCGAATCCGTGGCGGGAACGCGGCCCCACGCCCGGGTGATGCCTCGGCGGCATCGAATCCGTGGCGGGACGCGGCCCCACGCCCGCGCCGATGCCTCGGCGGCATCGGATCCGCCTCGATGACGGCCGACCGGCGCAGAACGATGTCCCCCACGCATCGCCTGGGCGCGGACGCGGCCCGGATCTGGCCCGCTCCCATGGGCGAGCGACCGGGCGACGCGCCGGAACACCGGATCGATGTCTCCGGGGCATCGGCATCCATGCAGGCCTGCGGCGCGACCGGCGACTCCGCGGATTCGATGCTTGGCGGCCATCACGGCGCAGGTTTCCGCGTGCGCCTGCACCCTGACCGGAACCGGCGGCGAAGCCGCCCCTGCTATCGTCCCCGCATGGATGGCGGAAGCGGGCGGGCGGCGCCACACCGCGAGCAGCGCGCCGGGCGGCCCGGCCCGGTCGACGTGACGTGGCTCGGGCGGATCGCGTATCGCGACGCGTGGGCCCTCCAGAAGGCGCTCGTGGACGCGCGCGTCGCGGGCGACGTCGCCGACGCCCTGCTCCTCCTCGAGCACGACGCCGTCCTGACGCTCGGCCGCCAGGCGGATGAGGCCCATGTCCTGGCCCGCCCGGGCGAGCTCCGGCGCCGCGCGATCGAGGTCCTCCGCGTGGAGCGGGGCGGCGAGGTGACGTACCACGGCCCGGGGCAGCTGGTCGCCTACCCGATCCTCCGCCTCGGGGATCGAGGGATCCTCCTGCGGCCCCTCGTCCGGGCGCTCGAGGACGCGATGATCGCGACCTGCGAAGCGCTGGGCGTGGCCACGGTCCGGCGTGACGGCCATCCCGGCTGCTGGGTCATGGAGGGGGGGCGTCCGGCGCGGAAGATCGGGGCGCTCGGAATCCGCGTGGAGCGCGGCGTCGCCTACCACGGCATCGCCGTCAACATCGACCCCGACCTCCGCGACTTCGAGCTCATCGACCCGTGCGGGATGCCCGGCCTCATCTCGACCTCGATCGCCGACGAGCTGGGCCGGAGCGCGGAGCCGCCCTCGACCGAGGCCGTGGAGCGCGCCGCGACGATCTTCGCGGACGCATTCGCCGTCACCCTCGGCGTCGAGATCAACTGGGTCGCAGCGGAGCGGGTCCGCGCCCTGGCGGGGGAAGCCGTGACGCCGCGGGCCCCGCTTGCGGTCCCCGCCGGGGTGGCCTGACCGTGGCCGCCGGCCTCTTCGAGCTGCGCAAGGACCCGATCACGAGCTGGTGGGTCGCCACGATCGTGGATCGGGAGTTCCATCGCGACCGGTTCGCCCGCCACGCGAGCGACGTCGACGACGGCGGCGACTGCCAGAACTGCCGCCTCCCCGAAGGCGGCGGGGTTCGCCTGCGCGTCCTCAAGGACTACGCGTTCCACGTCGTCGGGACCGAGGACGAGGCCCGCGAGCTCGACCAGCGCTTCGCCCAGGTCGCGATGTCCGATGCTCGGGCTGCCGGGAGCTGGCGGGCGATCGTCGCGCCGCCGCAGGAGCACCGGCCGCTGCACCAGGTCGGCTCTGCGATCGTCGAGCGGCTCGTCACCGGGGCCCGCGACGCGATCGTGACGGCCCGGACCGCGAACCAGACCGACTACCTCCAGGTCGTCCAGAACTGGGGCGACGAATCCGGCGCCCGGACCAACCACCTCTGCCTCGAGACATACGACCTGCCGCAGATCCCGCACCGGATCGCCGAGGAGCTCGGCGGGGCCGCTCGATTCGTCATCCGGGAGGGAGAGTGCCCGTACTGCCGCCTCGTCCGGGAGGCGACGCGGACCCGCGAGCGGCTCCTCTGGGAGGACGCCGACAGCGTCGCCTTCGCACCGTGGGCGTCGCGGTCCGCCTTCGAGCTCTGGATCGTGCCCCGCCGCCACGACTCCGACTTCGGGCGGTCATCGGAGACGGACGTCCGCGCCACGGCCTCCGCCCTGCGGCACGTCCTCGCGATCCTCGCCCGGACCCTCGATGGGCCGCCGTACAACCTGATCCTCCACACGGCGCCGCTCCGGGAGCGCGTCGACGCCACGTACCACTGGCACTGGGAGATCCATCCGAGGCTGCGCGAGATCGCGGGGCTGGAGCTCGGGACGGGCCTCCCGGTCAACCCGGTCTCGCCGGAGGACGCCGTCGAGGAGCTCCTGGCGAGGGCGGCCGGCACAGTCGAGGCGCCCGGGTGACGGACCCGCGTCACACGAATCCGGATCGCCACGTCCCTCGGTTCGACAGCGCGCGGGCGGTTCCCCGTGCCTCGACGTCTCAGGTGGAAGGGGCACCATGTTCGGCACCAGCGGGCCGGGGGGCTACGCGGTCGGCAGCCAGGCGTTCGAACGCCCGGCCAGTGGTGCCCCGATGAGCGGGACCTGGGACCACGATACGGCCGGTGCGTTCGTCGAGACCATGTTCGCGAAGCACCATGGCGAGATCTACGCCTACCTCCTCCGGATGCTGCGTGACCCCGAGCTCGCGGCCGACCTGACACAGGACGCGTTCGTGAAGGCCTACCGCGCCTACGACACCCTCGAGAAGGGCGAAAACGCGAGGGCGTGGCTCTACCAGATCGCCCATCGCGTCGCCCTCGACAATCTCCGTCGCCGGCGAATCGTCCGGTTCCTGCCGCTGACGGGCGATTCGAAGGGCTCTTCGCCGTCGGCCGAGCACCTCGCCATGGACCTCCGGTTGTCCGGTCCGCTCGAGCGAGCCCTGGCCCGCATTCCCGAGCGCCAGCGCGCGGCGCTCCTGCTCGCCGAGCTGCACGACCTGACCGGCCTCGAGCTCGCCGCGGCGCTTGGCGTCAGCCACGTCGCCGCGCGGGCCCTCCTGACCCGGGCCCGCCAGAGCCTCCGCGAGGCGCTGGCAGCCGAGAGGGCCGCGGAGGCCGCGACCGAGGCCGAGCGGGACGCGGCCTACGCCCGTGGCGAAGGCGCCGACCGATGACCCTGCCGTTCCGTCGCCGCCACCACGACAACGAGGCCTCGCACGACCGGGCCCGGGCCATCGCCGAGGCCGCGTTCGCGGCGGAGATGACCCCGGCCGACACGGCGTGGCTGGAGCAGCACCTGGCCGGCTGCACCGAGTGCGCCGCCGAGCAGGCCGCCTTCGCCGCCGACCGCGAGCTGCTGCGGACCCTCCGGGACGGGTCGCCGGCACCGCCCCGCGACCTCTGGGCCCGGACCGCCGCCGCGATCGAGCGGGACGCCGGGCATCGCCCGCCGGCCGGCCACCGGCCGTATGGCGGGCCCCGGATCGGCCGGCTCCCGATCGGCGTCCTGTCGGGCGTGCTCGTGATCCTGGTCGTCATCGGGACCTCCCTCGTCCCGCGGACCGCCCCGCTTCCGAGCCTCACGGACTCGTCCGCGACCTCGATCACCGGCCGGGCCTCCCCGCCGCCCGAGCCGACGCCCCTTGCCGTCACCGCGCGCGCGCTCACCTACGTCCAGAAGCTGAGCGACGGCTCGTTCGACCTCGTCGTCGCGCCGATCGGCTACGTCTGCGCCGACGGCCCGGACGCCTGTGCGCCCCTCGACAACGAGTCCTCGACGCGCATCCGCCTCTCGGTCGAGCCCGAATCGGTGATCGTCTCGCCCAACGACGACCAGCTTGTCGTCACGACCGGCAGGGAGGGATCGACGTCGGGCGAGGTCATCGTCCTGCCCAAGCCAACGACCGGGCCCACCCCCGGGCCGACCGATCCGCCCAGCTCGCCGCCATCCGAGGCCCCGCCGACGGACGTCCCGCCGACGGACGCCCCGCCGCCCACCCCGACGCCGGATCCCGACCTGACGCCCGTCCCCACCGACGCCGGACCAAGCCAGACGCCGGACCCGGCCGCCGGTCGGGCGATCGTGACCGGCGTCATCGTCGTCGGCGAGACCGCGTACTCCGCGAACGGAGAGTGGCTGGCCTTCTCGGCCCGGCCCGTCGACGGAAGTGCGGGCCCGGATCTCTACGTCTGGCGTGTCGGTGACGCGCTCGCGAGACCCGTGACGGCGGATCACGCGACGTTCTTCGCCGGCTGGCTCGGCGACCGCATCCTGGCCAGTCGCATCACGCCCGTCACGGAGCCCGTGCCGGGCGAGCCGGGAGCGTCCGCGGGGCCGTCCGCTTCGCCCGCCCCGACGACGAAGCCGGGCCGCAGCCCCAACCCGGGGTCCGGGAAGCCCAGCCCGTCGCCGAGCCTCGACGCCTCGGCCTCAGCCTCGGCCTCGGCCTCGCCCGAGCCCACGGCTCCCGTCGAGCGGCACCCCGTCTCGTTCCTGCTCGACCCGCTGTCGGGCGCGATGACGACGATCGACGGCGTCGACGTCTGGCAGCCCATGGTGGACCTCGAGAGCCGGACCGTGGTCTACTGGTCCGGGACGGTCCTGCCCGATGCCTCGGGTACGGGCTGGGTGCCGGCCACCGGGCAGCTCCTCCTCGACCGCTGGGTGACGCCCGACCCGGTCCAGCCCTCGCCGGGCCCCGGCGAACCGGGCGGCCCGGGCCTTCCGCCGAACCCGACGATCCCGGGCCCCTCGGTCGATCCGCTGGCCTCCCCGGATCCAACCTCGCGGCCCGGCCCGGCCGGCGACCCGGAGGTCCTCGCCGAGGGACCCGTCGGCGGCTTCGACGCCCGTTTCGACCCGGAGGGCATCCGGCTCGCGGTCTGGATCCCGGATCCGGAGAACAGCGACATCGGGACCCTTCGCCTGGTCGTCATCGACGCGTCGACGGGCCGGATCGACCCGGCCCTGAATCCCCTCCCGGGCGTGCCCGCGGCCCGCGGCTTCTCGATCGCGGAGGGCCGCCTCGCGTGGATCACGCCGCCGGGCCAGGATGGCGAAGCGACCCATGTCGACGTTCTCGCCTGGGACGGCAGCGTGTTCGGCCAGGTCCGGAGCGTCGGGCTGGATCGCCTGCTCGTCGTCCGGTAGCTCGCCCGCCGAGCACCTCCCGTTCGCTGCCGGGTCCCGGTGCCGGGGCGCACCATTCCCCGTCCCGACGGCCGTGACGGATCCCCGCGATCGGTCCAGATGCCGTAAGGTCCGGGCGTGCGACCCAGCAGGACGGTCGCGATCGCGGCGCTCACCGCCGTGCTCGCGTTCGGGGCGCTGCCAGGCCTCGCGGGCTCCCGGGAACCGAGCCGCGAACAGCCGATCGATGCAGCGTCGTTCCGAGACGTCATCTTCGCGGCTGCCGGCGCCCGATCGATCGAGACGATCGCGGGGCCCGATTCGGCGAACGCCGCGGCCGGCCGCATCGATCCGGCGAGCTCGTTCCGGGACGCCCCGTCGGCGGACGCCGCACCGGCTGAGCGAATCGCCGCGAAGCTGCCGAAGGTCCCGGTCGCCTGGGACTGGAAGCCGCCTCGCTACACGCTGAGCGGGTACGCGACGTTCTACGACAACGGCACGACCGCGATGCGCCTGCCGCGCGGCACGATCGTCGTGGTCTGCGGCGCGGGCGGCTGCCTCGAGCGCGTCGTGAACGATTACGGCCCGATCAAGCAGACCCGCGTCGTGGACATGTACCGCCCCGACTTCTTCGCCATCTGCGGCTGCGGGTCGTGGGCGGGCACGACCTGGGTGACCGTCTCGGTCTACTGATCGGGTAGACTCCACCCGACCTTCGAGACCGGCCACGAGAGCCGGAACGGGCCCCGAGAGGCCGGAAGGAGAGGAGCCACGCCCGTGACGTCGCAGGTGCGCGACGAGCCCCCGGCCCGAGGCGCGCGATGAGCCGAGGCGCGATGAGCCGAGGCGCCCGATGACCGGCCGCCGGATCATGACGTCCGAGGAGATCCGCCGGGCGGTGATCCGCATCTCCCACGAGATCGTCGAGAAGCACGCCGGGACGGACGACCTCGTCCTCGTCGGCATCCAGCGCCGTGGCGTCCCGATCGCGAAGCGACTGGCCGAGGCGATCGAGGAGCACGAGCGCGTGGCGCTCCCGGTCGGCGCCCTCGACATCACCTTCTACCGCGACGACCTCTCGATGCTCGCTCAGCAGCCGGTCGTCAAGGGCACGGACCTGCCGTTCGACGTCACCGGGACCACTGTCGTCCTCGTGGACGACGTCCTGTACACCGGCCGGACCATCCGGGCCGCGATGGACGCCCTCATGGAATACGGCCGCCCGCAGGCGATCCGCCTGGCCGTCCTCGTCGATCGGGGGCATCGCGAGCTGCCGATCCGGGCGGACCACGTCGGCAAGAACGTCCCGACGTCGCGCGAGGAGCTCGTCCGCGTCCGGATCGAGGAGATCGACGGCGAGGACGCCGTGGACATCGACCGCGGGCCCGTGCCGGAATCGCCGCTGCCGCTGCCGGCCTCGTGACGATGACGACGGACGCGGCGCTCGCGGCGGACGAGGCCGGGCCGATCCCGTCGCCCCTCGCCAACCCGGCGCCGGCCGGCCGCTGGCCGCATCGCCACCTCCTCGATGTGGATGTCCTCACGCCGGACCAGCTCGACCTCGTGATGCACACCACCGAGACGATGACGGAGATCCTCGCCCGGCCGATCCCCAAGGTGCCGGCGCTCCGCGGCTGGGGGGTCACGAACCTCTTCTACGAGGCCTCGACGCGGACCCGCGTCAGCTTCGAGGTCGCGGCGAAGAACCTGTCGGCGGACGTGGTCAACGTGACCGCATCGGCGTCGTCCGTGACGAAGGGCGAGTCGCTGATTGACACGATCCGGACGCTCGAGGCGCTGGGCGCGCGGCTCCTCGTGATCCGCCACGCGACGGCCGGGGCGCCGAATCTCGCCGCCGAGCACTTCGGCGGCAGCGTCCTGAACGCGGGCGACGGGGCCCATGCCCACCCGACCCAGGCACTCCTGGATCTCTACACCATGCAGACGCACCTCGAGGGCGGATCGGTGGCCGGCCGGAAGGTCGTCATCCTCGGCGACGTCCTCCACTCCCGCGTCGCCCGCAGCAATCTGTGGTCCCTCACCGCGGCCGGCGCGGACGTCTGGGTCTGCGGGCCGGCGACCCTGCTCCGGGGCTTCGATGCCTGGGCGGCGGCCGGGGTCGGTGGTTCGCGCCGGTTCACGGTCACATCCGACCTCGGGGCCGCGCTCCGGGAGGCCGACGTCGTGATGGCCCTCCGGATCCAGAAGGAGCGGATGGCATCCGGCCTGCTGCCGTCGCTGCGCGAGTACGCGGCCCGGTTCGGGCTGACCCGGGAGCGCGTCGCGCTCGCCAAGCCGGGAGCCCTCGTCATGCATCCCGGGCCGATGAACGAAGGCGTCGAGATCGCGGCCGATGTCGCGGCCGGCGGGCAGTCGGTCATCACGGACCAGGTCGCGAACGGGGTCGCCGTCCGGATGGCGGTCCTCTACCTGCTCTCGGGCGCTCGGGCGGTGGGGGCGTGACCGCCGGCGTCGCGCCGGCTCGCGGCCTGGATCCGGCGGCCGCGGCCGACGTCCCGCTCGCCGATCTCGAGATCTCTCGGGCCTGGCTCGTCGATCCGGCCAGCGGCCGCGAGGGCCCGGGCGAGATCGTCGTCGAGCGCGGGATCCTCGAAGCCGTGACGTGGCTCCAGGGCGCCGAGGCCGAGGGCATCGATGCCTCCGGGGTCGTGATCGCGCCCGGGTTCATCGACCTCCACGCCCATCTCCGCGAGCCGGGCAACGAGGATGCGGAGACCGTCGCCTCCGGACTCGCGGCCGCGGCCCATGGTGGCTTCACGACCGTCTGCGCGATGCCGAACACGACACCGGCGATCGACGATCCGTCCGTGCTCGCGCGGATCCGGGACGCCGCCGCGGCCAGCGGCTCGCCGGTGACGCTCGTCGCGTACGGGGCGGTGTCGGCCGGTCGGCGCGGGGAGCAGCTCGCCGCGCTCGGCGAGCTCGCGGACGCGGGGGTCGCGGGATTCAGCGACGACGGCGCGCCCATCCACGGCGCGTCGCTGTTCCGGAATGCGCTCGCCTATGCCGGGATGCTCGGGCTGCCGATCGTCGACCACGCCGAGGACCCGGTGCTCACCGCCGGCGCCGAGGCGAACGAGGGCCTGGTCGCGACGGTCCTCGGGCTGCGTGGCTGGCCCGGTTCCGCCGAAGCGTCGGCCGTGGCCCGCGACATCGCGATCCTCGCCGAGGTGGTCCGCGACGTGCCCGGCGCGCGCCTCCACCTCACGCACCTCTCGACGTCGGCATCCCTGGAGCTCGTGCGGCGAGCGAAGGCGGCCGGCCTGCCGGTGACCTGCGACGTCACGCCCCATCACCTGGTCCTGACTGACGAATGGGTCGCCGGCTCGCGTCGCTGGAGCTGGGAGGCGCTGGATGCAGGCGGCGCCGCCCGTGACCCATGGCGGGACGGATCCATCACCGCCGGCGCGTTCGATCCGTCGCTCCGGGTGAACCCGCCCCTCCGCGGGCCGGTCGACGCCGCCGCCTGCCTGGCGGCGCTCCGCGACGGGACCGCCGACGCGATCGCGACGGATCACGCACCGCATACCGAGGTCGACAAGGCCGTCGAGTTCGGGCTCGCCGCGAACGGGATCTCGGGCATCGAGACAGCGCTCGGCACGGTCCTCGCGGCGGTGGACGCCGGGCGGCTCACCCTCGCGACCGCGATCGCGGCGCTCACGAGCGGCCCGGTTCGCGTCCTGCAGGGCCGGGGCTCGGGGTCGCCCGCCGCGCGCGGCCTGGCCGAGGGCGCCGTCGCCGACCTCGTCGTCTTCGACCGGTCAGCCGCCTGGACCGTGACCCCGGACAGCCTCGCCTCGCGCGGCCGGAACTCGCCCCTCCTCGGACGGTCGCTCACCGGCCGCGTCCTCCTGACCGTGGCCGCTGGCCGGGTGGCCTGGCAGGATCCCGAGGCCTGACCTTCCCGCTCGGACGGGAACGAGGCCACCCGCGGCCCGCGCCGGCCGCTACGATGCGTCCATGGCCACCCCGAGGCTGAACCGCGACTACGAGCGCCGGCCGTACTGGCACGCGACGATGTCCCCGCTCCACGACCGGAGCGGGCGACAGCTGCCCGACAGCGTGGACGTCGCCATCGTCGGCGGCGGCTACACCGGTGTCGCCGCCGCGCGCAAGCTCGCGATCCAGGGTGCGAAGGCCGTGCTCCTCGAGGCGCGGACCCTTGGCTGGGGCGCCTCGACCCGGAACGGCGGCATCGCCCACCCGGGCTTCAAGTGGGGGCCGCGCTCGCTCGAGAAGAAGTACGGCCCGGAGCTCGCCCGGCAGCTGTACGCCGAGAGCATGGAGGCCCTCGAGCTCGTCTTCGGGCTCATCCGCGACAACGGCATCGATGCCGAGCTCCGGCCGAACGGATGGCTGGAGCTCGCGTGGGCGCCCAGTCACTTCGAGGACTTCGAGGCGGAGGCTCGGGCGCTCGGGGCATTCCGGACGCAGGCCCGCGTCGTCCCGAAGGACCAGCTCCGGGCGGAGATCGGCACGGACGCCTACCACGGCGGCCTGGCCCTCGATCCGGGCGGCGTGCTGCATCCCGCGAAGTGGTTCGCCGGCCTCGTGGGCCTGGCGGAACGCGCGGGCGCCGACCTCCACGAGGCCACGCCCGCGCTCGCGATCCGGCGCCAGCGCGATGGGCGCTTCGTGGTGGAGACGTCGCGTGGCGCGATCCTCGCGAAGGACGTCCTCGTCGCCACGAACGGCTACACGGACGGCGCCGCGCCGAACGTCCGCCGCCGGATCGTCCCGATCGGGAGCTACATCATCGCCACGGAGCCGCTGCCGGAGGACCTCGCCCACGAGCTCTCGCCGACCGGACGGGCCTACTTCGACACGAAGAACTTCCTCTCCTACTGGCACGTCTCCGCGGACCGCCGGATGGTGTTCGGCGGGCGGGTGAGCTTCCTGCCGACGACCACCGACCGGACGGCGCGGCTCCTCTTCCGGCGCATGCTCGAGGTCCACCCCCAGATCGCCGGCTATCGAGTCGAGTACTCGTGGGGCGGCAAGGTCGCCATGACGTTCGACCGGATGCCGCACATCGGGCGGCTCGGCGGGGTCATGCATGCCGTCGGCTATTCCGGGACCGGCGTCCTGATGTCGACGTACCTCGGAACGCGGGCCGCGGAGTGGCTCGGCGGTGGCGAGGCGCCGGCGCTCTCGAGGACGCGTTTTCCCATCGTGCCCGCCCCGTACGAGGGCCGGCCGTGGTTCCTGCCGGTCGTGGGGGAGTGGTTCCGGCTCCAGGACCGCCTCGCGGTCCGCGGCATCGACCAGGGGCGGGCCGCGGACCCGGAACAAGGGCCCGACCCGGGCGCCTGACGCCCTTACACGACCCGGGCGGCTGACGCCCTGCCCAGGCGGCGGAGCGTCGCGAGGAGGGCGTCGACGTCCTCGCGGGTGGCCTGGGTGTTGAGGATCCCGGCCCGGAGCCACGTGGCGCCGGCGAGCCGCGTGGTCGAGACCCAGCCCTCCCCGGAGACCTCGAGCGCGTGCTGGACGCGGTCCTGGTGCGCGTCGAGGGCGTCACCGGCGAGGCCCGGAGCGAGGTGCCGGAAGCAGACCACGGAGAGCGGCGGCACGCCCGGCAGCGCCTCGAACCCGGGATCGGCCGCGACCTCCGCCGCGAGATACGCGGCGAGGTCGTTGTTCGCCTCGACGAGCCGCCCGAAGCCCTCGGTGCCAACGTGCTTCCAGGACATCCACAACTTGAGCGCCCGCCAGCGGCGGGTCCCCTCGAAGCCCAGCTTCCAGAAGTTCAGCTGCGCACCGTCGTCGTGGCCGTGGTCGTCTCCCTCGTCCGATGGGAGCGAGCCGTGGCCGGCCCGGTAGTACTCCGGCCGGCGCTGCCCGAAGACGGCCTCGAGGTCGGCCCCGCGGCGGACCATGAGGCCGCCGATGTCGTAGGCCTGGAAGAACCACTTGTGGGGATCGACGGTCACCGAATCCGCCCGGTCCAGGTCGGCGACGCGACCGGCGTCGCGGACGCTGAGGCGTGCGGCGGCACCGTACGCGGCATCGACGTGGAGCCACAGTCCCTCGCGGGCGGCCACGTCGGCCAGCTCGCCGATCGCATCCACGGACCCGGTGTTCGTGGCGCCGGCCACGGCCGAGATCGCGATCGGATTCAATCCGGCCGCCCGGTCCTCCTTGATCGCCCGGGCCACGTCCTCGCCCCGCAGCCGGAAGTCGTCGTCGGCCCGGACCAGCACCAGCGCCTCGGGCGGGAAGCCCAGCTCGTCGAGGGCGCGGCCGATGGAGAAGTGGGTCTGGCTGGACGTGTAGACGCGGAGGCCCTCGAGGGCGCGGCCACGGGGCGGGCCGCCGAGGCCGAGGATCCGCGGTGCGTGCAGGTCGCGGGCCAGCGTCATGCCGATGAAGTTGGCCATCACGCCGCCGGAGGTCAGGAGCCCGAAGCTGCCCGGCCCGTAGCCCACGACGTCGCAGAGCCAGCGGACGACCTCCTCCTCGACAAAGGCCGCGACGGGCCCGGCGTGCCAGATGTCGACGCCCTGCTGGGTGACCTGGGCCAGGATCTCGCCGAGCACGGACGACACGAGTGGCGGCGGCGTGAAGTAGCCGAACGAGCGCCCGTGATAGGCGCTGACCGTGTGCGGCGCGATCCGGGTCCGGAACTCCTCGAGGATGGTGGCGAGGGGCGCGGGACCGGCCGGGGCAGGGGAGGGTCCGCCGCGCTCCCCGAAGTAGGCCGCGCGGAGGTCGCCGTAGTCGACGGGTTCGCCCATCCCCCGCCCGAAGGCGTGACCGTACAGGTAGTCGAGCGCGGCCTCCCATGTCGCGGCACCGGCGGCCCGGAGCGCGTCGCGGGACGCGGCCTCGTCGCGGATCCCGAGGAGCTCCGGCTCCGGGTGCCAGTCGAAGGCGTCCAGGAACCCGGCCGGGATCGGGGGTTCGGGGTCGGGGCGGTCGGGCATCTGCCGGATCGTACGGGACGGGACGGGGGACGCGTCGTGCGTTGCGGCCGGCGCGGGGTCGGGTGCGATCGGCATACTCGCAGGCGACCGGGCCGGTGCCCGGCGAGGAGGTGGCGTGTCGGATTCGCGGACCATCGTCTTCTTTCCCGAGGGCGCCTTCGGGCCGACGAACAACTGCGTCGGGATCGGCCAGGTCCTCCGGGCGCGCGGGCATCGGGTCGTCTTCATCGTCGAGGAGTCCTTCGCCGGCCGCCTCGAGGGCGAGGGGTTCGAGGAGCGGCGAATGCGCCTCGGGCCGCCGCCCGCGACGGAGGAGGTGGCCGGCCAGTTCTGGATCGACTTCATCCGCGACACCGCGCCGATCTTCCGGAAGCCGACGATCGACCAGCTCGGCGAGTTCATCGCGCCGACCTGGCAGGCCCTCATCGACGGGGCGAAGTACGTCGACGCCCGGCTGCGCGAGATCCTCGACGAGCTCCAGCCAGATGTCGTCGTCGAGGACAACGTCGTGGGCTTCCCGGCCCTCCCGGCGTCGGGCGTGCCGTGGGTCCGGATCGTGTCCTGCAACCCGGCCGAAGTCAAGGACGCGGCAGTGCCGCCGTTCTCCTCGGGCTACTCGAGCGCCGACCGCGGGGGGTGGCCGGCCTTCATCGACGAGATCGAGCGGACGCATCGGGAGCTCTGGTCCGACTTCGATGCCTTCATGCGGGACCACGGCGCGCCGGGGCTCACCTGGACGCCGACAGGCCCGGACTTCATCCACGCGTCGCCGTGGCTCAACCTGACGATGTACCCGGCCGAGGCTGACTACGCCCGGGACGTCCAGCTGGGGCCGACGTGGCATCGACTCGACTCTTCGGTCCGCGCGGCGACCGAGGCGTGGGAGCTGCCCGAGTCGCTGCGGGACGGTGCGGGCGGGCTCATCTACCTGTCGCTCGGGAGCCTGGGCTCGGCCGACGTCGGGCTGCTCCAGCGCCTCATCGATGTCATGGGCACGACGTGCCACCGGGTCATCGTCTCGAAGGGCCCCCTCGCCGACGAGATCCGCCTCCACGACAACATGACCGGTGCGGCGTTCCTCCCGCAGCCGGCGATCCTGCCGACCGTCGACCTCGTCATCACCCACGGCGGCAACAACACCGTGACCGAGGCCTTCCACCACGGCAAGCCGATGGTCGTCCTGCCGCTGTTCTGGGACCAGGTCGACAACGCCCAGCGGGTGGAGGAGCTCGGCCTGGGGCGGCGGCTCCCCGCCTACGCCTTCGAGGACCGGGACCTGACGGGCGCCGTGGACCGGCTCCTCGCCGATGCCGAGCTCGGGGATCGCCTTGCGGCGATGGCCGCGCGGATCCAGGCGACACAGGGGACGGTCCGGGCAGCCGATCGGATCGAACAGGTGGCCCGGACCGGCCAGCCGGTCACGGGCTGACGAGCGACGCGGCGCGCGTTCGGGCGCGCGAGCGCGCGCGCGCCCCTCGACGAGGCCCCGGACGCGGGTCGCGCCGCGCTCCGCTAGAGTCCGGGCGTGACCCGACCCGAGCCGTCGACCCTGCGCGACGTGGAGTACAAGGGCGCCCCGCTGGATTCCGGGAAGGGCCCCGGACTCGGCTGCTTCTGGTCCCAGGTCATCGTGCTCGTGGTCCTGCTCGCCCTCACGCCCCTGAGCGTCGCCTGGAACTGGCCGTTCTGGCTGAGTGCCACGCTCCTGCTGGCCGTCCTCGTGCTGCTCCTCGTCGCCGGCCAGACGGTGATCTTCCTGCTCCGCCTCGTGGCCGCGGACCGGCGTGCCGGCCGCCGACGCCCGCTCGCCTCGCGGACCCCGACCGTGGGCCAGCTCGAGGACGCCGCCATGACCGGGGATCCGGGAGCCGGGGATCCGGAAGCCGCGGATCCGGAGGCGGTCGAGGAACTCCCGGCCGACGGATCGCCCGGGGCCCGCGGCGACGGCATGCGAGAATAGCCGCCGCGTCGACGCGTCCCGCTCGACACCGACCAGGAGGCCTCCCGCCCCGTGCCCGTCCTCGCGACCTACTTCTCGGTCCGCCGTGGCCGCGACCCGTTCTTCAAGTTCTTCATGAAGACGCTCTTTGCGCGCCAGGTCCGGCAGTACGAGGAGAAGTACGGGATCAAGTTCGTGGGCTGGTACAACATCGCCCATGGCTGGGACTTCGACAACGTGATCTACCTCGAGCTGCCCGACTATGCCACCCTCGACAGGCTGGAGCGGGACGAGGAGGCGAGCGCGCTCGCCCACCGGGCAGCGGAATGGATCTTCGAGCGCCATCATTCGATGTTCCTCCGGGAGCGCATGGGCCCGGATCTCGAGTACCACGGGTAGGAGGACGCATGGACAACCAGCGCAACGACCTGCTCGCCGAGATGGCCCGCGACGCCGCCCTGGAGCGCTCCGAGTTCCTCGCCCGCGCCGGCGAGCAGCTGGAGCGGTTCCTGGCCGAGCAGGCCGGCCACATCCGCGACCTCGGCGGGCTGACGCTCATCGACGACGATCCGGACTACCTCGCGATCGCGCCCGACGGCACGTTCCGCAGTCGCAGCCGCGCCTTCGACGAGACGACGGGCGAGTGGCAGTCGGAGACCGAGATCATCGAGACGGGCGGCGAGCTCGTGGAGCTGTACAACCCCGGCGACGTCTTCCAGGCCTTCGCCGACGCCGCGCGTGAGGGCGTCTGGAGCGCCGCCGACGACGAGGGCAACGCCGGCCTCGGGGTCCCCGGCGACGGCTTCGGTCAGCCGGCCGTTGGCCCCGACCCGTATGCCGGCGCGGCGGACCAGTGGGCCGCCGGCCAGCCCGAGGTCCGGCGGACGGATTCGCCCGAGGACGCGGCCGCCGCCCTGTACGACCTGGCGCTCGACTTCCAGGAGCGGAGCCAGCGGTCCGAGGCCGGCCTCCTCGAGCAGTTCGAGGCCGCGGCATCGGCGCTCATGGGCAAGGTCGGCAGCATCGTCATCGTCGACGACCTCGACGAGCACCTCGAGTTTTCGCTCGGCGGGTTCCGGGGCAAGGTCATCCCCGAGGGCGAGGTGGACTGGCAGGTCCTCCGGAACCCCGACGACGTCGTCCGCTTCTACGACCCGACCGACGTGTTCGGGGACCTCGCGGACGCGGTCGCGGACGCCTGGCCCGCGGCGACCGGCGACGCGGAAGCCGACGGTGAGGACGACGCGGACGACGACGGCCCGGCGGCCGGCGACGAGGGCGACGGCCGAGCGTGACGGCGGCGTGACCGGGCCGTCGATCGGCGCCTGACATGCGACAGGTCGGCGCCGAGCTCCTCGAGAGCCGGGAGATCCTGCCCGGCCAGTGGCTCCAGCGGTACCACGCGCCGGCACTGGCGTCGGGCTCCCGGGCGGGGCAGTTCGTCCACGTCCGGACCGGCGACCTGTCCGGGATGGTCCTGCGGCGCCCGTTCTCGATCAATACCGCCGACATGACGTCGGGCACGATCACGATCCACTTCCGGACCGTGGGGCGGGGGACCGAGTGGTTCACCCACCTGCGGGCGGGTGACTCGATCGACATGCTCGGCCCGCTGGGACGGCCGTTCGAGGTGGACCCCCGGAGCCGGCACCTTCTCCTCATCGCCGGCGGGCTCGGGATGGCCGGGGTCCGGGCGCTCGCCGACGAGGCGATCCGCGACGGCCGCCAGGTGACGCTGCTGTTCGGGGCGCAGCGAGCCCGTGACGTCTACCCGACCTCGCTGCTCCCGGACGAGATCGAGTACGTCGTCGCCACGGACGACGGCTCGATGGGTCACCACGGGTACGTGACGGACCTCGTTCCGCGGTACGAGGCCTGGGCCGACCAGGCCTTCGCCTGCGGACCGGAGCCCATGCTCCGGGGCCTCGCCCGGCTGGCGGCGGGTCGCCGTGAGCGCCTCGGCGTGGCGAAGCTGGGACGGAAGCGCGGCGCCGGCAGGGGCGATCCCGCGGGTTCGCCGGCCGCGCGCCGGAAGGCCTTTCTCCAGGTCTCGATGGAGCAGCGCATGGGCTGCGCCGTGGGCGCCTGCCTCGGCTGCGTCGTCATGGCCACGTCCGGCACCCCGCAGCGGGTCTGCCGCGAGGGCCCCGTGTTCGCCGCGGAGGAGATCGACTGGGAAGGCGGCTGGGGCCGATGAAGGCGAAGCGCCGCGCCATCACGAGCCAGCCCTCGGGCCCGACGCCCAGGCGGACGCCAACCGTCCGTCGCGTCCGCTCGGCCATCGTGCCGGCGGGGCCGCGCAGCGCCGGCAGCCGCGTCGACGCCGCCGCCGGCATGCGAGCGGCCCAGGCACGGTCCGGGGCCGCGGAAGCGGAGCCGAACGGCGGCGCGGGTCCGCGGCGGACGATCGACCTCACGGTGGACCTGGGCCGCGGCCTCGTGCTCCGCAACCCGATCCTCGTCGCCTCGGGCACCTTCGGCTACGGGACGGAGTACAGCGAGGTCGTCGACGTCGACCGCCTCGGCGCGATCTGCTGCAAGGGCACCACGCTCAAGCCGCGAATCGGCAACCCGACGCCCCGTGTCACCGAGACGCCCGGCGGCATGCTGAACTCGATCGGGCTCCAGAATCCCGGCGTCGATGCCGTCGTCGAGAAGTACGCGGCGACGTGGGCCGGCTGGCGGGTGCCGGTCATCGTGAACGTCGCAGGGGAGTCCGTGGCCGACTACGTCGAGGTCGTGCGGCGCCTGGACGGCGTGCCGGGGATCGCCGGCATCGAGCTCAATATCTCCTGCCCCAACGTCGGGCGCGGCGGCCTCCAGTTCGCGATCGACGCCGACGCGGCGGCCGGTGTCACGGCCGCGGTTCGCCGGGCCACGGACCTGCCGCTCCTCGTCAAGCTCTCGCCCAATGTCGCGGACGTGCGCCCGATCGCCCGGGCCATCGCCGATGCCGGCGCGGACGCGCTGACGGCGGTGAACACGCTCTCGGGGATTGCCGTTGGCACGTCGCGCGACCGGCCGCTCCTCGGGAACATCTACGGCGGGCTGTCCGGGCCGGCCATCAAGCCGGTGGCCCTCCGGGTGGTGTACGAGGTCTGCCAGGTCGTCGACATCCCGGTCGTCGCCATCGGCGGTGTCGCCGAGCTCGCGGACGTCCTCGATTTCCTTGCCGTGGGCGCGGTCGCGGTCCAGGTCGGGACGGCGATCTTCGCGGATCCGGGGCTGCCGGTCCGCCTCGTGGACGAGCTGGCCGATGCCGCGCGAGCTGCCGGCCACGACTCGTACCGGCCGTTCATCGGGACGGCCCTCCCGAGACGAGCGGGCGCCCCGTCCGCGAAGGGGGTCGAGTACCGGCCCTGATGGACGGGAGCGCCGGGCTCCGCAGCCATGGGCTGATGGCCGATACACTCGGCCTCGATGACGTCGATCAAGCCGGCCACCGACCTCGCCGCCTGCGCCGAGATCGCGCGGCGAACGGAGGCCCTCTTCCGGAGCTCCGGGGCGCTGCGGGAGGGCCACTTCCTCCTCAAGAGCGGCCGTCATTCCGATGCCTACCTCGAAAAGTTCGCGGTCCTCTCGGATCCGGCCGCGACGAGCGAGCTGTGCGGCTTCTGGACGGCCCGCCATCGTGATGCGGCGGGTGCCGCGACGGTCGACCTCGTCGCCGGCCCGACCACGGGCGGGGTGATCCTCGCCTTCGAGACGGGCCGCCAGCTGGGCACGCCGGCGATCTTCGCCGAGGAGGTCAAGGCCGCGGACGGGAAGATTCGTCGCGAGTTCCGGCGCGGTTTCCGGATCGAGCCCGGCGCCCGGGTCCTGCTGGTGGACGACATCCTCACGACCGGCGGCTCCCTCCTCGCGATGCTGCCCGCGGTGGAAGAAATGGGTGGCGAGGTCGTCGAGTGCGCGGTCATCGTGGATCGCTCCGGCGGCCTCTCGGTGCTGACGTCGCCGGCGACCGGGCGCCGCTACCCGCTCCGCTCGCTCTGGTCCCTGGACCTGCCGACGTTCGAGGCGGGCGCGGCCTCCTGCCCGCAGTGCGCCGCGGATGCGCCGCTGTACGCCCCCGGCAGCACGGGCACGACGACCGTGTGACGCGGCCGCGCCGTTCGGTCTCCTCGGCGGCGGCGAGGGTTCCGACGGAGCACGCGCGGCTGCCCGCATGGCCGGGATGGTCCTCCGCGGGGCCCTTCCGGACGCTCGCCGCAGCGGCGGTAGAATGCCCGGGTCATTCCGCGACCCGAACCCGTCCCTTCCAGGAGCCCCGTGACCCGCTTCCAGCGCCTCGCCGCGGCCACCGTCGTGACGACGTTCGTGCTCGTGACCATCGGCGTGATCGTGCGGGCGACCGATGCCGGGCTCGGCTGCCCGGACTGGCCGTTCTGCTACGGCCAGCTGCTGCCGCCGGCGGGCGACGGCAAGGCCTGGATCGAGTGGCTCCATCGCGACGTCGCGGCCCTCGTCGGGATCCTGATCCTCGGCATGGCGGCATTCGCGGTGATCGACCACCGCGACCGGCCGTCGCTTCTCTGGCCCTCGATCTTCAGCGTCCTCCTCGTCGGGTTCCAGGCCTGGCTCGGCCGCGAGACGGTCCGCCTCGGCAACTCCGGCGAGAGCGTCACGGCTCACCTCGCGGCGGCGATGACCCTCGTCGGCGTGCTCGTCTTCCTCCTGGTCCGGTCGCGCTACCCCGCGCGACTGCCCGAACCCGGGGGCAGCCAGCGCTTCACGCTCCTCGCCGCGTTCGCCGCGGCCGCGACCTTCGCCCTGCTGCTGTTCGGGTCCAACGTCACGGCCCGGAACGCGGGCCTCGTCTTCCTCGACTGGCCGCTCATGTCGGGGAGCCTCTTCCCGTTCGACCCGGCGCTTCCGGCCGACGTCTCGGTGTTCTACGCGACCAACGCGCTCCATCGCTACGTCGCCGCGGTCGTCCTTCTCGTGCTCGTCGCCGTGGCCTGGGCGGTGAACCGGCACCGCCCGGCCCGGCCCGGACTGCGGCGCCTGGCCGTTGCGATCCTCGGGCTCTACCTCGTCCAGGTGGTCATCGGCGGCCTGCAGGTGCTCACCCGCCTCTCCGACTGGTCGCAGTCGCTCCACCTGGCGCTCGGGACGCTCATCTGGGGCGGCACGGTGGCGCTCGCCGTCGCCAGCTACTACGAGGCCCGGCTGGAGGGCGGCTCCGCGACGATGGGCGGTGGGAGTGGCTGGCGGCCGGTCGGGATCGCGGAATCGCCGCGGGACCTCTCGTCGCCGGCGCCGTCGGGCGCCAGGCGGGCCACGATCCGCGCCTACATCGCCCTGACCAAGCCCCGGATCATCGAGCTGCTGCTCGTCACGACGATCCCGGCCATGGTCCTCGCCATCCGCGAGGTTCCGGGCATGGCGACGCTGGACTGGTTCCGGCTGGCGTTCTGGACGCTCGTCAGCGGGACGCTGGCCGCGGGCTCCGCGAACGCGATCAATCAGTACCTCGACCGCGACCTCGACGAGCGGATGGTCCGGACGCGCCGCCGGCCGCTGCCCGCCGCGCAGGTCACGCCGGACGAGGCGATGCGCTTCGGGCTCGTCCTCGGGGTCGTGTCGGTGGCCCTCATGGCCTGGTTCGTGAACCTGCTCGCGGCGTTCCTGACGCTCCTCGCCATCGCCTTCTACGTGATCGTCTACACGATCCTCCTGAAGCGGACCACGACCCAGAACATCGTCATCGGCGGGGCGGCCGGCGCGCTTCCGCCGGTCATCGGCTGGGCCGCGGTGACGGGCAACGTCGCCCTGCCGGCGGTCATGCTCTTCCTCCTCGTCTTCTACTGGACGCCGCCCCACTTCTGGGCGCTGGCCCTCCGCATCCGGGGCGATTACGCCGCCGCGGGCGTCCCGATGCTCCCGGTCGTCAAGGGCATCGCCGAGACGAGCCGCCAGATCGTCCTCTACACGATCCTCCTCGTCGCCATCTCGCTCGTCTTTGCGGTCGTCGCCCAGATGGGGGCGGTCTACTTCGCCGCTGCCGTCGTCCTCGGGGCGATCTTCCTGTACCGGGCGGCCCGGCTGTGGCGGGAGGGTTCCGCGCCCGAGGCGTCCACGGCCCAGGCAATCCGCCTCTATCGATTCTCGATCACGTACCTGACGCTTCTCTTCGTGGCCGTCGCGGTCGACGCGCTCATCGCGCTGCCCTTCGGCTGATCCGTCCCGGGCCGATGCGCGCGTCAGGATGCGCCGGCCGAGACCAAGCGGTCGGGCGTGACACCTTGGGAATCGCGCGCCACCACAACCGATATGCGGCTGCGACGGGTGAGCGGGCGGCTGACCGGCGCCGTCGGCGGGGCAGTGCCACACTCTGCCGATGGACATCCACTTCCTCGGCGGCGCGACCACCGTCACGGGTTCACGCTTCCTCCTCACGACCTCCCGGGCAACGGTCCTCATCGACTGCGGGATGTTCCAGGGGAGCCCGAACGAGTCGATCCGGAACCGGATTCCGCTCGGTTTCGATCCATCGACCCTCCACGCGATCCTCATCACCCACGCCCACCTCGACCACTGCGGCCTGCTGCCCGTCGCCGTGCGGGAGGGATACGCGGGCCCCATCTACCTGACCGCGGCCACGGCGGAGCTGGCGAATCTCGTCCTGCTCGACAGTGGCCGGCTCCACGAGGAGTTCGCCAAGCGAGAATCGCGCTGGGAAGCGCGCCACCCGGACCGGGCGATCGTCGAGGACCGCGAGAAGGCGGCCGGCTACGTGGCTGCCCTCGGCACCGCGCGCGCGGCGCACCTCCCCGCGGCGGCGGATCCCGCGACCCCCTCGGCGACCGGCGGTGGGGCGAGCGTCGCCGCTGACGGTGGGGCGAGCCCGGCGGCTACGCCGGCGACCGACGCTGGCGGCGCGAGCGTCGCTGCCAGTGGTGAGGCGGGCCCCGGCACCGGCGTGCCGCACGTTCCGCCCGCTGACGTGCCGAACGTGCCGGACGGCGGCGAACCGATTCAGCCGGCCGGCCCCGGCGATCCCAAGGCCGCCGGCATCGACGACCTGGGCGACCCCGAGGACCTTCAGTTCGCGGCCGGCTCGATCCGGAGCGGCGAGCACGTCGCGACGAGCATCGGCCCGGACGGTCGATGGATGGACCGCCCGATCCGCGACCCAGAGGCGGAGCTTCGAGCCCAGCGGCCGGAGCTGCTCATCGACCTCGATGCGCCGCTCTACACGGAGAAGCAGGCCGCGGCCGTCATGCCGCTGTTCCGGCCCATCCGCTACGAGCAGGAGCTCGAGGTCGCGCCCGGGGTCCACGCGACCTTCTTCGACGCCGGCCACATCCTCGGCTCCGCGATCATCCGGCTCCGCGTCGAGGATGCGGACGGCAGGGGCGAGCGGATCCTTGTCTTCTCGGGCGACCTCGGCCGCCCGGGGACGCCGATCCTCCGCGACCCGACCCCCATGACCGACGCCGATTACGTCTTCGTGGAATCGACCTACGGCGGCCGGGAGCACGATCCCGAGGTCGAGGCCGTCCGGGCGCTGGCCGAAGCGGTCCGGGAGGTCGACAAGGCCGGCGGCGTGCTGCTGATCCCGTCATTCGCGATCGGGCGGACGCAGGAGATCGTGTGGGAGCTGGACCGGCTCATCGATCGCGGCGAGATCCCGCTCCTGCCCCTCTACCTCGATTCACCGATGGCAAGCAAGGCCTCGGACATCTACCGGCGCCATCCGGAGACGTACGACGAGGAGACGGCGACGATCCTCGCCGCCGGCGGGACGCCGCTCGACTACCCGGACCAGCGGATCACGAACAAGCTGGACGATTCGAAGGCGATCGCCCGGTCGCCGCGGCCGTACATGATCGTGGCCTCGAACGGGATGCTGACGGGCGGGCGCGTGGTGTCGCACCTGCGTGAGCTCATCGACGATCCGTCGGCGACCATCCTGTTCGTGGGATACCAGGGCGTCGGCACGCTCGGCAGCCACCTCCAGGCCGGGGCGACGACGGTGAAGATCGACGGGCAGGCGCGCCAGGTCCGGTGCCGCATCCGCTCGATCAGCGGGTTCTCCGCGCACGCGGACGAGTCGGAGCTGCTCGACTGGTTGCGGGGCTTTGCGCAGGGCGGCACGGGCCGGCAGCGCGGGTCGGCGGGGTACCCGCGGCGAGTGTTCCTGGTGCACGGCGACCCGGAGGCGCAGATCGCGCTGGCCCCGAAGGTGACGGCGCTCGGTTTCGACGTCCACGTCCCGCGCTGGCACGAGCAGGTCCAGCTGGACTGACGCCCGCCGCCCGCCCCGTCCTCAACCAGCCCGGGCCCCCGGCCGCCGGCCCCGCTGCCACGCCGCCCGGCCCCGCCGCCGCCCCCCGGTCGCGAATCCCGCCGTCCCGCCGCCCCGCCGCCCGGCCCCGCCGCCGCCCCCCGGTCGCGA
>JACPOU010000052.1 GCA_016191345.1 Chloroflexota bacterium
GCGGGCTCATCGCGCTCGCCGGGCTCGTCGTCATCTTCAGCGACCAACTCACGACGGACGTGCCGCCCATCCGGGTCGCGGCCATCATCGCCGCGGCCATCGCGGGCGCGGGCACGGGCGTGCTGGTAAAGGGGTTCCCGCGCACGAACCCGGTCGCGACGAACGCGGTCGGCGCGGCCGCGGGCGCGCCGCTCCTGCTCATCGCCTCGGGCCTCGCCGGCGAGCCGTGGGCGATCCCGCAGCTGACGCCGACGTGGCTCGCGTTCGGCTACCTCGTGCTGACCTCGGTCATCGGGTTCGTGCTGCTGGTGTGGGTGATCCTGCGCTGGACGCCGTCGGCAGCCGCGTACGGCGCGGTGCTCGGCCCGATCGTGACGATCGTGCTCGCGACGCTGCTCGCGGGCGAGGTGTTCGGGCCGGGCTTCTTCATCGGCGCGGCCATCGTCGGCGCGGGGGTGTACGTCGGCGCGCTCGCCGCCCGCCCGCGGGTCCCGCCTACGCCGGTAGCGGCCGCGGCGGACTGAGCGCGGTCGGTCAGCGGAGGCGCGCCACGGTCCGCTCGAGGTCGCGGCGATGAACCACACGCGCGACGTAGTAGCCGCGACCTGTCAGACCTAACCTGCGCATCTCTTCTGGCGTCAATGGCCGGAAGAGAATGCGGTAGCTACCCACACGCGCTCGGGACCATGGATGCCTCCCGACGAGCGGCTTGACGTCGACGTTGGCCGGCCGAGGCTCCACGGCAAGTGCGTTGATCATCCGCTCGACCCTTGACCGCGACTCCCGCAGTCGTCGCACGTCGTGATCAGCTTCGGCCGACAGGACGACCGCAGCCACTAGGTCTTACGTGTGGCTCGCCTCGGCCCACGACGCTTAGTGCCGCGCCGGTCGCGCTTCAGCCCAGCAAGAACGTCCTCGAGCAGGACCGCACGCCCCGCGGCGAGATCCGCGTCTGCCTGCCGGAGGCTCCGAACGAACCCGGGGGCATTCGCGAGGATCCAGTCCTCAAATTCGTCAGCGTCC
>JACPOU010000053.1 GCA_016191345.1 Chloroflexota bacterium
CGGCGGCGCGTGGCGCGCGGCGCCCCTCAGCTCACGTACGACAAGCCGAGCGCGAAGTCCTCGAGCAGGTCGTCCACGTCCTCGCACCCGACCGACACGCGGATGATCCCCCCTTGCTTCGGGCGCGGGTAGACGAGGGTGTGGACGTCGCCGAGGCTGACCCCGATGTCGCACAGGCGGAGGTGGTCCGTGAACGCCGCCATCCCGTCGAGCCCGCCGCGCGTCCGGAAGGTCAGCATCGCGCCGCCGGGGCCCTCGATCAGGCGCTGGGCAACCTCGTGGTCCGGGTGGGACGGGAGGCCCGGGTAGTGGACCCATGCCACGGCCGGCTGGCCCTCGAGATAGCGGGCGAGCTGGAGGGCGTTCGCGGACGCGGCCCGGGATCGCAGCTGGAGCGTCCGGATCCCGCGCATGACGAGCCAGCTCGACAGCGGGCTCGCGGCCTGGCCGAGCGTGTCGACCTGCTTCCGGATCGGATCGAGGAGCGCCTTCGAACCGGCGGCGACGCCGGACACCGCGTCGCCGTGCCCGGAGAGGTACTTCGTCGCGGCATGCAGGACGAGATCCGCCCCGTGCTCGATCGGACGCAGCAGGGCCGGGCCGAGGAAGGTGTTGTCGGCGATGACGACGAGTCCGCGGCGATGGCCCAGCTCCGCCAGCGCGGCGAGGTCCGGCACCCGAAGCCTGGGGTTCGTGGACGTCTCGAGGAAGAGGAGCTTCGTCGCCGGGGTGATCGCGGCCTCGACGGCGGCGAGATCGGTCATGTCCACGGCGCTGACGCCGATCCCGCGCCGCGGGAAGTCGTCCGCCAGGAGGACCTCGGTGATCGCGAACAGCTCGTCGCCGACCACGACGTGGTCGCCCGCTCCGAGGTGGGCAAGGAGCGTCGACGACACCACGGCCATCCCGGACGACGCCACGACCGCGTCCTCGGCGCCTTCGATCGACGCAACCTTCTCCTCGAGGGCGCGGTTCGTGGGGTTGCTCGTCCGCGAGTAGAAGTAGGCCCCCGGCTCCCAGGCGAGCGACCGATCGACCGCATCCTCCTTCTCCGCCGCCGAGTCGAAGGCGAACGTCGAGGAGAGGTAGATGGGCGGGTTGAGGGCGTGGGTCACGGGATCCGGACGCTCGCCGGCGTGGATGGAACGCGTGGCAAAGCCACGGCCGTCGGTTCGATCGCGCATCGCGCCAGTCTAGGGCGAGGACGGGCGGCGGCGGCCTACGGCAGCGCGAAGCCCGCGACGACGAGGGCGAAGCCGAGGACGGCGATCAGCGCTCCGTTGCGCGCCTGGGCCCGGAGCACGTCCATGGCCACGGATGCGCCGGTCGGCCCATCGTCGCGAAGTCCTCCCCGCCAGGCCTCGTAGCGCGCGACGTTGGCGTCCTGTTCCTTCAGCGCCTGGTAGCGGGCCCACGGGCCGCGAGCTCGGGTGTACCCGATCGCGATGAGCACGACGCCGGCGATCCAGAGCGCGATGTTGAGCATCCCCATCAGCCGTCGCCCTCCCCTGCCCCGTCGTTCGCAAGGCGCGCACGGAGCGCCGCCTGGACGACGGCCGCGTTCGCCTGGCCGCGCGTCTCCTTCATGACCTGGCCGACGAGGAACCCGATCGCCTGGGCCCTGCCGGCCCGGATGTCCTCGACCGCGGCCGGGTTCGCGGCGACGATCCGGTCCACGATCTCGCCGAGCGCGTCCGCGTCGGAGATCTGGCGGAGCCCCTTCGCGGCGACGATCGCGGCCACTCCATCCCCGGTGACGAGGTGGGCTTCGAAGACCTCCTTCGCGTTGGCGCGGGAGATCGAGCCGTCCGCGACGAGGGCAATGAGCGCGGCGAGCTCCGCTGGATCGGCCGCGAGCGCCTCGCCGGCGGCGGCCGCGTTCCGGACGCGGAGGTACTCTCCCGTGACCCAGTTCGCCACGGTCGTCGGGTCGAGCCCGGCACGCACGGCCAGCGTCGCCTCGAAGAGCCGGGTCGCATCCGGGTCGGCCGCCAGCACGCCCGCGTCGTAGGCCCGCAGTCCCAGGTCGTCGCGATACCGCGCCCGACGCGTGGCCGGCAGCTCCGGCAGCGCGGCCCGGATCCGGGCCAGCCACGCCTCGTCGATGCGGAGGGGCGGCAGGTCCGGCTCCGGGAAGTAGCGATAGTCGTCGGACGTCTCCTTGGCCCGCATCCGGTACGTCTCGGCGCGGTCGTCGGACCAGCCTCGGGTCTCCATCACGATCTCGCCGCCCGCGTCGAGGGCCGCGGCCTGGCGCTCGATCTCGAACGTGATCGCCCGCTCCACGGAGCGGAACGAGTTCATGTTCTTGACCTCGACCTTCGTCCCGAAGGCCTCCCGCCCGCGCGGCCGGAGGGAGACGTTGGCCTCGACCCGCATCTGGCCGCGCTCCATCTCGGCATCCGACGCCCCGATCGTCCGGAGGAGCAGCTGGAGCTCCTCGGCGTAGCGCCGCGCCTGCTCCGCGGTCCGGAGGTCCGGCTCGGTCACGATCTCCATGAGGGGCACGCCGGAGCGATTGAAGTCGACGAGGCTGACGCGCCTTCCGTCGGAACCCGCGACGTGGACGAGGCGGGCAGTGTCCTCCTCGAGGTGGGCGCGGGTGATCCCGACCGTCACCGGCCCCCCGCTCGTGTCGATCGCGATCGACCCGGCGGCCGCCAGGGGAAGGTCGAACTGGCTGATCTGGTAGCCCTTCGGCAGGTCCGGGTAGAAGTAGTTCTTGCGATCCCAGCGGGTGCGCTCCGGCGTCTGCGCCCCGAACGCCGCGCCCGCCGCCAGGACGAGCTCCACCGCGCGGCGATTGATCACCGGCAGCGCGCCCGGGAGCCCGAGGCAGACGGGGCAGGTGTGGCTGTTCGGCGCGGCGCCGTCGTAGGCCGTCGAGCAGCCGCAGAACATCTTCGAGGCCGTCCGGAGCTGGACGTGGACCTCCATGCCGATGACCGGCTCGTAGCGTTCAAGGGCGCCGGTTCCTGGTACCGGAGCGATGCTGCTCTGCATGCCAGTCAGTGTCGCATCCCGGTCAGTCGGCGAGGGCGAGGGCGACGGCATCCTTGACCGACAGCACTCGGCCGGCCGCCGTTGCCGCCTGGAACTCGGCCGGTGTCATCGCCTCGCGAAGCCGGGCCCCGTGCGCCTTGAACTCGGGCTCCTCGTCGAAGGCCATGGCCGCGCTCGCCGCTTCCCGGATCGCAGCTGCCGCACCAAGAAGGCGGGCCGCCCGGTCGTACCGGGCCTGGTCGATGGCAACATAGGCGATGTTCTCGAGCTGGTTCGCGATCGCGCCACGGTGTCCGAAGTGCACCCACCCGCCGATCGTCTCGCGGTACGCCGCCATCGCCTCGCGGAGCCGGCCGCCGCGGCGCAACGCATGACCGAGGTCGCTCCTTGACGCCAGGGTCATGCGTTGATCACCCAGCTCCATGAACCGCTCGATCGCGACGCCGAGCGCGGCCACGGCAGCGTCGGTGTCGCCCAGTCGGCCCAAGGCCCGGCCCTGGGCCATGGCCGCCGAGCCCTCCGCGAACGGGCTCCCGGAGCGGCCCGCCGCCGCGATCCCGCTCTCGATGAGGGCAAGCCCCGCGTCGGGGTCGAAGCCGCTGATGCTGGCGCCGGCGAACGACTGGGCCAGGGCGACCAGCCACCACTCCTCCGCCGCCTCGGCCAGCCGCGCGACCGCCTCGAAGTGCGTCCGGGCATCGACGCCCCGTTCGCCTGCCTGGCCGGCGAAGATCATGGACACGGCTGTGCCGCCGTGGGCGTAGAGCAGGGCCGCGGGGTCGCCACTCCCTTCGGCGAGCGTCAGCGCATCCCGGGCCCAGATCCGGGCGATGTGCTCGCGTCCGGAGCTGCCCCACAGGCGGGCCGCCTCGCCAAGCAGCCGCGCGACGAGCGCCTGGTCGTCGGCGGGCATGCTCGTCGGGTCCATCACGCTCCGGCGAGCGATCTCGATCGCAGCAACGATGCGTGCGTCGTTGTCCTGGGACATGACCCGGGAGCTCCAGTACGCGAGCAGGGCCGCCGCCATGCGAACGGCGTCCCATGGCGCGGCTTCAAGGCCCCACTCGAGCGCTGCCACGAGGTTCTCCTGCTCCCCATCGAGCCGATCGAGCCAGTCAACCACCCGCGGCCCGCGGAGCGGTCGCTCACTGGCGATGGCGAGGGCCGAAAAGACGGCAAAGTGCCGATCGGCAACGTCGGCGACCTCGCCGGCGGCGATGAGCTGCTCGCGGGAGTACTGCCGGATCGTCTCCAACATCCGGTACCGGGTGATGACACCACGATCCACCAGGACGAGAGACCGGTCGACGAGCCGCGTGAGGCCGTCGACGACCTCGATCTCGTCCGGCGCCGGGCCAGCACCGCCCACAACGGCGGCGGCGGTCGTCGCCGTCCAGCCGCCCGCAAAGACCGACAGGCGTCGCATGAGCTGGCGGTCGGCATCGGTCAGGAGGTCCCAGCTCCAGTCGATGAGGGCATGCAAGGTCTGCTGCCGAGGCACGGCCGTTCGCCGTCCGCCCGCCAGCAGCCGGAAGCGGTCGCCGAGACGCTTCGCGATGTCGTCCGGCGACATCGCCGACGCCCGGGCGGCCGCGAGCTCGATCGCGAGCGGGATGCCATCGAGGCGTCGGCAGATCTCCGAAATCGGGCCGACGTTGCCCTTCTCCAGAGTGAACATGGGGTCGACGGCGCGCGCCCGCTCGACGAAGAGCCTGACCGCCTCCGTGCCCGCTGCCGCATCCAGGTCCGGAGCCTCGTCGTCAAGGCCCCCCAGCGGGTTCGACGGGCTGGCCGGGCAGGAGAGCGACTGCAGTTGGAGGACCGCCTCCCCGGGGACGGTGAGCGCCTCGCGGCTCGTTGCGAGAATCCGCAGGCGAGGCGCCGCGGCGAGGAGTCGTTCGGCCACCGTGGCGACCCCATCGACGAGGTGCTCCGCATTGTCCAGGAGGAGTAGCAGTTCCTTGTCCGCCAGGAACGTGGCCAGAACCGCCATGGTCGGGATGCCGGCGACTTCCGGCGCACCCAGGGCACGGGCCACCTCGGACGGGACCTGGAGAGCATCGGTGAGCGGCGCGAGCTCCGCCAGCCATGCACCGTCCGGGAAGCTGTCCGCGACGTGGCCGGCCACCTCGATCATGAGCCGGGTCTTGCCGGTTCCACCGACCCCGATGAGCGTCACCAGCCGATGACGCGCAAGGAGTGCCTGGAGCTCGGCCACCTCGCGCTCGCGACCCACGAAGCTGGTGAGTTGCAGCGGGAGGTTGGAGCGTCGTGTGCTCAGCGATCGAAGAGGCGCGTACTCGCGCGGCAGGTCCGGGACATCCAGCTGGAAGACCTGCTCCGGCCGGTCCAGGTCGCGGAGCCGGTGGGAGCCCAGATCGCGCAGATCCACGGATGCCGGGAGCTGGTCGCGGGCCAGCACGGCGGCCGTCGCAGACAGCAGGACCTGCCCGCCGTGGCCGATCGCGAGGATCCGGGCGGCCCGGTTCAGCGCCGGTCCGAAGTAGTCGCCGTCGCGCGCCTCGGCCGGACCCACGTGGATCGCCATCCGGACCCGCAGTGGGCCGGTGGGCCCCCACTCCATGTCGCGCAGGCCCCGCTGCGCCGCGAGTGCAGCCCCAATCGCCGCGATTGGATCGTCGAAGATGGCGAGCAGGCCATCGCCCATGGTCTTGACGACGATCCCGTGATGGCCCTCCACGGCGGAACGGAGGACGCGGTCATGCAGGGCGAGCGCCGGGCCCATCGCTGCCGACTGTTCCTCCCAGAGGCGCGTGCTGCCTTCGATGTCCGTGATGAGGAAGCTCGACGGTGGCGCGGAGATCCCCGGCCGGTCATCCGGAAGCGTCGCCCCGCGGTTGGCGAGCGGCGTCACAGGAGCCGTCCGAACGGATGGATGCATCCGGTCAGGGCTGCGCGACGCGCTGCCGATCGACGAACCGCCCGATCCGTACGAGCGCCTCCTCGAGCTTCTCGTAGCTGGTCGCGTAGCAGGCCCGGACATGGCCCTCGCCCGACGGGCCGAACGCGCCGCCCGGCACGACGGCCACGTGCTCCTCCTCGAGCAGGCGCCGGGCAAAGGTCTCGGAATCGAGCCCGGTGGACGTGATGCGCGGGAAGGCATAGAAGGCGCCCCGTGGCTCGAACGTCTCGAGCCCGATGGCATTGAAGCCGTCGACGACGAGGCGGCGACGACGGTCGTACTCGGCGAGCATCCGCTCCACGTCCGGCTCGCCTTCGACGAGCGCCACGAGTGCCGCGTCCTGGGCGACGGTGGGCGCGGACATGATCCCGTACTGGTGAACCTTGACGATGCCCTCGAGGATCCCGGCCGGGGCCGCGAGCCAGCCGACACGCCAGCCGGTCATCGCGTACGCCTTCGAGAAGCCGCCCATGAGGATCGTCCGGTCGCGCATTCCCGGCAGGGACGAGAACGCGCGATGCGTGTAGCTGCCGTACGCGAGCCGGTCGTAGATCTCGTCGCTGTAGACGAGCAGGTCGTGGCGGACGGCGATCTCGGCGAGCGCATCCTGGATCTCCGGCGTGAGCACCGCGCCGGTCGGGTTGCAGGGGTAGCCCAGGAAGAGCGCCTTTGTCCGGGGCGTGATCGCCGCCTCCACGGCGGCCGGGTCAAGCGCGAAGTCGTCGTCGAAGCGGGTCGCGACGTGGACGGCGGTGCCGCCCGCGAACACGATCGCCGGCTCGTAGGCCACGTACGACGGCTCGTGGAGGATGACCTCATCGCCCGGGTCGCAGGTCGCGCGGAGGGCGAGGTCCACCGCCTCCGACGCGCCCACGGTGATGAGCAGCTCCTTCGCCGGGTCGTAGGCGACGCCGTAGCGGGCCTCCAGGTGGCGGGCCAGCGCACGGCGCAGCTCCACCGTCCCGTAGTTCGAGGTGTAGTGGGTGCGCCCCTCGCGGAGCGACTCGACGCCCGCCTCCACGATGTGGCGAGGGGTGTCGAAGTCGGGCTCCCCCACCCCGAGGCTGATGACGTCGGTCATCGTCGCGAGGATGTCGAAGAACTTCCGGATGCCCGACGGCGGGACGGCCAGCACGCGTTCCGCGAGGGCGCGTTCCGCGAGCGGCGGGCGTGCGGCCGCGGTCATCGGGCGGCTCCGGGGGCGAGGGCGGCTCCGGCCGCGAGGCGGGCCGCGCGTTCGCCGGGCGTCGGCCCGGACGCGGCGTCCGCGTCGGCGATGCCGGCCGGCTCCAGCCCGCGCCAGGCCGCACCAGCGGTCAGCGCCTCGAACGCCCGGGCGGCGCGGAACAGCATCAGCTCGCTCCACGCCGGCCCGATGAGCTGGAGCCCCACCGGGAGTCCCTCCGACAGCCCGCACGGAATCGAGATTCCGGGGAGTCCGGCCATGTTCACCGGCAGGGTGCAGGCGTCGGAGAGGTACATCGAGACCGGATCCGCCGTCTTCGATCCGAAGGGGAAGGCGACGGATGGCGACGTGGGGGCCACGAGCGCATCGAAGCCCGCCGCGAACGCCTCGTCGAAGTCCCGCTTGATGAGCGTCCTGACCTTCTGGGCCTTCACGTAGAAGGCGTCGTAGTAGCCCGCCGAGAGCGCGTACGTCCCGAGCATGATGCGGCGCTTGACCTCCGCCCCGAAGCCCTCGCCGCGGGTGGCGAGGTAGTCGGCGATGAAGTCTGCGCCGTCGAGGCGCACCGAGTGGCCGTAGCGGATCCCGTCGTAGCGGGCCAGATTCGCGGAGGCCTCGGCGGGGGCGGTGATGTAGTAGGTGGCGAGCCCGTAGTCCGTGTGCGGCAGGCTCACCTCGTCCACCGTCGCCCCGGCGTTCTCGAGGAAGGCGACGCTCTCCCGGATCCGCCGCTCGACGTCCGGGTCCATGCCCGCGACGAAGTACTCCCGCGGCAGCCCGAACCGCCGGCCGCGGAGCCAGGCGGCCGCCTCGTCGTCGTCTGCCGGGAGATCCAGGAGCTCGGCCTCGACGGGGATCGGCGCGGACGTCGAGTCGCGCGCGTCCCGGCCGGCGATCGCATGGAGCAGCGCGGCCGCGTCCCGGACGTCGCGGGCGAACGGCCCGATCTGGTCCAGCGAGCTGGCGAAGGCGACGATTCCGTAGCGGCTGACCCGGCCGTACGTCGGCTTCATCCCCACGATCCCGCAGAGGGCCGCCGGCTGGCGGATGGACCCGCCCGTGTCCGTGCCGAGGCTGAGCGGGACGTGGTGGGCCGCGACCGCGGCCGCGGAACCGCCGCTCGAGCCGCCCGGCACCGTATCCAGGTCCCACGGGTTGCTCACCGGTCCGTACGCCGAGAACTCGTTCGACGAGCCCATCGCGAACTCGTCCATGTTCGTCTTGCCGAGGAACACCGCGCCCGCCTCGCGGAGCCGCTCCACGATGTGGGCATCGTAGGGGGCGCGGTAGCCCTCCAGGATCCGGGATCCGGCCGTGCACTGGCCGCCCTCGACGGAGATGAGGTCCTTCAGGCCGACGGGGATGCCGTGGAGCGGGTGGAGGGCGTGGAGCGCGACGGTTCCCGCGCGGCGTGCGGACGTGAGCGTGGCATCCGCGGCGTCGGCCTGGAGCAGGGCGGCCTCGCGATCGATCACCAGCCATGCGTTCAGGGCGTGGTTCTGGCGCTCCGCGAGGTCGAGGTGCGCCGTCGCGAGCTCACGGGCCGTCGTCTCGCCGGCGCGCAATGCGGCGGCCATCTCGTGGGCGAGCAGGCGCGTGACGTCGGCGGCGGCCATCCGCGACCCGCTCAGGAGGCGTCGCCGCCGAGGATCGGCGGCACGACGATGTAGTCGCCTTCGTGGGCCGGCGCGTTGGCGAGGACGCGGTCCTGCGGCAGGGACGGCGTCGCGACGTCGTCGCGGAGGATGTTCTCGAGCTCGATCGTCTGGGCCGTCGGCGGGATCGCATCGGTGTCCAGCTCGGCGAGCTTCGCGTACCGATCGAGGATCTGGTTGAGCTGGCCCTCGAGGCGGTCGAGCTCGGCCGGGGTCATCCCGAGGCGCGCCAGGTGCGCCACGTGCTCGACGTCGGATCGGGAGAGGGCGGCCACCACCGGATGATAGCCGAGGCCCGCCCGGATCCCGGTACGATCGAGGGGTGAGCCCCTCCCGCACGGTCCCGACGATCCGGCCGATGCTCCCCGCGGACGTGGAGCCCGCCACGGCGGCGCTCCTCCGCGCCGACTGGGGCGACCGGCGGACGTGGTTCGACTTCGCGACGAGCCAGGCCGAGTGCCGGCCGGTCGTCGCGGTCGCCGGCGGCAAGATCGTGGGCACGGGCGTGGGGACGGCGAACGGCCCGGTCGGCTGGGTCGGGACGATCTGGGTGGATCCGGCCCATCGGGGCGCGGGTCTCGGGCGGCTCCTGACGGGGGCGGTCATCGAGGCTCTCGAGGCCGCCGGATGCCGGACGCTGCTCCTGGTCGCCACGGACGAGGGACGGCCGCTCTACGAGCGGATGGGCTTCGAGCTCCAGGCGTCGTACCGGATCCTCGAGGCGCCGGGGCTCGGGGCAGGTGCGCCGTCCGCGGTGGCGGCGCCGGACGGCTCCGGTGTCCGCCCCTTCGAGGCGGGCGACCTCGCGCCGATCCTCGCCCTGGACCGAAGGGCCACCGGCGAGGATCGCGGCCACGCCATCGGCCGGTTCGCGGCGCCTGACACGACGAGGGTCCTCGCCCGGGACGGCGCCGTTGCCGGGTTCGTCATCCGGGCGCCGTGGGGCGGCGGCGCGACGATCGCCGCGGACCCGGCGGACGCGATGCGGATCCTCGACGCGCGGCGACGTTCCAGCGGTCCCGGCGGGCGCGTCCGGGTCGGCATCCTCGACCGGAACCTCGCCGGCCTCGCTACCCTGGAGGCGGCCGGCCTGGCCCCGATCTGGTCCGCGCCGCGGCTCGTCCGCGGCGAGCCGCTCGAGTGGAACCCGGACTGGATCTGGGGCCAGTTCAACCACGCCATCGGCTGATCAGGGGAGCCGCCCTGAGCCCTCTGCGTGCCGCCGGACGAAAGTCCTGCCGCGGGCGCTCCGGCCGGGTGATGGTGCGCGACCGCGCCGCGGGCGATGCTCACGCCATCACACCCCACCCCGATTCCGAGGCGCCCCGGTGACCATCCTGACCGCCTGCCTGTCCTGTGGCACGCCCGCGCGGTCCGCGGCGAGCACCTTCTGCGGTCGATGCGGCCGGCCCTTCGGAGCCCCGCCGCCGGCCCACGTCGAGCTGCCGGCCTGCCCGGTCTGCTACCGCTCCGCAGACGACGACGGCCGATTCCCGAGCGCCTCCCTCCCCGGCCTCCGGCTTGACCTGCCGCGCCACGTTGGGGAGCACGACCGCCACCCCGTCGGTGACGACGACCACCTCGAATCGCTGCGCGAGGGCTCCCGGATCCGGATCGGCCGGTGGAGCGCCCCGTTCGACCTCGTGCGGCGCTACCTCGTGACCGGCTCCCTCGACGGCGGCCGGCGCCGCCAGTTCGAGCACGATCTCATCGTCACGGCCATGACCCAGCTCGCCCGCTTCGGGCCGGACGCGGTGATCCTCGGCGACCAGCCTGAGTGGCGGGCCGCCCGCGACGCGGTCGCCGAGCTGATGGACCGCTACCACCGGGGCGCCGCGGTTCGCCGTCTCGCGTAGCCCCGAACTCGCCGCGCACGGCGCCGGCTCGCCACCGCCGCCCGGCACCATCCATCAGGTAGCACGGGCCGTGCTTGCTGCCGCCGTCCGGCACCACCCGTACATCAGGCAGCACGGGCCGTGCTCAGTTCGCGCCGACGACGTTCACCCCGGCTCCCGCGCCGGCTCCTGCGCCGCCTGACCTCTTGCGCGGGGTGGTCCGCTTCGTTGCCTGCTCGTGCAAGGTGGCGATCCGGTACACGTCGGTCTCCCGGATCAGGCTCGTCATACCGGGCCGCCGGGTCGGTAGTGGGGCACGACGTCCTGCGCGAGTCGCGCCAGAGCCTCACGGGACGCGAACTGGCCGGACGCGGCGAGCTTGTCGAACGCCCCCATCGTGGGGTCGTGGAGATAGAACGTGAGTTCGGTGCGCCGGCCTCGACGAAGCGACCGACCCAGTCCGCGATCGAATCGGTCGAGGTGAAGATCCCCTCCTCCGCATAGCCGGCGCTGTACAGGCGCCCGAGGCTCGCCGGATCGCGCCCCACAGCGACGCACAGGTCGTCGATGAGGCGCATCCGATCCCGCAATCGTGAGCTGGCCTGGTCGATCGTCGGCGAGTCATCGAAGCTGGTCGTCACGACAACGTCGGCGTGCTGGACCGCGACTTCCAGGGATGCCCGGGCCTGTCCGGCGACGTACAGCGGGACGCGCGGACGCTGCGTCGGAGCAGGCGTCATCGGGGCATCCGCGAGCTGGAAGAACTCGCCGTCGAAGGTCACGGGCTCGCCACGGAGTCCCCGGTCGAGGATCGCGGCGGCCTCCTTCAGGCGCCGCGAGCGACCCGGCCCGTCCGGGAAGGGCACCCCGACCCACGCGTGCTCGACCGCGAAATAGCCCGCGCCGATGGCGAGGTCGATCCGGCCGTGGGACAGTTGGTCCACGGTGAGGACGTGCTTCGCGAGCATGCCCGGATTGCGCATCGCCACGTTCGATACCAGGGGACCGAGGCGGATCCGATCCGTGTCCCGGGCGAGACCGGCGAGGGCGGTCCACGCCTCGAGGAAGGGCATCTCGGGTCGGCTTGGAACCCCGATCTGGTCCGCGACCCAGGCATTGTCGAGGCCCACGGATTCCACGAAGCGGACCGCGTCCCGGAGGTCGTCGTAGGGCATTGTCTGGAGCACCAGGGCCCCGAACTTGACGCTCACGATCGTCTCCTCATTGCGCGTCTCCTCATCCTGCCAGCAGATCCCGAAAGCCGGCGGCATCGAGGACGGGGATCCCGAGCTCCTCCGCCTTCGCGAGCTTCGACCCGGCGCCGGGGCCGGCGACCACGTAGTCCGTCTTCTTCGACACCGACCCGGCTGACTTGCCGCCGGCAGCACGGACCGCCGCCTCGGCCTCCTCGCGGCTGAAGCCTTCGATCGTCCCCGTGACGACGATCGTCTTCCCGGCAAGCGGCCCCTCGGCCGCGGCAGCGGCGCGCGGGGCGGGCAGCTCGACCTCGACGCCGGCGTCGGCCAGGTCCTCGAGCACGCCGGCGCCCGGGCCTTCCGGCCCGAACCACGCGGCGAGCGCCGCGGACACCGTGGGCCCCACGCCCTCGACCTCCTCGAAACGCGCCGATTCGTCCGTGGCGACCCGCGCCAGGTGGGCTGCTGCGCGACGAAGCCAATCCGAACCGACGAGCTCGCCCGCCGACCCACCATTCCCGGGCACCTCGGCCGCGAGCCAGCGCGCCAGCTCGATCGCCGTGGTTCCGCCGACCTGCGGGATCCCGAGCGCGGCGATGAGCCGCTCCAGCGACCGGCGTCGCGCCTTCCGGATCGCTGTGTGGAGGTTCTCGGCGCTCTTCCGGGCGAACCGGTCCAGACCCTCCAGGTCCTCGACCGTGAGCCGGTAGAAGTCGCCCCGTCGCTTGACCAGGCCCCGCTCGAGGAGCTGCGTCAGGACCTGCCAGCCGAGGCCCTCCATGTCCATCCCGCCACGGCCAGCGAACTGCCCGAACTCCTGGGACACCCGCGCCGGGCAGGCGAGGTTCGGGCAGTAGTGGCGGACGGCGCCCTCGTCGCGGACGATGCCCGACCCGCACACGGGGCACGTCGCCGGCATGTCGTACTCGCGTTCCGTGCCGGTCCGCGCCTCGACGACCGGCCGGACGACCTCGGGGATCACGTCGCCCGCCTTCTGGAGGATGACCGTGTCCCCGATCCGGATGTCCTTGCGCCGCACCTCGTCGAGGTTGTGGAGGGTGGCCCGGGCGACGGTCGAGCCGGCCACCTTGACGGGTCGCAGGTGGGCGACGGGCGTGAGCGTTCCCGTCCGACCGACATACGGGACGATGTCCTCGACGACCGTGTGGACCTGCTCCGGCGGGAACTTGAAGGCGATCGCCCAGCGAGGCGCCCGCGAGACCATGCCGAGGCGCTCCTGCTGGTCGAAGCGATCCACCTTCACGACGACGCCGTCGGTCTCGTAGGCAAGGTGATGGCGCGCCTCGCGCCAGCGCTCCGTGAAGGCGATGACGCCCTCGATGTCGAGGTCCGTCTCGCGTTCGGGGTTCACCGGCAGGCCCAGGGCCTCGAGGCGCTCCAGGGCGCCGGCCTGCGTCGAGACCCCCGGGGCCGCCGAATCGGCGCCATCCGTCGTCCCCGCTTCCCCGACATCGAGGCCGAGGGACGGCGGGGCTTCCGGCTGCTCCTCGAGGAGCTGGTAGAACCATGCCGAGAGCTTCCGGCTCGCCGTCACCGCCGGGTCGATCTGCCGGAGCGATCCCGCGCCGCTGTTGCGCGGATTCGCGTAGAGCGGCAGGCCGGCGGCCTCGCGCTCGGCGTTGATCCGGGCGAACTCGGCCTTCGGCATGAAGACCTCGCCGCGGATGTCGGCCGTGACCGGCTCGCGGAGGCGGGCGGGGATCGCGGCGATCGTGCGGAGGTTCGCGGTCACGTCCTCGCCGGTCGTCCCATCGCCGCGCGTCGCGCCCCGGACGAACCGGCCGCGCTCGTACTGGAGCGAAATGGCGAGGCCGTCGATCTTCAGCTCGGCGACGTAGGCGAGGCCGGGCGCCGGTTCCGGGGCCGCCGGCAGGCCGAGCCCGCGCCGGACGCGCCCATCGAACGCCCGCAGCTCGTCGTGCGAGAACGCGTTGCCGAGGGAGAGCATCGGCCGCGAGTGGCTGACCTCAGAGAACGTGCCGCCGGGCGTCGAGCCGACGCGCTGGCTCGGCGAATCGGGCGTGATGAGGGCCGGGAAGGCCGCCTCGAGCGCGACGAGCTCGCGCATCAGCGCGTCGTACTCGGCATCCTCGAGCTCCGGTGCATCCGATTCGTAGTAGAGCCGGTTCGCCCGGTGGAGGGTCTCGGAGAGCTCGGCGTGCCGGGCCGCGGCAATGTCAGGTTCCAGGCTCGCGACCGCGGCAACGAGCTCCGCGGCCACGGGCGGCTGGTCGATCGGCTCCGTCATCCCCGCAAGGATACGAAGGGTATGCCCCGGCGGTGCCGGAACGTGGCAGCGCCCCCCAGGTGGCGCGCGTGACCCGCCGGTCCGTCCGGCATCCCGGACCGGGCGCTACGCGATCAGGTCCCGGCGGAGGTCGGCAATCGAGGCGCAGCCGAGGAGCGGCAGGGCCAGCTCCAGCTCTTCGCGGAGGATCGCGATGGCGCGCTCCACGCCCGCCTGGCCGCCGGCGGCGAGCGCCCAGTAGAAGGGGCGGCCGACGAGGACCCCCGTCGCGCCAAGCGCGATGGCGATTGCCACGTCCAGCCCCCGGCGGACGCCGCCGTCGACCCAGACCTCGACCCGGCCGGCAACGGCATCGATGACCGCTTCCAGCGCCCGGATCGGCGCGATCGTCCGGTCCAGCTGCCGTGCCCCGTGGTTCGAGACGACGATCCCATCGACGCCGTGCTCGACTGCAAGCCGAGCGTCATCGGGTGACACGATGCCCTTGAGCACGAGTGGCAGGCTGCTCCAGGTTCGGACGGCCTCGAGGTCGCCCCAGGTCAACCCGATCGCACGCTGGTCGTCGAGCCCGGCATAGCGACCTCGGCCCACGCCAGCCGAGGGCGCGGCGACCACGTTCGGCATGCGCGGCAGGACGAAGCCGCTCCGCCGGTCGCGCTCGCGGTAGCCGAGGACGGGCAGGTCCACGGTCAGGACGATGGCGCGGCAACCCGCGGCCGCGGCCGCCTCGACGAGCGACCGCGTGTAGCCCAGGTCGTGCAGGAGGTAGAGCTGGAAGAGGCAGTCCGCTCCCGGTTCCGCGGCCATGACAGCCGCCGCCGTCATCGACGCGGAGGTCGAGAGGATCATCGGGATGCCGGCCGCGACGGCGGCGCGGGCCATGGCGCCCTCGGCGTCGGGATGGGCCATTCCCTGGGCCGCCATCGGGGCGATCGCGACGGGCAGGCTGCTGGACCTGCCAAGGAACGTGCCGCCGACGTCGATGCGGCGGATGTCGGTCAGGACCCGGGGCACGAACCGGTAGTCGAGCCAGGCGGCGTCGGCCTCGGCGAGCGAGACCTCGTCCCATGATCCGCCTGCCACGTACTCGAACGCCGGGCCCGACATCCTGCCCCGCGCGGGAGCCTCGAACTCGCGCAGGCTGACGATCGCGGCGAGCTCGTCTGGACCCAGGCGAGGCGGCATCAGGCGCCCGGCATCCGCGAGCGGACCCCGGCAAATCGGCCGAAGTCGCGATCGAAGGTGACGATCGTCGCAGCATGCTCGACTGCCAGGGCTGCCAGGTGGGCATCACTGACGAGATTGCCCGCGGTCCCGATCTCAGCGAGGAGGCCGGCCAGAACGTCGGCGTGGCGGGACGTCGGTTCCACGATCAACGCCGACGGAGCCGTCAGCCACTTCTTCAACTGGACCGATGCCTCGCCGACCGTGAGCGGATTGGGCAGGATCGCCGGGTTCGTGACAACTCGGAGAAAGGCAAGCAGCGCAACCCACGAGAACCCGACAGGCTCGGGCTCCCGGAGCGCCGCGTCGATCCAACCGCGACTCTGCCGGTGCTGCGGTGCGTCCTCGTTTGCCGAGTAGATCAGAACGTTGGCATCAACGAGCCACATGGGTCACTTGCCGAGCGCGAGCTTGCGGACGATCTCCTCGTCTTCGAGCTGAGCCGCGAGCTGGAGCGCCTTGTCGAGCGGAACCCTGGGCACGCCCATGTGCTTCGGAACGGTGTACTGGACCGGCTCAGCCGAAGAGGCCTTCATCCCGGCTCGGATCGCCGCGTTCAGCGCCTGCTTGAACGTCAGACGGCGCTCCCGCATCAGCCGCCGGATGATTGCGTCGGTGTCGGGATCCAGGGAGACCGTCGTTCTCATGAGTGCATCATAGCATCACATTCTTGTACATCATTGCATCATCGAGCGACGGTCAGCTGAGCAGGTCCAGGCCGGCGAGCGAGGCGAGCACGGTCTTGCGCCCGACCTGGGCGTCCTTGAAGGCCACGGTCACTTCTTCGTCGTTTCGGGTGAGCTTCGAGGTGATGACGATCCCGTCGCCCCACCGGGCATGACGGACGCGGTCGCCGTCGCGGTAGCGCCGCTCACCCGGGACGATCGGCCGAGCCGGACGAGGCGCGGCTGTGGGCGCTGTCCTCGCCGGGCGATCCTCGTCGTCGACCGCCGAACCGCCACCCCAGGCCTCGATCCGGCGCCCGAACGTGCCCGAGCGGGCACCGCCGGCGAACGCATCCCGCTTCGCCGCGAGGTCACGCGACGGCCGGAACGCCTCGCCGGGCCGTGGCCCACCGGGGCGACCACTCCCCTCCCGGAAGGCACCGCCCCCGCCTGCCGGCCGGATCCGCGTCCCGAAGCGCGTCGCGCCGCGCCCGAAGACGAGGCCCGGATCGATCGAGGCGTCCTCGTCCGTCTCGCCGGCCGCACGGCCCAGCCGCGGCCCGCTCATGAGCTCCCCGGGGATCTCCAGCAGGAAGCGCGACGGCTCCGCCATCCAGCTGCCGCCGGCACCGCGTCGCGTCGCGCGCTGCCAGGCATGCGACAGGTAGAGGCGCTGCTTTGCCCTGGTCATCCCGACGTACGCCAGGCGACGCTCCTCCTCCATGCCCGCCGGGTTCGGGTTGAAGCCGGATTCCGCCTCGATGGCGCGGCCCGTCGGGAAGAGGCCCTCCTCGAGGCCGGCGATGAACACGACCGGGAACTCGAGGCCCTTGGCGGCGTGGAGCGTGATCAGGGAGAGCTTGTCGGCATCGGCCTCGTACGAATCCTGGTCGGCGACGAGCGCCGTCTCCTCGAGCAGGCGGTCCAGGGCGTCCTCGGGCGAGAGGTCGTCGTAGCGGGTGGTGACCTCGCGGAGCTCGAGGAGGTTGGCCCAGCGCTCCTCCCCTTCCTCGGTCCCGTCGGCGAGCATCGCCCGGTAGCCGGACCGCTCCAGGACCTCGTCCACGAGCTCGGGCAGCGGCAGGACGCCGATCCGCGTCCGCAGCCGCCGGACGAGTCCCACGAAATCCGCGATCGCTGTCCGCGCCCGGCCGGCGAGCTCGGGCACGCCTTCATCGGCGACGCGCTCCAGGGCGAGCCAGTACGGGACGTCGTCGCGGCGCGCCACCGCCCGGATGACCTCGATCGTCCTGTCGCCGATCGAGCGGGCCGGGACGTTGATCACCCGCTCGAAGCTCACCGAATCCGCGTCGGAGCGGAGGATCCGGAGGTACGCCAGCGCGTCCTTGACCTCCTTCCGGGCGTAGAACCGCGTCCCGCCGACCACCTGGTAGCGGATCCCGTAGCGGAGGCACGATTCCTCGATCGCGCGGGACTGGGCGTTCGTGCGGTACAGGACGGCGATGTCGCGGAGGTGCCAGGTGCCGCTGCCGTCATCGGCGTGCCGCGTGAGCACGGACCCTCGAGCGCCGGTCAGCTCCTCGACGCGGCGGGCAATCCACTCGGCCTCCTCCTCCTCGTTGTAGGCCTCGAAGCGCTCGATCTTCTGGCCCTGGTCGTTGCGGGTCCAGAGCTTCTTGTCCGTCCGCGCCTCGTTCCGCGACACGACCGCGTGGGCGGCCTCGAGGATGCGCTGGGTGGAGCGGTAGTTCTGCTCCAGCTTCACGACCGTCGCATCGGGCCAGTCGCGCTCGAAGTCGAGGATGTTGCGGATGTCCGCGCCGCGCCAGCCATAGATCGACTGGTCGTCGTCGCCGACGACCGCGAGGTTCCGGTGCTGCGCCGCGAGGGCCTTGATCCAGAGATACTGCGGTCGGTTCGTGTCCTGGTACTCGTCGACGTGGAGGTAGCGCCAGCGCGCCTGGTACTTCTCGAGCGTCTTCGGCGACTCGTCGAAGAGGCGGACCGCCTCGAGCAGCAGGTCGTCGAAGTCGAGGGCGTTCGAGCGCCGGAGGGCGTCGCGGTAGCGCTTCGCGAGCCGGGCGATCTCGACAAGGTTGCCCGTGGCGACCCGCATCGGGGGGATCTCGGTCGGGTCGAGCATGTCGTTCTTGGCCCGGCTGATCGCGCCGAGAATGGCCTGCGGCCGGGTGTCGCCTTTCGCCTCGAGGCCCTCCTCGCGGAGGATCTGCTTCATGAGGGCGTTCTGGTCGTCCGTGTCGTAGATGAGGAACCGCCGGTCCAGCCCGATCGCCTCGCCGTCGCGGCGGAGGACGCGGGCACAGAGCGCGTGGAAGGTCCCCGCCTCCACCTCCTTCGCGGCCTCGCCGGCAAGGCGGGCGATCCGCTCCCGGAGCTCGGCGGCGGCGCGGTTCGTGAAGGTGACCGCCAGGATCCGGAAGGGCGGGATGCCCTTGACGCCGATCAGGTACGCCACGCGGTGGGCGAGCACTCGGGTCTTTCCGGACCCGGCACCGGCGAGGATCAGGACCGGGCCGTCGGTCGTCGTCACCGCCCTTGCCTGCTCCGGGTTCAGGCGGGCGACGATCTCGCGCTCGCCCGAGGCGCGGGCCTCCTGCTGGCGGCGCGCCGCCTCGGGATCCGGCGGTGTTGCGGGATCCTGGTCGCCGCTCGCGGCCGCCGCGGCCTCGGCCAGCCAGGCCGGCTCCTCGGGGAGCGCCACGGGCCCCGGAGCGGCCTCGAACGACGTCCCGACCGTCTCCGAGACCTCGTCGAAGGCGCCGATCGAGGCGGCGCCGGCGCCTCGGCGCCGCCCGCCGCGGGGCTGGGTGGGACTCACCCGGCCATTGTAGGTCGGGCCGCTTGGCCGCCGGTCACCAGGGGCCGGGCGGCCCCAGGGCCGGCGGCCCGGCGGCTACTGGATCTCGGCCGCCGGCGGGGCCGTGATCGTCAGCGCGGCGTCCCAGTTCGACATGACGAGCTTCAGCGTCAGGTCGCCGACCTCGGAGCTCGTGACCTTGATCGTCGCGCCGGCGAGCTTCAGCGAGTCGCGCTCGACGAGGATCGTGAGCACGATGCCGCCATCGCCGGGGGCGCCGCTCGCGTTGGGCATGAGGGCCTTGAGCTCCTCGGCCGTGAGGTCGATCTCGACCTGGTAGCACTGCTTCGAACCGCAGGCCGTGTCGGCCAGTTTCTTCGGGTCGACGCCGGGCTTGGCGAGCCAGTCCTTGAGCGCGGCGATGCTCGCGCCGGGGTTGCCGGGGTCGACGGGGACCCCGAGGTCGGTCGTGGAGCTCTTCGCGTACTTGTCGCCCCCGAACGAGCTCCTGAGGTACGTGTCGGTCCCCACGACGACGACGTCGGCGGTCATGCCGAGGAGCGCCGGGACGGCGAGGTTCGCCTTGAGGTTGCCGCCCTTGATGTCGACGTCCGCGGTCAGCTTCGTGCCGGTCAGGGCGATGTCGCTCCCGCTGCCGGTCCCGGTGAGATCCAGCTTGATCGTCCCCTCGACGGTCGCCTCGAGATGGACCGACTTGGCATCCTGGAGCGCGGTCACGCTCTTGGCCAGGATCTCGGCCGGGTCCGCGATCGCGGGGGCTGCGGCGCCGCACGCGCCGGCGATGACGGCGGCGACGACGAGGAGCGCTGGGAGCGCGAGCGGGCGACGGTGCATGGATCCCTCCGACGATGGTGCTGCTCGGGCAGGGTCGCCGCGCGGTCGCCGGGTGTCAAGCGCCCGATGGTCCCCTTCGAGGGGCCGGCCAGCCCGCCCCGGACCGAAGCTCGTCGCGGCCGAGAGGCCGGCGGCCTGCGCCCGCTCCCCGTGGCACGCGCCGGTGGCCGTTGCCGTCACGATTTCCGCCGCGTACTCGCCGGGGGAGTGGTGGTGGAGGCGGGCCCGTCCTCGGGAGGTCGCCGGAGTCCGCCTCGAACGTGACGCCCCCGGGCGGAGGCGCCGATTCGCCGGATTCGATGGCGCACGAGCCACCAGCACTCCCGGGACGAGTATCCGGCGGAATCCGGAGCCGCAGCGGCCGCGTCGCAACGCGAAAGCGTGACCCGCGAATCAGAAGAGCCCGGCTTCGCGGCCGGGCTCGTTCCGTTTCCGATCGAACGTGGACTAGAAGTCCATGTCCCCCGGGCCGCCGCCGTGGCCGTGGCCGCCACCGGCGTTGTTCTGCTTCTCCGGGATGTCCGTCACGAGCGTCTCCGTCGTGAGGACCATCGCGGCGATGGAGGCGGCATTCTGGAGGGCGGAGCGGGTCACCTTCGCGGCGTCCACGATCCCCTTCTTGAACATGTCGCCGTACTCGTCGCGAAGGGCGTCGTAGCCCTCGCCGCCCTTGAGGCCCTTGACCTTGGCCACGACGACCTCACCGGACTTGCCGGCGTTGTCGGCGATCTGGCGGGCCGGAGCCTCAAGCGCCTTGCGGACGATGTCGACGCCGACCTGGGCGTCCGGGTCGAGCTTGAGCTTGTCGAGGGCCGGGATCGCCTGGAGGAGGGTCGTGCCGCCGCCGGCGACGAGGCCCTCCTCGACGGCCGCGCGGGTCGTCGAGAGGGCGTCCTCGATGCGGTGCTTCTTCTCCTTCAGCTCGACCTCGGTGGCCGCGCCGACCTTGATGACCGCGACGCCGCCGGCGAGCTTCGCGAGGCGCTCCTGGAGCTTCTCGCGATCGTAGTCGGACGTCGTGTCCTCGATCTGGGCCTTGATCTGGGCCATGCGGGCCTTGATCGCGTCCGGGCTGCCCTCGCCGTCGACGATCGTCGTGTCGTCCTTGGTGGCGACGACGCGACGGGCCTTGCCGAGATCCTCGGCGGTGACGGAGTCGAGCTTCCGGCCGATCTCCTCGGAGATCACCGTGCCACCGGTCAGGATGGCGATGTCGCGGAGCATCTCCTTGCGCCGATCGCCGAAGCCCGGGGCCTTGACGGCCAGGACGGAGATCGTGCCCTTGAGCTTGTTCACGACGAGCGTGGCGAGGGCCTCCCCGTCGACGTCCTCGGCGATGATGAGGACCGGGCGGCCCAGCTGGACCGCCTTCTCGAGCGCCGGGAGCATGTCCGGGACGCTGGAGATCTTCTTGTCCGTGATGAGGATGACGACGTTCTCGAGCACGGTCTCCATGCGGTCCGCGTTCGTCACGAAGTACGCGGAGAGGTAGCCGCGGTCGAACTGCATGCCCTCCGTGTATTCCTTCTCGAGGCCGAGGGACTGGCCCTCCTCGACGGTGATGACGCCGTCCTTGCCGACCTTGTCCATGACCTCGGCGATGATCTCGCCGACCTCCGGATCCGCGGCGCTGATGGCGGCCACGGCCGCGATCTGCTCGCGCGAGTCGACCGGGCGGGAGGTCCGCTTGATCTCGGCGACGATCGCCTCGACGGCCTTCTCGATGCCGGCCTTGATGACCATCGGGTTGGCACCCGCGGTCACGACGCGGAGGCCCTCGGCGACCATCGCCTGGCCCAGCACGACCGCGGTGGTCGTGCCGTCGCCGGCGACGTCATCCGTCTTGGTCGCGACCTCCTTGAGGAGCTGCGCGCCCATGTTCTCGTACGGGTCCTCGAGCTCGATGTCGCGAGCGATCGTGACGCCGTCATTGGTGATCGTGGGAGCCCCGAACTTCTTGTCGAGGACGACGTTCCGGCCCTTGGGGCCGATCGTCACCCGGACCGCGTCGGCGAGGCGATCGATGCCCCGCTTGAGCGATCGACGTGCTGTCTCGTCGAAGATGAGCTGCTTTGCCAACTTGGAGTTCCTCCGAGGATGTGGGGCGATGTCGAGGTCGACGTCCCGGGCCGGCGCACGCGCCGCCGGGCGGTCAGTCCTCGACGATCGCGAGAATGTCCTTCTGGCTGACGATCAGGAGGTCGTCGCCGTCCACCTTGAACTCGGTGCCGGCGTACTTCCCGTAGAGGACCTTCTGGCCCACCTTGACGTCCATCGCTTCACGCTTGCCGTCATCGAGGATGCGGCCCGGGCCGGCGGCGAGGATCTCGCCCTCCTGGGGCTTCTCCTTGGCGGTGTCCGGGAGGACGATGCCGCTCTTGGTCATCTCCTCACGGGCCGTCGGCTTGATGACGACGCGGTCGCCCAGCGGGCGAAGCTTCTTCGAGGCAGTGGCGCTTGCCAACGTGCTTCCCTCCTGTGACGGTTCGTACCGTCGGGCCTGGATTGCGCGGTCCGTTCCTTCCGCGAAGCGCGCTGCGCGACCCGCGACCGGCCCGTTGACGATCCATTGGTGCTGTTCGACGGGCCAGACTCCCGGCGCTGGCTCCCGTTCACCCGGGGCGCCGTGGGACGGCTGGATCCGCGTCGATTAGCACTCTCGATGTGAGAGTGCCAACAGTGTAGGGAGTGCCCTCCGGCGCTGTCAACCGTAGGCGAGACTGTCGGTGGGGCGCACGGGCGGGCACAGCTCCCGCGGGGCGGGCGCGGGTCACGCGGGGCGGGCACGGCTCCCCCGCTGTGCTGGCACGGCTCCCCGCTGTGCTGGCACGGCTCCCCGCTGTGCTGGCACGGCTCCTCGCTGTGCTGGCACGGCTCCTCGCTGTGCTGGCACGGCTCCTCGCTGTGCTGGCACGGCTCCCCGCTGTGCGGGCACGGCTCCCCGCTGTGCGGGCACGGCTCCCCGCTGTGCGTGCCGGACGCGGGTCACGCGGGGCGGACGCGGGTCACGCGGGGCGGACGCGGCTCCCCGCTGTGCGTGCCGGGCGCGGGTCACGTCACGGCTCCCGCGGGCGGGCACCCCCCCGCTGTGTGTGCCGAGCACAATTCCGGGCCTGAAGACCGCCTGGCCGCCCTCCAGGCCGTCGGACGGGGCCCATCGGTGGCCGTGGCGCACGGATCTCATCCGAACACGCGGTGGATGGGGCCTGCGACCTCGAAATCGTGCTCCACACGCACAGACGGGAATGGCGGCGGCCCAGCCGCGACGCTCAGTGCCCGATCGTGATCGTCACCGTCTTCGTCGCGGGGTCGCTCGCGAGGCTCACGCAGCCGTTGCCGTCGTAGCCGATCACGAACGCATAGACCCCTTCGAAGGCCTCCGTCTGCTCGACCTGCTTCAACGCCAGCATCGCCGGCTTGAGCGAGGTCGGTCCGACGTAGGTCGGGTTGCCGGCGTCGTCGGTGATCGCCATCTCCGTGAGCTTCACGTCGACGTGGTGGGCGCCGAGGACCTCGATCTCGGCCCCGCTGGCACCGGCCACGAACGGTGGCTCCGCGGCCCTGAGCTCGCCGGTTCCCGTGCCCGCGGGATTCGTCGCCGGGTCGCCCAGGGTGAGCGTCACGAAGTCGTTGAGGCCATCGCTCCGGGTCTCGAGGTCCACGAGGGTGTTCGAGCGGAGGGCACCGGACTGCGCGGCCACGGGACAGCCGCTGCCACCCGTCGCCTGGCCGGTCGGGGGAAGGCTCCCGGTTACGCTCGGGACGGGCGAGACCGTGGTGCCGCACGCGGCCACGAACGCCACGAGCGCGGCGAGGGCGGGGCCGCGGGCGCGGCCGCGGGCCACGCGGCGGCCGGCGCGGCGGGCGCAGGCGATGAGCGAAGGCCGGACGACCCGGAGCGCCGGGGACGCGTGGATCACTGGTCGGCTCCGATCGTGCTGGATGGTTCCCGATCCTCCGACGCCGGAACGACACTCCATGTCACGGGGGCGGGGCAGCGGTGCCGGTCGTGCGCGACGGGCCGGCCGGCTCGAGGCCGCAGTCCGGCGTGGTGCAGAGCTCCAGGCCGAGCTGGGCCAGCCCTTCCGCGAGCGGCGTGAAGCCAAGGTAGCCCCCGAAGCTCCGGCTCGTCACGCCGGCCGGGATGCCTCGGACAAGGACGGCGCCACCGGAATCGCCGGTCTCGGCCGGCACGTTGGCCGCGATCATGCAGGGAAAGTACGCGCCGTCACCGGGGTAGAGGTTCTCGCCCTTCTCGACGACCGGTCCACTCCGATAGATGCCGCGCCCATCGATCTCGACGAGATCCCCCACGGCGATGTCGCCGCAGGCGAGCGGTACCGTCCCTGCGGCGAGAATCCGGTAGCCCGCGGTTCCGAAATCGATGGCATTGAGGTGGCCCCACGGAATCCGGGCCCTGTCGACGACGAGGTAGTTGATGTCGGACGAGGCACACCATTTGTCCGCGTACGGGCACGTCGCGTCCCGCGCAGCCGGTCCGAACACCCCACGGACGGTCGTCCCGTCCGCCTCGTAGGCCGTCGTGCCCTCGGTCGTGCAGTGCCCGGTCGAGGTCAGGACGATCGTGTCCCCGCGCCGAGCGTAGAACCCGCCTGAACAGGCGCCCCACAGCGGCTGCCCGGCGAGGACCGGCGGCTCGTAGACCGGGGTCGTCCGGCGCGGCTGCAGCGCCCCGCGGACGATGAGCGCGCCGACGGCGAGGCCACCGAGGATCGCCAGCGCGACGGGGAGGCGGCGTCGCAAGCGGCGGCCGTCACCGCCGCGACTCCCCACGATCATCGAAACGCGGCGTCGTAGGCGGCGATGAGTTCGTTCCCCACCGACGCCTCGATCGCGGGATCGACCTGGTCGAGGCCACGCCGCCCGGCGACCCAGCGAGCCGTGATCTCGACGGCGGCCGGCTCGTTCCGGCCACGCGGACCGCCGGGTGGGGTCAGGAACGGCGAATCCGTCTCGACGAGGAGGCGGTCGGCGGGCACGAGCGCCGCGACCTCGGCGGTCGCCTCCTCGCCCCGCCGGAAGGCGAGCCCCGAGATCGAGATCCACGCCCCGAGCTCCAGCATCGCCGTCGCGTAGTCGACCGGCCCGCTGAATGAGTGGATGACGGGGCGGACGCCAGGGAACGCCCTCACCTCGGCGAGGAGCGCGTCCTGGGCGTCCCGCTCCCCGATCCGGGCGCGGCAGTGGAGGATGGCCGGCTTCCCGGCCTCCACCGCGAGACGGAGGTTGCGGCGGAGGTTCAGGAGCTGGTCCGGGATCGGCGAGAAGACGCGGTCGAAATCGAGGCCGGTCTCGCCGATCGCGACGACGCGTGGATCGGTGGCCTGGCCGGCGATCCCGGCCCACTCGGCGTCGGTGACCTTCGCCGCGTCGTGGGGATGGACGCCGACCGCGGCGTCCATCCACGGGTGGCGCTCGACGAGGGCCAGCGCGGCAGCGCACGACCAGGCGTTCCAGCCCGGGACGAGGATGCGCTCCAGGCCGGCCATCCGCGCCGCCGCGACGACCGCGTCGACGTCGGCGCCGAACCGGTCGGCCTGGAGGTGGCAGTGGCTGTCGATCAGGCGCATCGGATCCGATTGTGGGCCAGACGCTCCGGCCTGTCGCCGCGAGCCGGGATGGCGGGACGGCGGCCCCGCGTCCCGGACGGCGGCGACGCGTCACTCCCGGGGCGCCGCCTCGAAGAGCCCGATCTGGTTGCCCTCGGGGTCGTCCACGACCGCGAACCAGCCCCAGCCCGGGATGTCCGTCTTCGGCTCGACGGTCGTGCCGCCGTTGGCCGTCGATGCCGCGAGGGCGTCCTCGACGGACGCGACGTGGATGTAGAGGCGGAGCCTGGGGCCCGTGCTCACGCCGCGCAGGCCGATCGCCCCGCCGTAGCCCTCGCCCGACTGGAACATGTGGTAGCCCGGCATGCCCTCGGGCTCGCTGAACGACCACCCGGCGACCGCCGAGTAGAACCGCTTGGCCCGCTCGGGATCGTCCGCCGGGAACTCGACGTGGTTGATGTTGCCGTGCGCCATGGCGCCCTCCAGCTAGCCCGCGGCCGCTCGCCGCCCGTCACGGGATCGACGGTCAGTCTGCCCCGGATTCGACATCGAGGCGCGGGAAGAGCGGCTCCGGCGCCGCCAGCCGGCCCGGCTCGGCCGCATGCGCGCCCCAGGTGAGCTCGTCGAGGATCGCCGGCCCGCCGTTGCCGTCGGCCCCGTACACGAACGCGTGGCCGAGCTGGGCCAGCACCCTCGGTGCCGTCGCCGGCATGAACGGCGCCGCCGCGAGGCCGGTGAGCCGGCACGCCTCCACGAGGTCGCCGAGCGCGTCCCGAAGTCGCACCGCCGCCACATCGTCGCCGGCCCTGGCCGCCTTCGCGAGCGTCCACGGCCGCTCGGCGTCCACGAACCGGTTGGCGGCGCCCACGAACTCCCAGAGCGCGGCGAGCGCCGCGTGCAGCTCGCACCCTTCGACGGCCGCGATGTAGGCCGGGAGCGCGGCCGCCCACGCCGCCGCGAGCACCGTGGGGCCACTGCCAGTCGAGCCAGGGGCCGGCCGTTCGCCGTCCAGGTATCGCCCGGCCATCGAGACCGTCCGGTTCACGAGGTTCCCGAAGTCGTTCGCGAGGTCTGCGTTGTAGCGCCGGACGAAGCTGTCCCAGCTGACCTCGGCATCGCGGTCGAAGGGCACCTCGCGGAGGGTGACGTAGCGGGCCCCGTCGCTCCCGAAGGCCGTCACGAAATCGTCCGGGTCCAGGAAGTTGCCGCGGCTCTTGCTCATGCGCTCGCCACCGGCTGCCAACAGCCAGCCGTGGACCCAGACCTTCCGGGGCGCCTCGAGCCCGGCGCTCCAGAGCATCGCCGGCCAGAAGATCGTGTGGAACCGGGCGATGTCCTTGCCGATCACGTGGAGGTCGGCCGGCCACCATTTGGCGAAGGCGTCGGGATCGGCCGGGAAGCCCGCGCCCGTGATGTAGTTGATGAGGGCGTCGAACCAGACGTAGATGACCCCGGCTTCGGGATCCCAGGTCCCGTCCTCGCGCCGCGAGCTCTGGCCGTCCTCGCCGATCGGGAACGGGATCCCCCACCCGCCCGGCGTCCGCTCCCGGCTGATCGAGAAGTCCTGGAGGCCGCCGCGGATGAAGCCGAGCATCTCGTTGCGCCGGAAGTCCGGCTGGACGAAGTCCGGGTGCTCGGCGAAGTGCCGCTCGAGGCGCTCCTGGTAGGCCGACAGGCGGAAGAACCAGTTCTTCTCCTTCAGCCACTGGAGGGGCACCTCGGGGTGGTTCGGGCAGATCGTGCCCCGCGCGGTCTCGTGGACGTCGGTCGCGTTGAGGAAGCCCTCGTTCGGGCAGTACCAGCCCTCGTACGTGCCGAGGTAGATGTCGCCGTTCGCGTGGGCCCGGCGGACCATCTCCTGGGCGGAGGCCACGTGGTCCGGATCCGTCGTCCGGATGAAGCGATCCGGGCTGATCGCGAGGGCGTCCTCGGCGCGCTTGAAGTAGCCGACCTTCTCGTCGAGGAAGTCGCGCGGCGAGCGGCCCTCGTCGAGCGCGCTCTGGGCGATGTTGATCGAGTGCTCATCCGTGCCGGTCAGGAAGCGGGTGTCGTCGCCCTTCATCCGGTGCCAGCGCGCGATGACGTCGGCGCCCACCACTTCGTACAGGGTGTGGAGGCCGGGCTTGTTGTTCGCGTAGGCGATCGCGGTCGTGAGGTAGTAGCGGGGTCGGTCGGTCATCGGAGTGGCACCTCGGGGCGCCGCGCGGCGGCGGGGCGAGGCCGATTCTTCGATCGGCAGGACGTTGCTGGCGGCCGACGGTCGAGGTGACCGGTCGATCTCTGGTTGGAGATCAGGCGCCGGCGCCCGTCCGTGGCCGCCCGGGCATCGCCATGGAGCTCCGGCGCGACATGGCCGGGATCATAGCCGGTCCGCTGCAGGGCCCGGGCGGCTCAGCGCGGAGGCGCCACCGGCAGGTGGACGTAGCCGCGGAACTGGAAGCCGGGCCGGCGCTCGGCGCCGGGGAGGATCTGGAGCTCGTCGATCGCGCGGGCCAGGCCGTCGAAGAGCGCGACCAGCTCCATCCGCGCGAGCGGCGCCCCGACGCAGAAGTGGATCCCCCCGCCGAAGCTCAGGTGGGCCGTCTCGCCGCGGACGATCCGGAAGGCGTCCGGGTCCGGGAAGCGGCGCGGGTCGCGGTTCGAGGAGCCGATCATCAGCCCCACCCGCCGCCCCTTCGGGATCGGGATGCCGTCGGGGCCGCCGACGGTGAAGCCCTCCTCGAGGACCCAGCGGTGGAAGTACTGGAGCGGCGGGTCCCAGCGGAGGACCTCCTCGACCGCCGTCTCGAGCGGAACGGCCCCGGAACGGAGGGCCCGCCACTCATTCGGGTGCGCCGCGAACGCGGCGACGCCGTTCGCGGCCGCGTTGACCGACGCCTCATGGCCGGCCATGAGGAGGACCATCGCGGTCGAGGCGATCTGGTCGTCGTCCAGGCTCTCGCCATCGACCCGGGCCTCGATGAGGCTGGACAGGAGGTCCGGCCCGGGGCGCGCGCGCCGCTCTCGGATCAGGTCGTGCGTGTAGGCCAGGAACTCGCCGGCCGCGTCGTTCGCGCGCTGCTTCTGGGCGTCCGGCGGGGCGGGCTCGTACATCGAGACGACGGCATGCGAGAGGTCGAGGACGCGCAGCCGATCCTCGGCCGGCACGCCGATGAGGTCGCAGATGATCCCGAGGGAGAGCGGCTCGGCGAGGTCCGTGACGACGTCCAGGCTGCCCCGCTCCCGGGCCGCGTCGATGGCCGCCCGGACGCGGGCCTCGATGCCCACCCGCTGGGCCTCGACGGCGCGCGGCGTGAACGCGGCCAGGACCAGCCGGCGGAGCTTCGTGTGGTCCGGCGGTTCGATCGCGATGAGGTCCCAGCGCTCGAAGCGGGCGAAGTCGGGATACCGACCGTCGCGCCACGGCTGGGCCGCGGGGTCGAAGCCCGGACGCTCGCCGAAGTCACTCCCGAGGCGCCGGTCGCGCCAGGCTGCGAACACGTCGGCGTGGCGGGTGATGAAGTGGAGCCCGACCTCCCTCGAGGAGACGACCGGCGACGCCTCGCGAATCGCCGCGTAGGCGGCGTACGGATCGAGGGCGACCGCGGGATCGGAGGGATCGAAGGTCGGGGCGCTCACCGGGCGGATTCTAGGCTGGCCGCCGCGCCTCGGACGCTCAGTGGCGGAAGTGGCGGGTGCCGGTCATCAACATCGTCGCGCCGACGGCGTCGGCCGCCGCGACGGCGTCCGCATCGTGGAGCGAGCCGCCGGGCTGGGCGAAGGCGGTCGCCCCGGCCTCGAGGCAGACCTCGACCGCGTCCGGGAACGGGAAGAACGCATCCGAGCCGCAGGCCGCCCCGCGCAGCGCCTCATCGCCGGCGAAGCGCCGGGCCTTCTCGACCGCCTGCCGCGCCGCGTCGACGCGGGACACCTGCCCCGAGCCCATCCCGATCAGCGCGCCGTCCTTCACGAGCACGATCGCGTTCGAGGCGATGCCGCGGCAGAGCCGCCAGGCCAGGTCGAGGTCCGCGTGTTCGGCGGCCGTCGGGGCCCGCTCCGTGGCCACGGACCACGTTGCCGGGTCGTCCGGCGTCACGTCCGGCGCCGTGACGAGGACGGCCCCGCCCGCGGATCGGAGGCTGGCGCGCGGCGAGGGCACCGGCGGTGGCGCATCGGCGCCGAGGCTCCGGTCGACGACCAGTCGGAGGTTCGGCTTCGCCGCGAAAACCTCGAGGGCGCCCGCATCGAACCCGGGCGCGACGACGACCTCGAGGAAGATCGCGGCGAGGCGCTCGGCGACCGCCCGATCGACGGGCCTGGTGAGCGCCACGACGCCCCCGAACGCGGACACCGGGTCCCCGGCCAGCGCCGCCTCCCAGGCCTCGAGGAGGGTGCCGCGCTCGGCCGCGCCGCAGGCGTTCGTGTGCTTGACGATGACGCAGGCCGGGCCGCGGAGCTGGCGCGCGACGTTCGCCGCGGCCGCCGCATCGAGGACGTTGTTGTGGGAGAGCGCCTTGCCCTGGAGCGGCGGCTCGCCGCTCGCGAAGAGCCCGGCCTCGCCGTCCGGACCGGGCCGGCGGTAGCGCGCCGCGACCTGGTGCGGGTTCTCGCCGTAGCGGAGCGTCTCGACCTTCTCGAGGCCCACCGTCAGCGTCGGCGGGTACGGGTCCGAGGCGCCCGGCAGGCCCGGCCAGTCCGGCAGCTCCAGGCCCGCATCAGCCATCCGGACCGGCAGCTCGGCGGCGATCCGCGCGTCGTAGGCGGCGGTGTGCCGGAACGCCTCGACCGCGAGGGCCGCCCGGACCCCGTCGGGGATCGCCCCGCGCGCCAGCAACGCGGCGACGTCCGCGTACCGGTCCGGCGAGGTCACGATCGCCACGCTGGCGTGGTTCTTCGCCGCGGCGCGGACCATCGAGGGCCCGCCGATGTCGATCTCCTCGACCAGCTCGTCGAGACTGATCCCCTCGCGCTCCGCGGCGGCGGCGAAGGGATACAGGTTCACGACGACGAGCTCGAACGGCGCGATCGCGGCCGCCGCGAGGGCCTCGCGATGGGCGGCGAGGCGGCGGTCGGCGAGGATCCCGGCGTGGACCCGCGGGTGGAGCGTCTTGACCCGGCCGTCGAGCATCTCGGGGAAGCCCGTGACCGCCGCGACATCGGTGACGGGCAGGCCGGCATCGCGGAGGGCGCGGGCCGTGCCGCCGGTCGAGACGAGCTCGAAGCCGAGCCCGACGAGGACTCGCCCGAAGTCCGCGAGCCCGGACTTGTCGCTGACCGACAGCAGGGCCCGCCGGGAGACGGGCGGCGGCGTGCCGCGCAGCTCGCCGACCAGGCGCGCCACGACGACCGGCAGGAGCCGGTGCTCGACGGCCCGGATCCGGTCGTGGAGCGTCGGCTCGTCGTCGCCTGGGAGGATCGGCACGGCCTCCTGGGCGAGGATCGGGCCGCCGTCGAGGACGGCGTTGACCTCGTGGACGGTGCAGCCCGTGACGCGCACCCCGGCCTTGAGCGCGTCGCGGACCGCGTGGGCGCCGGGGAACGAGGGCAGGAGCGCCGGATGCGTATTCACGATCCGCCCGGGGAATGCGGCGAGCGTCCGGGGGCCGACGATCCGCATGTAGCCGGCAAGGACGACGAGGTCGATGCGGGCGGCCGCGAGCGCCTCGGCGACGACCTCGTCCGCGCCGCCGGGGACGAGCGCGGTCTCGATCCCCTGCTCCGCCGCCCAGTCGAGGGCCTGGCAGGGTCGATCGGCCAGCACGAGCGCGATGTCGCCACCCAGCTGCCCCCGGTCAGCCGCCGCAACCATCGCCCGGAGGTTGCTGCCGGCACCCGAGACGGCGACCGCGATCCGCGCGCCGGCGTTCGCCGCCGCAGGGGTCACGGCCGGCCCCCGGGCCCGCCCTCAAGGCGACCTTCGACGTACCGCGACCCGAGCTCCGCGACCGGCGCCACGCGCCCGACCTCCAACGCCTCCGGCAGGGCCGCCCGCGCCGCCGCGACGGCCTCGGGCGCCACGACGACGACCATCCCGATCCCGCCGTTGAACGTCGCCCGCAGCTCGACGTCGTCGATCCCGCCGAGCGCGCCGAGGAGCCGCATGACCGAGGGCATCCGCCAGCGGGACGGGTCCAACCGCACGCCGAGGCCGGCCGGGATGGCCCGCGGGGCGTTGCCCGGCAGCCCGCCCCCGGTGACGTGGGCCATGCCCCGGATGTCGTGGCCGGCCGCCCGGAGGGCGCCGCGCGCCGCAAGGAGCGCGCGGGCGTAGATCCGCGTCGGCTCCAGGAGCACGTCGCCGACCGTGGCCAGCTCGTGCGCGGGCTCCGCAGCCACCATCTCGTCCCGGCCGGCGTCGCCGAGCGTCCGAGCGACCTGCTCCTGGTACGGCCGCTCGAGGGGGATCTCCCACTCCGCGAGGAGAGCCCGGACGAGCGAGTAGCCATTCGCGTGCAGCCCCGACGAGGGCAGGCCAAGCACGAGATCGCCCGCCCGGGCGCGGGTCCCGTCGAGGAGGTCGTCCCGCTCCACGATCCCGACGCACGTCCCGGCCAGGTCGAACGTGCCCGGCTCCATGAGGCCGGGGTGCTCCGCGGTCTCCCCGCCGACGAGCGCACAGCCCGCCTGGACGCAGCCGGCGGCGACGCCCGCGACGAGCGAGGCCACGGCATCCGGGTCGACGCGCCCGACCGCAACGTAGTCCAGGAATGCCAGCGGCTCGGCACCGCTGCAGACGACGTCGTCCGCGCACATCGCGACGAGGTCGATCCCGATCGTGTCCCAGCGGCCGAGCGCGGTGGCGAGCGCGGTCTTCGTCCCGACGCCGTCGGTCGAGGAGACGATGAGCGGCTCCCGGTAGCCCGCCGGGATCGAGATCGCGCCACCGAATCCGCCGAGCCCGCCGACGACCTCCGGCCGCCGGGTGGAGCCGACGGCGGCCCGCATCCGCTCCACCGCGAGGTCGCCCGCGGCGACGTCCACGCCGGCCCGGGCATACGCGGCCCGGACCGCGTTCCCCTTCCCCGTCGCCTCGTCAGCCACGGGCGGCGACCGGCTCCTCGAGGAGGAACTTCCGGGCCTCGACGTCATACGGGACCGGCTCCGGGTAGCGGCCGTCGAAGCAGGCGAAGCAGAACCGCTCGTACGGCAGCTCGAGGGCGGCAAGGACGCCCTGGATCGAGAGGTAGCCCAGAGAATCGGCGCCGATGAACTGGCGGATCTCCTCGACCGACTTCGTGGCCGCAATGAGCTCCGTCTCGACCTGCGTGTCGATGCCGTAGAAGCAGGGGTGGTAGATCGGCGGGGCGCTGATCCGGACGTGGACCTCGGCCGCGCCGGCGCGCCGGAGGAGGGCCACGATCTGCTGGGTCGTCGTGCCGCGGACGATGGAATCGTCCACGACCGTCAGGCGCTTGCCCCGGACAACCTCCCGAAGCGGATTGAGCTTCAGGGTCACGCCGCGGTGGCGGAGCGTCTGCGACGGCTGGATGAAGGTCCGGCCCGTGTAGCGGTTGCGGACGAGGCCCTCGCGATACGGGATGCCCGACGCTTCCGCGTAACCCGCGGCGGCCGGTGCCCCGGTGTCCGGGACGGGCATGACGAGGTCGGTCTCGACCGGGTGTTCGATCGCGAGCTGCTCGCCCATCCGGCGGCGGGCCTCGTACAGGCTCCGCCCCTCGAGATACGAATCCGGCCGGGCGAAGTAGATGAGCTCGAAGACGCAGAGCGCCGGCGTCGCCCGCGCGTAGCGGACGGAGCGAGGTGCGCGCCCCGGCTCCAGCACGACGATCTCGCCGGGCTCCACGTCCCGGACGTACTCCGCGCCGACGATGTCGAGGCCGGTCGTCTCCGACGAGAGGACCCAGCCGTCGCGCGGCCCGTCCACGGGCTCGATCTCGAGGTCGCCCCACAGCCCGCCCGGCGCGGGCACCTGGGCCGAGACGTCCGGGATCCGGCCGATGCAGAGCGGCCGGAAGCCGTGCGGGTCGCGGACGCCGATGATCCGGTCCCGGTCGAGGATGACGAGCGAGAACGCGCCGCGAACCCGCGGCAGGAGGCTCACCAGCGCCTCCACGGTGTCCTCGCCCGGCTCGTCCGCGAGGAGCGCGGTGAGGAGCTCCGTGTCCGTGCTCGCCGGCAGGCGGCCGCGCCCGCCATGGAGCATCCCGAGGAGCTCGCGGGTGTTGACGAGGTTGCCGTTGTGGCCGATCGCGACCGCGCGCCGCGGCCCGAGCCGCAGTGTCGGCTGGGCGTTCTCCCAGACCGTCGAGCCGGTCGTGGAGTAGCGGCAGTGGGCGATCGCGAGGTCGCCGTGGAACGAGGGCAGGCGCCGTTCGTCGAGGACCGTCGAGATCATCCCGAGGTCCTTGTAGAGGAAGAGCTCCGCGCCGTCGCTGACGGCGAGCCCGGCCGACTCCTGGCCACGGTGCTGCAATGCGAACAGGCCGAGCGCGGCAACATGCGCGGCTTCCGTCCCGGAGCCGCGGGGCAGGGCCGCCCCGAAGACGCCACACACGCTAGCGGCCCTCCGGCGCCGCGGCGGGCGCCTCCCAGTCGAGGGCGCGGGCGAGGCCGTGCTCCCACGTATGCGTCAGATCCGCGAGCGCAACGTCGATGGGGTCCGCGACGCGCGAGCCGCGCTCCTCCGCCGCGCCCGTCGCGCCGGCGCCGGCAAGCTCGATGACCAGGCGATCGCCACCGGTCCGCCCGATCGCCTCGACCGGCAGGCCGTGCTGGCGCGCGAGGAGCTCCAGCGCCGGCGCATGGCGCGGGCGGGTCGTGACGACGAGCCGGCTGGGGCTCTCCCCGAAGAGGTCCACCGCCGGCGAATGGGAGACGTGGAGCCGCAGCGCCGCCCCGATCCTGCCCCACATCGCGCACTCGGCGAGCGCGACGGCGAGGCCGCCGCCGCTCACATCCTGCATGGATGCCGCGAGCCCCCGCGCGGCGGCGGCGCGGGCGAAGGCCTGGAGGTCGCGCTCGCGATCGAGGTCGAGCGACGGCGGGCCGTCCTCGGCCGCAGCGCCGGCCAGGGCCGCGTACTCGCTGCCGGCCAGCCCGGGCGTCGCCTCCCCGACGAGGAGCACGACGTCATCGGCCGCCACGAACGCCGGCCCGATGCGGAGCTCCACGTCCTCGAGCAGGCCGACGACCCCGATCTCGGGGGTCGGCAGGATCGCGCCCGCCGGCGACTCGTTGTAGAGCGAGACGTTGCCGCCGGTCACGGGCAGGCCCAGCGCCCGGCAGGCGTCGCCGAGGCCGCGGACGGCTTCCTTCAACTGCCAGAACGCCTCCGGGCGCGTCGGGTCGCCGAAGTTCAGGCAGTTCGTGACGCCGAGGGGCCGGGCGCCGGTGATGGAGACGTTGCGGGTGGCCTCGGCGACGCTCATCGCCGCGCCGAGCCACGGATCGAGGCCCCCGATCGGCGCGTTGGCGTCCGTCGAGGCAACGAGCGCCTTCGAGGTTCCCTTCACCCGCAGGACCGCGGCGCCACCGCGGGCCGGCCCGGCCACGGTGTTCACCTGGACGGTGCTGTCGTACTGCTCGAAGACCGGCCGGCGGGAGGCGAGGTTCGGCGAGCCGAGGAGGGCGACGAGGACCGCGCCCGGGTCCATCCCCCGCTCCGGGAGCTGCTCGCCGGTGTTCGGGGCCTCGCCGGGTGCCGGGGCGGCGCGGCGGCGAGGCGGCGGCGAGGCGAGGCGGTCGTGGACGATCGCGTCCGAGGTGAGCGCGCGGGCGGGGATCCGGACGATCTCGACGCCCCGCTCGCGCACGGCCACGTCGCCGTCGGCGGTCACGACCCCGATCGTCGCGCAGGGGATGCCCCAGCGCTGGCAGACCTCGCGGACGGCGGTCTCCTGATCCGGCCGGACCACGGCGAGCATCCGCTCCTGGCTCTCGGAGATGAGGACCTCGAAGGCGGCCATGCCGGGCTCCCGGCGCGGCACGGCATCGAGGTCGATGGCCATGCCGGTGCCGGACCGGTCGGCGGTCTCGGAGGTGGCACAGGTGATGCCGCCCGCGCCGAGATCCTGGAGACCCTCCACGAGCCCGCGCTCGATGAGCTCGAGCGAGGCCTCGATGAGGAGCTTCTCCGCGAACGGGTCGCCGACCTGAACGGTCGGTCGCTTGGACTGCAGGGAAGCCGATCCGGAACCCACCGGGGACCGAGGTGAAGCTCCGGCGGGCCCTCGGTCCGCGGTCTCGTCGTGGGTGAAGGTCGCCGAGGCGAGGACGCTCGCCCCGCCGATCCCGTCCCGGCCCGTCGCGCTGCCGTAGAGGATCACGAGGTTGCCCGGGCCGGGCGCCTGGGCGAGGGTGAGCAGCCGTTCCTCGAGCAGCCCGATGGCCATGACGTTCACGAGCGGGTTGCCGGCGTAGCTCGGGTCGAAGACGAGCTCGCCGCCGACCGTCGGGACGCCGACGCAGTTGCCGTAGCCGCCGACGCCCCGGACCACGCCGTCGACGAGGTGCCGGGTCCGCGGATCGTCTGCCTCTCCGAACCGCAGCGCGTCGAGGACCGCGATCGGCCGGGCGCCCATCGTGAAGATGTCGCGGAGGATGCCACCGACGCCGGTCGCCGCGCCCTGGTACGGCTCCACCGCGCTGGGGTGGTTGTGCGACTCGATCTTGAAGGCGACCGCCAGCCCGTCCCCGATCGAGATGACCCCGGCGTTCTCGCCGGGCCCGGCCACGACGCCTTCGCCCGCGGTCGGGAGGGTCCGAAGGAGCGGCCTGGAGCTCTTGTAGGAGCAGTGCTCGCTCCACATGACGCTGAACATGGCGAGCTCGACGTCGTTCGGGACACGGCCCAGGCGATCGTGGATCGCGGCGAGCTCGTCGTCCGTGACGCCGAGGGCGCGGTGGAGGGGCACGGCCGGCGGGGCCCCCGGGCGATCGGGACGCTCGGCCACGGTCATCGGCTTGCGACCTCGACGGGCCACCCGGCAGGACCGGACGCCTGCGCGGCGGCGGCCGCGCTCTCGACGAACGAACGGACGAGCCCGAACCCGTCGTCCGAACCGAGCAGCCCCTCCGACGCACGCTCCGGGTGCGGCATCAGCCCGGCGACGTTGCCGGCCGCGTTGCGAACGCCGGCGATGGCGCGGAGGGAGCCGTTGGGGTTGGCCGGATCGTCCGTCTCCGCGGCCACGGACCCGTCCTCGCGGACGTACCGGTACACGACGCCGCCGCGCGCCTCCAGGTCGTCGAGATCCGCGGCATCGGCGAAGTAGCAGCCCTCGCCGTGGGCGACGGGCATCCGGAGCGGCCGGCGCGGGCCGGCGAGGTGCGTGAACGGCGAATGCGCCGCCCCGGGCTCCACGGCGATCCTGACGTCCCGGCCCAGGAACCGGAGGCCGCGGTTGCGGAGCAGGGCGCCCGGGACGAGGCCGGCCTCGGCGAGGACCTGGAAGCCGTTGCAGATCCCGAGGACGAGGCCACCCTCGGCGGCGAACGCGGCCACCGACCGCATGACCGGGCTGAACCGGGCGATGACGCCGGCCCGGACGTAGTCGCCGTAGGCGAAGCCGCCGGGCAGGATCACCCCGGCCACGCCGTCGAGCGTCGCCTGCTCGTGCCAGAGCTCCACTGGCTCGGCGCCGGCCAGCTCGAGGGCGTGGGTCGTGTCCCGGTCGCAGTTGGAGCCGGGGAAGACGACGACGCCGATCCGGACGCTCACGGCGGGCCCGCCGACGGGCTCGCGGTCGTCGCGCCTTCGCGATCCAGCCGCTCGATCGCGTACGCCTCGATCAGCGGGTTCGAGAGGAGCTCGGCGGCCAGGCGCTCGACGGTGGCCGTCGCGGCGGCCACGTCCGGCGCGGAGACCGTCAGCTCCACCCGCCGCCCCACCCGGACGCCGGACACGCCTTCGAGCCCGAGGTGCCCGAGGCTGCCCTCGACCGCACGGCCCTGCGGGTCGAGGATCCCCGGCTTGGGGGTCACGTTGACGGCGAACCGGTAGTCCTTGGTCACGCGATCTCGTCCTCCGCCAGGTACCGGGCGAACGACGCGCCCGTGATTCGCTCGTAGGCGGCCACGTACCGCGATCGCGTCCCCTCGACGACGTCGTCGGGGAGCTCCGGGCCGGGCGCCGCCTTGTCCCATGGCTGGCGCTCCAGCCAGTCGCGGAGGTACTGCTTGTCGAAGCTCGCCTGGGGTCGACCGGGCTCGTACGCCGAGGAATCCCAGAACCGGGACGAATCCGGCGTCAGCGCCTCGTCGACGAGGGTCAGCTCGCCGTCCACGAGGCCGAGCTCGAACTTCGTGTCGGCGAGGATGAGGCCGGCCGCCGCGCACCGCTGGGCGGCCCGCTCGTACAGCCGGAGCGCGACATCGCGGACTCGATCGGCGAGCCCCCGCGTGCCGCGGCCGGCCAGCGGCCGGATCGCCTCGACCATCGCCTCGAAGTCGATGTTCTCGTCGTGCTCGCCCAGCTCTGCCTTCGTGGCCGGGGTGAGGATCGGTTCGGGCAGGCGGTCGCCCTCGCGGAGGCCCCGGGGCAGGGCGATCCCGCAGATCGGCTCGCCGGCGCGGTACGCCTTCCAGCCCGAACCCGCGAGGTAGCCCCGGACGACGACCTCGACCGGGAGGACCTCGGCCCGCCGGCAGAGCAGCATCCGGCCACGGAGGTCCGCGGCGACGTCCGTGGGCACTGCGCCCGCCGGCACGTCGCGCGGGTCCGTGCCGACGAGGTGGTTCGGGACGATGTCGCGCGTGGCCTCGAACCAGTAGCGCGAGAGGCCCGTGAGGACCCGGCCCTTGTCGGGGATGGGCGTCGGCATGACGACATCGAAGGCGGACATCCGGTCGGAGGCGACCAGGAGCAGGCGGTCCGCGCCGATCGCGTACAGGTCGCGGACCTTGCCGGAGCGGAGGTACGCGGTTGCCGCGGTCATCGCTCCCCTCCCGAGCGGGCGAGGGCCGGCGGGGTGTCGGGCGGGGCGGGCCGCGCGGTCCCGGTTGCGCCGGCCCGGGTTGCGCGGGTCGCCGGGTCGATCGCGGCGAGCCGGCCGATGATCGTGGCGACATGCCCCAGGTGGCGCTCGTCGTCGAAGCAGGCGTCGAGCTCGGCCAGGGAGAGGCGGGAGGCGACGGCGGGATCGAGGCGGAGCAGGTCCCGGAGTGGCCGCCGGGCGTCGGCGGCCGCGAGGGCCGCCGCCTGGACCGTCGCGTACGCGGATTCGCGCGAGACCCCGCCGCGGGCCATCAGCGCGTCGAGGACCCGGGAGCTGGCATGGAGCCCGAGGCCGCGCTCGATGTTCTCGAGCATCCGCTCGGGCCGGATCACGAGCCCCCCAACGAGGCCGGTGAGCTTCCGGAGCGCGTAGTCGAGGAGGATCGTGGCGTCGGGCAGGATGACCCGCTCCGCGGACGAGTGGCTGATGTCTCGCTCGTGCCAGAGCGCCTGGTTCTCGAGGCCCGTCTGGGCATAGCCGCGCAGCAGCCGGGCGATCCCGACCAGCCGCTCCGAAAGGATCGGGTTGCGCTTGTGGGGCATCGCCGACGAGCCCTTCTGGCCCGCGCGGAACGGCTCCATGACCTCGCCGATCTCCGTGTGGGCGAGGTTCCGGATCTCCGTCGCGATCCGTTCCATCGTCCCGCCGAGGATCGCGATCGCCGCGAGGAGCGCGGCGTGGCGATCGCGCTGCACGATCTGGGTGGAAGCCGGATCGACGCGCAGCCCCAGGGCCGTGAGGACCTCCGCCTCGATGTCCGGGCCGAGGTGGCTGTACGTCCCGACCGGCCCCGAGATCTTGCCGGTCCGGATCTCCGCGACCGCCTCGGCGAGCCGCCGCCGGCCGCGATCGACCTCGAACGCCCAGCCCGCGACCTTGAGCCCGAACGTCGTCGGCTCGGCATGGACCGAGTGGGTCCGGCCCATCATCAGCGTCCGGGCCTCGGCGCGGGCCCGGGCGACGAGGACAGCGAGGAGCGCGTCGGCATCGGCGAGGAGCAGGTCGCCCGCCGCCCCGAGCTGGAGCGCCAGCGCGGTATCGAGGACGTCGCTGCTCGTGAGCCCGAGGTGGAGGAATCGACCATCAGGCCCCACCGATTCCGCGACCTGGCTGACGAAGGCGATGACGTCGTGGTCGGTGGTCGCCTCGATCTCGGCGATCCGCGCGACGTCGACGCGGGCCCGCGCCTCGATCGCCGCGAGCGCCTCGGCCGGAACGACCCCGCGGCGGGCCTGCGCCCGCGTGACCTCGATCTCGACGCGCAGCATGTGCTCGAAGCGGGCCGCGTCGGCCCAGACCGCGCCCATCTCGGCAAGCGTGTACCGGCCGATCATCCGGCCGCCCCCGCCGGAACGCCCGCTGGTACGCCCGCCGGGACGGGAACCTGGCGCGGGCCGCCGATGTCGCGCCGCCGCTGCATGCCCGGCCAGTCGATCGCGTCCGCCGCTCGCTCGGCGGCCTCGCGGGCGGATCCGTGGTCGGGGCCGCGGCCGACGACCGCGAGGACGCGGCCGCCGTTCGTCCCGAACCCGCCGCCCGGGCGCCCGACGGTACCGGCGTGGAAGACGAGGGCACCCATGGCCCGGGCGGCTCCCAGGCCCTCGATCGGATCGCCCCGGCGGGGCTCGCCCGGATAGCCCCTGGCCGCCAGGACGATCCCGACCGCGGCGCCCGGCAGGGCCGGCAGGAGCGCCGGCGCGTCGGCGGGGAGGCCGCCGCGGGCGGCCGCGAGGAGCCACGGCCCGAGCGCACCACCCAGCAGCGGCAGGATCACCTGGGCCTCGGGGTCGCCGAGACGGGCGTTGCACTCGAGGAGCCGCGGGCCGTCCGCGGTCAGCACGAGGCCCGCGTACAGGAAGCCGTGGAAGGGCGTCCCGCGGCGTGCCATCTCCATGAGGATCGGGCGGTGGACGGTCTCGATGATCCGTTCCACGGCGGCCGGATCGAGGTCCGGGAGCGGCGAGAAGGCGCCCATGCCGCCGGTGTTCGGGCCGGTGTCGCCGTCACAGAGGCGCTTGTGGTCCCGGGCGGCCGGCAGGGCGATCGGCCGGCGACCGTCGCAGATGGCGATGAGGCTGGCCTCGGGTCCGGCGAGGCGCTCCTCGATGACGAGGGCCGGCCGGTCCCCGGGCCGGTGGCGGAGGAAGCTCGGGACCAGGTCGAGCGCCTGCTCCTCGCTGTCGGTCACGATGACGCCCTTGCCGGCCGCGAGGCCGTCCGCCTTGAGAACCGCGAGCGCCCCGCCGGCCGAGAGCTCGCGGATGAACGCTTCCGCGGCCGCCGCCTCCCCGCCCGTGAAGGCTCGCGCACGAGCGGTCGCGACCCCCGCCGCGGCCGCGACCTCGTGACAGAAGGCCTTGGAGGTCTCCAGCATCGCGGCCGCCTTCGACGGCCCGAAGACCGGGATGCCGGCGGCGCGCAGCGCATCGGCCAGCCCGGCCGCGAGGGGTGCCTCGGGGCCGACGACGACCAGCTCGACGGCGGCCACCCGGGCCGCCTTGACCACGGACGCCGGATCGAGCGGGTCCACGTCGCGAACGCACCGGACGCGGGGCTCGAGCTCGATCGCCTCGCTGCCCGGCGCCACGATGACCTCGTTGACGCCCGGCTCCCCGGCGAGCTTCCAGGCCAGGGCGTGCTCCCGGCCGCCGCCGCCCACCACGAGGATCCGGGTCGGCATGACGAGGCTCACGCGAGCGGAACCCCGCCGCGGTGGCGCATCGGCCGCCACGCCCGCTCGATCGTCTGGGTCCGCTCGGGCCCCACCGAGACCAGGACGATCGGGACGCCGGCCAGCTCCTCGAGCGCCGTGAGGTAGCGCCGCGCGTTCTCGGGCAGGCCGGCGAGCGATCGGACGTCGTGGATCGGCTCGTCCCAGCCGGGGAACGTCTCGTAGATCGGGGTCGCGTCCGCGATCGCCAGCGCGCTGGACGGCCAGTGGTCCACCCGCCGCCCATGGACGTCGTAGGCGACGCAGAGCTGGATCTCGGGGATGCCGGACAGGATGTCCAGCTTGTTGAGGGTGATGCTGCTGATCGAGTTCACGGCCACGGCGTAGCGAAGCGGCACCGCGTCGAACCAGCCGACCCGGCGCGGCCGGCCCGTCGTCGTGCCGAACTCGTTGCCGCGCCTGGCGATCCCCGCCCCGATCTCGTCCTGGAGCTCGGTCGGGAACGGCCCCGACCCCACGCGCGTGGCGTAGGCCTTCATGACGCCCAGGACCTCGTCCACCTGGAGCGGGCCGATGCCGCCGCCCGTGCAGGCACCGCCGGCCACCGGGTTCGAGGAGGTCACGAAGGGATAGCTGCCGTGGTCGAGGTCGAGGAGCGTCCCCTGCGCGCCCTCGAGGAGGACGTGCTCGCCGCGCGCGAGCGCGGCCTGGACGAGCCAGGTCGAATCGTCGAGGTGGGGGGCGAGGCGCTCGCCCCAGGCCGCCGCGACGTCGACCATCGCGTCGACGGTGAAGCCGTTCGCGCCCATGCCGCCGAGGACGAGGTTCTTGTCGGGGAGCACGGCCTCCAGCCTCGTCCGGAGGACGCTGCGATCGAGGAGGTCCTCCATCCGGAGGCCGAGGCGCCAGGCCCGGTCGCCGTAGGCCGGCCCGATGCCCCGCCCGGTGGTCCCGACCTTCGCCTCCGCCAGGCGGGCCTCGTTGCCGCGGTCCAGGGCCACGTGGTAGGGCATGATCACGTGGGCGCTCCGGCTGACCCGGACGCGACCGACATCGATGCCCCGCCCGGTGAGCATGTCCAGCTCGGCGATGAGGGTCGCCGGGTTGACGACGACACCGTTCCCGATGACCGAGGTGATGTGCGGGTAGAGCACGCCCGACGGCACGAGGTGAAGCTTGAAGACCTCGTCACCGGTCACCACGGTGTGGCCGGCGTTGTCGCCGCCCTGGTAGCGGACGACCATCGCCACCTGCTCGGCGAGGAAGTCAGTCGTCTTGCCCTTCCCCTCGTCGCCCCATTGGAGCCCGACGATCACCGTTGCCGGCATCAGTGGGCGCCCGCCATCTCGGGTCCCGTCTGGCGATGGCCTTGCGGTACCCAATCGGGGGAAAACAAAAAGGCCCGGGCCGGATGGCTCGGGACCGGGGTATGCGGGCCCCTTGACGCTCGTCCGCCGACGAGTCGGGACCTCGGCTCCTGGTCGCTCGGCCGCCTCACGGGACGACCGATGCGCCCTCCTCGCGCGATCGCTGGACCTCCTGCCCCGGGGCGTCTGGACTTCGAGCCCGGGAACCCGCGGAGTATAGCAAGGCGGGACGGCGGTTGGCCCCCTCGGGCCGGCAGGACCTTCGGGTCGGACGGGCACGGTACCTCCGGCGCGTGGTGACCGGACGCACCCGATCGTAGGCTCTGGGTCATGCGAAAGGTGTGGGGGCTCTGGCCGGTCGTGCCGGCCATCGCGGCATTGGGGATGCTTGCCCTGCCGGACCCGGTCGATCCCCTGGCCCGGGCGATGCTCGGCGCGATCGTCGCCGTCGCGCTCGCCGCGGCGGTGATCCGCGCCTACCTCCGTTCCCGGATCGCGCCGCTCGTGATCGCCGCCGCGCGGATCGCCGCCGGCGAGACGGGCGTGGCCATCCCGACCCGCCGCGATGCCCTCGGACGCCGCCTGGCTGCCGCCGTCACCACCCTCGGGGCGACGATGGCCGAGGCCCATTCGGAGGCCACCACGGACCTCCTGACCGGCATCCCCAACCGCGCGGCGACGATCGGCACGCTCTTCACCGAAGTCGAGCGCAGCCTCCGCTACCGGCGGCCGCTCGCGGTCGCCTTCGCCGACATCGATCACTTCAAGACGATCAACGACACGTACGGCCACGAGGCCGGCGACATCGTCCTCAAGGGCGTGGCCGCGACCCTCCGCGAGAACGTCCGGGCCTCGGACCGCGTCGGTCGGTATGGCGGCGAGGAGTTCATGGTCATCCTCCCCGAGACGTCCGTGGACGAGGCAGCGATGCTGGCCGACAAGCTCCGCCTGCTCGTCGCCTCGCAGGTCTACGCGATGCCGGATGGGACCGAGGTCCGGGTCACGATCTCCCTCGGCGTCACCGGTGGCACCGATCGCCTGAGTGTCGACGCGCTCGTCCGGGAGGCCGACGCCGCGATGTACTCCGCCAAGGCCCTCGGGCGCGACCAAGTCTATGCCTTCGAGGAGCCGAACGACGATTCGACCATTGTCCGGTCGCCGATCTCGCCGGCCGGCCGGACGACCGCCATGGATCTCGGCCGGCAGGCCCATGGGGCCGCGGCGGAAGCCCTGGCCGCGATCATCTCGCCCCTCCCCCACTACCGCGGCCAGCCGAGCGCGCTGATCGCCACCATCGTGACGAGCCTCGCCCGGCAGCTCAGCCTGCCCGACCACGAGATCGACAAGATCCGGGTCGCGGCGCTCCTCCACGACGTCGGCAAGGTCGGGATCCCCCAGGACATCCTCGAGAAGCCCTCGTCGCTCACCCCGGCCGAGTGGCGCTCGGTCGTCCAGCACCCGCGGATCGGGCAGGTCATCCTCGAGCAGGCGACCACCCTTCGCGACGCCGTGCCGATCATCCTCCACCACCACGAGCGGTTCGGCGGCGCCGGCTACCCGTACGGGCTGCGCGGCCACGAGATCCCGCTGGGCGCGCGGATCGTGGCGATCGCCGATGCGTACGACGCGATGATCCAGGACCGGCCGTACAAGAAGGCGATCTCGCACGAGGCCGCGGTCGAGGAGCTCCGCAGCCACGCCGGGACGCAGTTCGACCCCGAGCTCGTCGAGATCTTCTGCGACATCTACGGGGCCATTCCGCCGGAGGCGGATCCGGCCGCCCTCGGGTTCGTCGCCGCGACCCGGGCGCATCGCTCCAGCGCCCGGCGCGGGCACCCGCATCCGCACCCGCACGAGCACGCGGCGACCGCCGAGGGCTGACGGGTCGCGACGGCGTAACGCCGCGGTGAGCCCGGGGTGATCCGCCCGTGACCGGGCGATGAGCGCTCCCTGCTACGGTCCACAGGCCCGCTGAATGCTCCGCCGGCCTCGCCGATCCGCCGACCCGCCAAGGGCCGCTCCGCCGAGGCCGGCATCTCACCCGCCCGCCGCACGCAGGGTCGGCCCGTGTCCCGTCGGCCGACCATCGAAGGAGATCCGGACCGTGAACAAGGTCCTCCTGACCGGCCGCCTCACCCGCGACCCCGAGATGCGGGCGCTCGCGAGCGGCAAGCACGTCACGCAGTTCAGCGTGGCGACCAACGAGTACGCCGGCAACGGCAAGGAGCGTCCCGAGTTCCACAACGTCGTCACGTGGGATCGGCTCGCCGAGATCTGCGGCCGCTACCTCGGCAAGGGGCAGCAGGTCGCGCTTGAGGGGCGCCTCCAGACGCGCACGTGGGACGACGACAAGGGCGGCCGGCACTGGAAGACCGAGATCGTCGCGAACTCGGTCGAGATGCTCTCGGGCCGCAAGAAGAAGGACTACGCGGCGGAATCCGCGGCCGACGGCATGGAGCTCCAGGCGAGCCGCCCCGAGGGCTCGTCGGACGAGGCCGACGCCAGCGTCGATGCCGCCGACCCGATCCCGGAGCCCGTCGCGGCCTGACCCCAGCGCCGTCCTCCCCTCCCAGCGGTCCCGGCGGCGCCGACCCTCCCCGGCGCCGCCGGCCCGTGCCCGGCGAGCGAACCGCCTACGGCGATTCGGCGGCGCCCGGGACGATGTAGAGCGCCCGCCGCGGGATACCCGTCTCGTCGGCCACGCGGCGGACGGCCTCGGAGCGGCGCAGCCCGCCCGCGACGAGGGAATCAATCTCGGCGAGGGCCGTGGCCAGACGCGCGCCGGCGGCGGCGGCGGCCGCGGCGTCGATGACCGCGGTCGAGTCGCCCTCCACGCCCCCGACGACGAGCACGAACTCGCCTCGCGGCGGGATCGAGCCGTCGGCGAGCGCGGCGGCAAGGTCGCCGAGGGCGCCGCGGACCACCTGCTCGTGGACCTTCGTGAGCTCCCGGCAGACGGCGCCCGGCCGGCCGGTTCCACAGGCCGCGGCCAGGTCCCGGAGCGTCGCCGCGGCACGCCCGGGCGCCTCGAACAGGACGGTCCCGCGCTCGTCGGCGGCGATGCGGGCCAGCCGATCGCGGCGCTCCCGGCCGCTGCGTGGCAGGAAGCCCTCGAAGGCCCAGCGCGGGCCGGCCAGCCCAGACACGGCCACGGCCGCCAGGACCGCCGAGGCGCCGGGAATCGCCTCCACGCGCCCGCCCTCGGCCGCCCAGGCCGCGGCCAGCTCCATCCCGGGGTCGCTGACCGCCGGCGTGCCGGCGTCCGTGACGAGGGCCAGGGCCGCGCCGCCGCGCAGGTGCTCCAGGAGGTGCGCCTCGCGGGCCGGGCCGCTCCGGGCGTGATAGCTGACCACGCGGGTCGCAATCTCGTACCGAGTGAGCAGCCGCCGGGTCACCCGCGTGTCCTCGGCCGCGATGAGCGGCACGGCCTTGAGGGTCTCGATCGCCCGGACGGTCACGTCGCCGAGGTTCCCGATCGGGGTCGCGACGAGGAAGAGCGTGCCCGTACCGATGCTGCGACTGCCATCCGCCATCGGCGGGGTCAGCCTCCTGCCGATCCGGGCCGCCGCCGCGGGTAGAGGTAGTCCACGCCCGCCGTCCGCGGCCCGAGCTTCGCGATCGGCGGCACCTGGCGCTTGAACTCGGCGCCGGCGACCATCCGGTCCACCCGCTCCACGAGCGCGGCGTCGAACCCCATCGCGACGACCTCATCGGGGGAGCGTCGCTTGTCGATCCGCCAGAAGAGCAGCCGGTCCAGCTCGGGGTACGAGAAGCCCGCCTCGCCCTCGTCGGTCTGGCCGGGCCAGAGGTCGGCCGACGGGGCCTTCCGGATGATCGCCTCGGGCACGCCCATCGCGGCGGCGAGCTGGCGGACCTGGCTCTTGTAGAGGTCACCGATCGGGTTGAAGGCACAGGCGCTGTCCCCGAAGAGCGTCGTGTAGCCGATGAGCGACTCGGTCTTGTTGCCGGTCCCGACGACGAGCCCGCCCCAGGTCACGGAGCGGTCGTAGAGGACGGCCATCCGCATCCGGGCCGTGAAGTTGCCCCGCCGCAGGGCGCTGGCACTCGCACCCTCGGCTCCGGACGCCCCGGCCTGGGCCGCCGTCCCGAAGAACCCGTCCACCATCGCCGTGACCTCGACGGTCTCGCTGGAGCAGCCGAGCGCCGCGACGACCGAGGCGGCGTCGGACAGCGACGCCGCCGATGAGCTGCGGTACGGCATCCGGACGCAGTGCAGCCGCTCCGCACCGATCGCCTCCGCGACGAGGAACGCCACGAGCGCGCTGTCGATCCCGCCGGACAGCCCGAGGACCGCCCGCTCGAAGCCGGCCTGGCGGAGCTGGCCGCGGATGAAGTCGCCGATGACCCGCCGGGCGACGTCAGTGTCGATCGCCAGCTCGTCGGGGAGGATGAACAGCGGCGCCCCGTCGGCGGCCAGCGGTACGGCCGGCAGCGCCCGCCCGCTCACGCGGCGCCGGCCTTCGGGCTGCCGGGCCCACCCCGCTTCGCGTCGAACCCGATGGGCCGGCCGGGAACGATCCCCGGGGCGACGTCGAGGCCCTCCTCGGCCCCGGGCTCCGCGGTCGAGTCGCCGGCCATGCCGGCCCGCTCGGCGATGATCCGGCCGAGCTCGCGGTGCTGGAGCTCCAGGCGCTCGTCGCGCAGGAGCGGGAGCGCCACCCGCTCGCGGCGGACGTCGGCGAGGTTGATCTCGCAGGTGAACACGCCGTCATCGAAGAGCGGCGCGGAGAAGAGCGTGGACCCGTCCGGCCCGATGACCTCCGAGCCGCCCCAGAAGGAGATCGACTCATCGATCCCGACCCGGTTCACGAACACGACGAAGGACGTCGTGAGCTGGGCGTAGGTGCGCATGAGCGATCGCCACGACGTCGCCGTCCCGAGGCCCACCTCGTTCGTGGCCGCCAAGTCGCGGCCCGGCGACGACGAGACGTTGATGAGGAGCTGCGCGCCGTCGAGGGCGAGGAGCTGCGCGACCGGCAGGTGCCAGAAGTCCTCGCAGACCGCGAGCCCCACCCCGAGCCCCAGCCGCGACGGGACCGCCCGCAGCAGGTCGCCGGAGGCGAAGAACCGCCGCTCGTCGAAGAGGCCGTACGTCGGCAGGTGGAGCTTCCGGTGGACGTGCCGGATCTCGCCGTCCTCCATGAGCGCCGCGGCGATGAAGAGGCGATGATCCGCAGACTCCTCCACGAACGAGACGACGGCCGAGAAGCCGCGTGTCGCGGCCGCCAGCCGCGACAGCCGCGGGTCGTCGAGGCGCATCGAGACCTCGGCCGCGAGGTCCTGGAGCTGGTAGCCGGTCAGGCCCAGCTCGGGAAAGACGACGAGGTCCGCGCCATCCGTGCGCGCCGTGGCGAGGATCTCGTGGTGCCGGGCGAGATTCTCCTCGAGCGCGCCGAGGCGGGGCGCAAGCTGGGCGAGGGCGATTCGTCGAGTCTCCACGTTGGCCCCGAGTCTACTCGGCGGTCGCGGTGCTCTCCGGGGCGACGTCGGCACCGAACTCCACCACCGCGGCCGGGGCCGTGGTCGCGTCCTCGGGGACGATGACCTCGCCGCTCGCATCAGCGCCGGCCGCGGTCGCCGTGACCGGTGCCCGCTGGCCCGTGACCAGCGCCTGCTCCACGGATCCGGCGACCTCTTCGGCGAAGTGGCAGGCGACCGTGTGCCCGCCTTCCATCTCCCGGAGCACGGGCTCCTCGGCGGAGCAGCGCTCCGGCTTGCCGAGCCGCTCGCGGAGCCAGCACCGGGTGTGGAACCGGCAGCCGCTCGGCGGCGCGGCCGGCGACGGGACGTCGCCGCGGAGGATGATCCGCTGGCGTCGCCGCTCGACGGCGGGATCCGGGATCGGGACCGCCGACAGGAGCGCGACGCTGTACGGGTGGAGCGGCCGGGCGACGGGCCGTCGAATCCGCTGCGGGCCCCACGGTCGGCGCCCATCCTAGCGACTCGATGGGGCAGCGTCACCTCTTCCGACGATGTCCCCGGCCCATGGTGGATGCGGTTCCCGTCACCGAAGCAGCTGCCGCTTCATGAACAGGGCCTGCTCGGCGAGATCGCCGAGGTCCGAGCTGACCTTCACGTAGGCGTCGTTGCCCGCGAAGAACGTCGTCAGACCCGTCTCCACCGCGCTCGTGTTGCCGGCCGTGAGGCCGTCACGGACGTCGGTGGCCCCCTTGAGCATCTGGGCATAGGCAGGCTCCAGGCGATCCCCGACGGACTTCGTCTCCGGGTAGGCCTGCATCTTCGGGATGTTCTTCTGGTTCTCGGTCAGGAACTTGATCGCGTCGTTCATGACCTGGAGGATCCGGGCCGGGTCCTCCGAGTTGACGGCCGCGATCACGTCGTTGGCCATCGTCGTGAAGTCGCCGTCCGCCGCGCCCAGCGCGATGGCGGCCTCGACGACCGTGGTCGGCCAGGCCGTCGGCTTCGGAACCGCGGTTCCGTCGCCGGCGCTCGCGCCGGCGCTCGCGCTCGGTGGCGGAGACGATGACGACGTCGCCGGCGAGCAGGCGCCGGCAAGCGTGGCCATCGCCACGATCACGGTGGCCACGATCGCGACCGGCGCCGAGAGACCACTGCGACGTGGACCTGCCGCCGGACGGCTGCGCGCGAGCCCGGATCGCCTCATTCGGCGACGGCCGTCTCCACGGCGGACTGCGTCGCGGCGGTCTCCTGGACCACGGTCTCGTTGATCTCCTCGGCGAAGTGGCAGGCCGCCTGGTGGCCGGTGTCGTCGAGGACGCGGAGCAACGGCTCGGTGGTCACGCACTGCTCGGGGTTCCCGAGCCGCTCGCGGAGCCAGCAGCGGGTATGGAACCGGCAGCCAGGCGGCGGCGCCGCGGGCGAGGGCACGTCGCCCTTGAGGACGAGCCGCTTGCGCCGCCTGCGGGGATCCGGGTCGGGGATGGCCGAGAGGAGCGCCACCGTGTACGGGTGGCGGGGATTGCGATACAGCTCTTCGACCGTGCCGAGCTCCGCGATCTTGCCGAGGTACATGACCCCGATCCGGTCGCTGAAGTATTCGACGACCGAGAGGTTGTGGCTGATGAACAGGTACGTCAGGTTGAGGTCCCGCTTGAGGTCGAGGAGCAGGTTCAGGACCTGGCTCTGGATCGAGACGTCCAGCGCAGAAACCGGTTCGTCGCAGACGACGAAGTCCGGGTTGAGCGCGAGGGCACGGGCGATTCCGATCCGCTGCCGCTGGCCGCCCGAGAACTCGTGGGGGAAGCGACGCGTGTAGTCACGGCGGAGGCCGACGATCTCGAGGGAGTCCTCGACGCGCTTGTCGCGCTCGGCCCGGTTCGTGATGCCCTGGGCGTAGAGGCCCTCGCCGATGATGTCGGAGACCGGCATCCGCGGGTTCAGGGAGCCGAACGGGTCCTGGAAGATGATCTGCATCCGGCGCCGGAGCGGCCGCATGTCCTCGGGATCGACGTCCTCGAGCTCGAAGCCGTTGAAGATGACCTTGCCGTCCGTCGGCGGCGTCAGCTGGAGCAGCGTCCGGCCGAGGGTCGTCTTGCCGCAGCCGGATTCGCCCACGAGGCTGAAGACCTCGCCCGGGTAGATGTCGAAGTCCACGCCGTCGACGGCATAGATCGTCCCGATCTGGTGCCGGAGCAGGCCACCCACGATCGGGAAGTGCTTCTTGAGACCGCGGACCGAGACGAGGGGTTCGATGTCGTCGCGCCGGATCGCCTCGATGATCGGGACGACCGGGGCGGCGCCCGCCTTGATCGTGAGATCGGCGATCTCGTGCTCCTTCTCGAGCACCTCGACGGTCGCGATCGCCGGACCCTCCACGTTGCGGAGCTCGGTGAACCACGACCAGCCGCGGGCAAGCGCCCAGCTGATGTTCAGGCCGATGAGGGCGAGGACCAGGCCGAAGAACCCGATGCCGAAGGCTCGGTTGCCGTCGGCGTCCTCGACCGAGAAGACCGCCGCGATGAGCGCGATCCCGAGGCCCGCCAGGCCCGTGCCGATGGCCACCGACAGCCCGAGCGCCCAGAGCCGCCGATCACGGTAGCCCCGCGTCGCGAGGTAGCCGAGGCCGGCCACCACGTAGGCCGGCCAGAGGCTCGTGAGCGTGTCGACCGCGCCCTTGATCCGGAGGAAGACGATCACGACCACGAGGATCGCCACGATCAGCAGAACGATGGCAAAGACGCCGAGCAGGATGCTGCGGGCACGCTGGAGCGGCGGAGTCAGTCGCCGCCGGAGCCGGGCCTTGACCTCGGGGGCGGCAAGGCCGGTCTCGAATGCTGACTCCATCGACGCTTCTCGAGCCTCCACTATTCGCGCCCTCCCGACGGGAGGTTCCGGCCGACGTTCATCGCGACGTGATGTCGCTCCAGCGCGGCCGGGAGCCGCCCGGCTCCCTCCGGCGTGTGCAGGTGGCAGCGCGCGCGGTGGTTGTCGCCGCCGGCCCGGTAGAGGCCCGGAATGACCGTCCGGCAGCGATCCCAGGCGTATGGGCAGCGCGGCTCGAACCGGCAGGCCGGCGGCAGGTTGAACGGTGAGGGCACGACGCCCTTGATCGCTGACAGGCGACCGCCGCGCTTCTCGACGCTCGGGATCGACTCGAGGAGGCCCATCGTGTACGGCGCGCGCGGCTCGAGGAGGACCTCCTCCACGGTCCCCTGCTCCACGATCTGGCCGGCGTACATGACGATGACGTTGTCCACCATCTCGGCGACGACGCCGAGGTCGTGGGTGATGAGCAGGAGTGCCGACCCGGTCCGCTCCTGGATACTCTTGAGGAGCTCGAGGATCTGGGCCTGGATCGTGACGTCGAGGGCGGTCGTCGGCTCGTCCGCGATGAGCAGCTTCGGCTCGCACGACAGGCCCATCGCGATCATGACCCGTTGCCGCATGCCGCCCGACATCTCGTGGGGATACTGCTTGACCCGGCGCTCCGGGCTGGGGATGCCGACGAGCCGGATGCTCTCGATGGCCCGGTCCCAGGCTTCCTTCTTGCTCACCCTCAGGTGGAGCTCCACTTGTTCGGCGATCTGGTCGCCGATCGTGAACACGGGGTTCAGGCTCGTGAGCGGCTCCTGGAAGATCATCGCGACGTCCTTGCCGCGGATCTTGCGCATCTCGTCGATGGGCATCGAGAGGATCTCGTGGCCGTCGAACCAGACCTCGCTCCCATCCCCGATGCTCGCCGGCGGAATGTCGAGGAGCCGCATGATCGTCAGCGCCGTGACGCTCTTGCCGGATCCGGATTCGCCGACGATGCCGAGCGTCTGACCGCGACGGAGCGAGAAGGAGATGTCGTCCACGGCCGGCACGATGCCGTCGAGGACCTTGAAGCTCGTCCTGAGGTTCCGGACGTCCAGGAGGATCTCCCGATCCGGAGGCGTCCCGACCGGGGCCGTGGCGGCGAGAACCTCGGTCATGCCCGCGTCCTGGGGTCGAAGGCGTCGCGGAGTCCGTCGCCGATGAAGTTCACGGCGAGGACCGTGAGGATGATCGCCAGGCCCGGGAAGGCCGGCCACCACCAGTTGCCGACGAGGAGGAACGTCAGCGAGTTGGAGAGGATGTTGCCCCACGTCGGCGTGAACGGGTTGACGCCGTAGCCGAGGAAGCTCACGAAGGCCTCGCCGATGATGTTGCCGGCGACGATGAGCGACGCGGCGACGATGATCGGCGACAGGGCATTCGGCAGGATATGGCGGAAGATGATCCGGCGGTCGCGGACCCCGACAGCCCTGGCCGCCTCCACGAACTCCCGTTCCCGGATCGAGAGGAAGAGGCTCCGCACGAGGCGGCTGACACCCATCCAGCTGAAGATCCCGAAGATGATGATGATCTGCCAGACGTTGTTCCGCTGGTCCTTGAAGAACCGCGAGACGACGAGGATCACGAACAGCAGCGGCAGGCTCAGCATGACGTCGACGACCCGCATGAGCACGTTGTCGATGAAGCCGCCGAGGAAGCCCGCGATCGCGCCGACGATCGTGCCGATGACCACGCCGATGGCCATGCTGCTGAAGCCGATGAGGAGGGAGGTCCGTGCTCCATTGAGAACGAGGGTGAAGACGTCCCACTGCAGGCCGCCCGTCTCGCCGAAGGGGTGCCTCAGCGACGGCGGGTTGCCGGCATAGGCGATCTTGTCCGGCGCCGGGATGTTCGACACGGAGAACGGCAGGAAGATCGGACCCACGATCGCCGCGACGAACAGCGTCGCGAGGATCCCGAGCCCGATGAGCGCGAGGCGGTGGTGGCGGAATTTCCGCCAGACCAGCTCGAACTGGCTGAGCGAGCGGAGGTTGACCTCGTAGTCGGCCGACGGGGGCGTCGATCCGGGCTCGGCTTCCTCGAGCACGGCGGGCGCGGTGGCCCGCTCGATGTCCTGTGCCATGTGGTCGGGCTCCCTAGTACTTGATCCTGGGGTCGACCAGGGCGTAGGTGATGTCGGCCAGCAGGTTCGCGAGGACCACGATCGTCGAGGTGATCAGCAGGACGCCCATGAGAATCGTGTAGTCGAAGTTCCGCGTGGCGTCGATCGTCAGCTTGCCGATGCCGGGCCACGAGAAGATCGACTCGGTGACGATGGCGCCGGTGAACAGGAACGGGATCTCGAGGCCGATGTTCGTCACGACCGGCAGGAGCGCGTTCCGGAGCGCGTGCTTGAAGGTCACGACACGGCCCGGGAGCCCCTTCGCCTTGGCCGTCCGGACGTAATCCTGGCCGAGCGTCTCGAGCATGCTCGCCCGGACGAACCGCGAATCGCCGGCGATGTTGACGACCACGAGGGTGATGACCGGCAGGATCAGGTGCCTCCCGACGTCAAGGAGCGCCGGGATGGGCGTCTTGCCGAAGTACGCCCAGTAGGCGTCGCTGCCGAACGGCGGCGAGAGGCGCGTCTCGGTCATCCCGCTCACCGGCAGCCACTTCAGGTTCACCCCGAAGAGGAAGATCAGCATCAGGCCCAGCCAGAAGGTGGGCATGGCGAAGCCGATATAGGAGAACACGGTGGCCGCCTGGTCGAAGAAGGAGTAGCGCTTGATCGCGGCGAAGACCCCCATGAGGATCGCGATCAGCAGCCAGAAGAAGAGGGCGAAGGCCGCGAGGATCGCGGTCGGCAGGGCCGCCTTCGCGATCCGGGACCCCACGGGCTCTCCGGAGTCGATGGAGTAGCCGAGGTCGCCGTGCAGGACGCCGTTGTCCGCGCCGGAGATCGGGGTTGGGAGGAAGTTCGGCCAGCCGCTGGGCCCGATCAGGGCAGCCAGACCGTCGGCCTTGGGGTTGAGGATGCCCATCCACCGGCCGTACTGGACCGGGATGGGCTCCAGCAGGCCCCAGGCCTCCAGGAACTTTGCCTTCTGGGCGGGGGTGATCCGAGGGTTCTGGGCGAACTTCTGGGCCGGTCCGCCGGGGGCGCTCAGCATGAGCGCATAGGTGATGATCGTGATCCCGATGACGACGGGGATCGCCTGGACGATTCGGCGGATCACGTACTTCGTCATCTGGCGTCCTCTGCTCACAGGTGACCGACGCGCCCGTTGGCCGGGCGGGCCGACAGAAGCTCGGGGCGCCCGTCAGACGGGCGCCCCGAGCGTTACGGTTCAGCGAGGCGATCGCGGAGCGATCAGCCCTTCACGTACCAGTCGACGGCGTTCCACGTCGGGCCGGCCTGGGTCGGGTTGGCGAAGAAGTTCCCGATCTTGGGGCTGAAGAGCTCGACCTGCTTGCGGTAGTAGAGCGGGACCTCGACGGTCTTCTCCACGTACGTCTTCTGGAAGTCAGCCATCGCCTTCTTGATCTTCACGAAATCAACGCTCGTCCGGACCGTGTCGAGGGCGGCATCGATGCCGGGGTCGACGACCTGGGCGTCGTTCGCGCCCTTCGGCTCGAACTGGCTGCTGTGATAGCTGAAGTAGCTCCCGAGCGGGTCGATCGACGAGCTGAACGCGTGCTCAGCGAGGTCGAAGTTGCTGCGGGAAAGGGCGCATGCGGTGTCGTTCGTCGCCTCGTTGTAGCCGGCGAAGATGTCACTCGCCGCAACGGCGTTCGGGATGGCCTCGATGCCGACGTCCTTCAGCCAGGACGCGATCAGGTTCAGCGTGTCGATCCGGACCTGCCGGGTCGTCGTGCAGAGCTCGATCTTGGCCTTGAGGCCGTTCTTCTCGCGGATGCCGTCGCCGTCCGTGTCCTTCCAACCGGCATCCTCGAGGATCTGCTTGGCCTTGGCCGGATCGAAGGTGGCCGGCGGCTGATCCGCGAAGAACCAGGCGTCGGGCGAGATGGAGGTGTTGGCGATCTGCACGTTACCGCCCAGGAGCCGGGTGTTGATCACGTTCTTGTCGATCGCGAACGCGACGGCCTGGCGCATGGCCGGGTCTGCCATCGGGCAGCCCGTTCCACGGTCCTGGACGACCGGGTTGCGCGAGCAGCCCCCGGTGTTCGGGTTGGCGCCGTCCGTCTTGAACGGCCCGGCGGACCAGTTCGGGCGGAGGAACTCGTAGAGCAGCGCCGGGATGGCGCTGGTGCTCGCCGTCAGACCCTGCTGGTCAAGCTTCGGGATGTCCGAGTCCTGGAGGTCGGTGGCGAAGTCCACCTCACCGGCCGCGAAACCGGCGATCATGGCATCGGCATCGCCGTACCACTTGAAGATGAGCGAGTCGAGATGCGCCGGCTTGCCCGTCGAGAAGCTCTTGTACTGGTCGTTGCGGACGAGCCGGAGCTCGGCACCCGCGGTGACCGACTCGAACTTGAAGGCGCCGGAGACAGGGAGGTTCTTGACCTCCGCTGCGCGGAAGCCCTTGCCCTTGACCATGTCCGCCATGGCGAAGTTGCCAAGGTAGTGGCGCGGGAGCGGCGCCGTCAGCAGGGTGATGTAGCCCTCGTAGACCTCCTTGAAGTGGAGGACCATCGAGACGTCCGACGCGCACTCGAAGTTGGTGATGAGGTCCCAGCCGGTCGTGATGACGCCGACGTTGTCCTTGTTCATGACCCATTCCCACGCGTACTTGAAGTCGTCACACGTGAGGGGCTGGCCATCGGACCACTTCAGGCCGGCCTTCAGGGTCCAGGTGACGGTCATGGCATCGCCGCCCACACCGGGAACCTGGACGCCGCCGTTGTCCGTCGTCGGGATGTCGACGGCGAGATCCGGCATGTAGCGGTAGTCATCCGTGAGCGTGACCACGCTCGCCCACACCGCCGAGGCAACGTTCGCTTCCGTGACCTGGCCGATGTAGTACGGGTTGAACTGGTTGGCTTCCTGCCAGTCACCGATGATCAGCTGGCCGCCGTCAGTTCCAGCCTCCACCCGGGTCTTGTACGTGGAGTTGGTCAGATCGACCTTCTCCGGGGTGGGAGTCGGCGCTGCGGTCGGGGTGGTCGGCGTACCGGTCCCGGTGGGCGGGTTGCTCGCCGCGCCTCCGCATGCCGCGAACACGATGGCCGTGGTCGCGAGCAGAGCCAAGAAGGGTTTCCGCATCAATGCTCCTCCAACTAGGCGAATTCGCCTGATTCCCACGAAACAGATCCCGGCCGCTCCGCTCCGCCCCACCCCACCCGCACCCGAAAGGTGCACATGCGGGAGCGCGACAGGCGCGGGTGAGCAGCGGCCTTCTGCGCTGCCGGTACTATGGGCAGCCCACCAGACGGTGTCAACTCGGGCGAGCCGGGTTCAATCCGCGGTCTGGGCCGGCCCCGTCGATCCTGACGGCACCTCCTTCCTCACCGGCGATACCCGATCGGGAGAGCGCCAGAACATCGCGCCGGAATTCGCGGTCGCGGGCGCAGCCAGCGGCGCCAGCGTGCCTGAGCGAGCCGCGAGGAGGTACGACTCCTCGACGCGACGATCCTGGAGGTCGACCTCGTGGGGGCTGTAGCCCGTCGGCTCCGCCCGGGCCGAGCCGAGCGGCAGGTGCAGGGCCAGCGGCGCCACGATCGCCGCCACGACGAAGGTTCCGGTCGCCATGCCGGCGAGCGTCACCCGCCAGCGCCAGGCGAGGGCCGCGGCGGACGCACGCGACCGGTCGACACGCTCACGGAGCCGGGTCAAGGCGTCGGCGGATGGCTCCGTGACCGGGAAGGCGGCGAGCCGCCGCAGCCGCATCGACGTCAGGGCGAGCTCCCGGAGCCGCGTGGCGCACGCGTCGCAGGCTTCGAGGTGTTCGAACGCGGCCGCCGGCACCGAGGCGCCATCCCGCTCGGCGATGAAGACGGTCAGGACCCGGTCGTAGGCGTGACAGGCGGCCGGGCGGATCATGGCAGGCCGGCGTCGCGCCGGACGGCGGGGGCGGCCACGATCGCGCCGCCCTGAGCCGCCCCCGGCCGTGCTGCTCGCGTCGCCGGCTGCTCCGCCGCGAGGTGTCCGCGCAGGGCGTGGAGGGCGTAGTGGAGGCGGGACTTGACCGTGCCGAGCGCGATGCCGAGCGTCGCGGAGGTCTCCTGGAGTGACATCCCGTGGAGGTAGTAGAGGACGACCACGCTCTGGTGCTTGGGGGCAAGGGCGGCCACCCCCGTCCGGATCGTCCGGCGCAGCTCCTCGCGCTCGGCGTGCTCTGCCGGCTCCGGGGCGGCATCGCGCAGCTCCGAGGTTCCGTCGGGCATCGGCTCGCAGTCCAGGCGCCGGCGACCGAGCCGGGAGTAGCAGAGGTTCAGGGCGACGCGGTGGAGCCACGGGATCGGCGACATGTCCAGCCGCAGGGAGTGGCGGTGCCGGTAGGCCCGGATGAAGGTGTCCTGGAGGATCTCCTCGGCGGCCTGGGCATCGCCCGTCAATCCGTAGGCCGTCCGGTGGATGAGCCCGCGGTACCGCTCGAAGAACGTCTCGAAGGCGTCGAGGTCATCGGCCTGGATCCGTCGGATCAGGTCGGCGTCGGCGAGCCGCCCGGCTTCGAGCGGCCCGGCTTCGGGCGGCCCGGACGGTCTGGATGCCTCCACCCGTTGCGCTTCCTCCAGCTGGCCGAGTTCGACCGGGGCCTCACCCTCACCATACCGCGCAGGTCCCGGAAAGGTTCAGAACGGCCCGATTCGATTCCGGTTCCTGATGGAGACGACGATCCGGGCGCGCCCGGAAGCGCCGGGCCCAGGCCTCAGCCGGCGGCGATCACCGCTTCGTAGCCGGCGGCGTCGAGGAGCTTGCCCACGGAGGCGGGATCCGAGACGCGGAGCCTCAGCATCCAGCCGGCCCCGAACGGGTCGCTGTTCACGAGCTCCGGGGTCGACGCGAGCTCGGCATTCACCTCGACGACCTCACCGGCGACCGGCGTGTAGAGGTCGCTGACCGCCTTGACCGATTCGACGACGCCGAACGTCGCGTGCTGGGCCAGCGTGCGGCCCGCGTCCGGCAGCTCCACGAAGACGACGTCGCCGAGCTGCTCCGCCGCATACGTCGTCACCCCGACGGTGGCGATGTCACCCTCGAGGCGGACCCACTCGTGGTCCTTCGTGTACCGGAGGTCGGTCGGGACCATCGGGCTGGTCTCCTCGTGCTGCTGCTCGGAGTCGATGGACGTTCGGGATCGGGATCCCGCCGCGATCAGCGGGGCCGCTGGTAGAACGGGAGCCCCACGACCTCGGCCCCGACGGCCTGGTCGCGGACCTCGACGCCGAGGATCGTACCGGGTTCCCCGTCGCCGGGGGCGACGTAGGCCATCGCGATCGGGCGGCCGAGCGTCGGCGAGTGGCTGCCGCTCGTCACGACGCCGGTGCGGTGGCCGTCGCGCAGGACCGGGTAGCCGTGGCGGGCGATCCCGCGGCCCGTGATCGACAGGCCCACGAGCCGCTTGGCGATGCCCTCGCGAGCCACCCGGGCGAGGGCCTCGCGACCGACGAAGTCGCCCGGCTTCTCGAGCTTGACGACGCGCCCGAGGCCGGCCTCGTACGGGTTCGTGGAGCGGTCGAGCTCGTTGGCGTAGAGGGGCATGCCGGCCTCGAGCCGGAGCGTGTCGCGGGCGCCCAGTCCGCAGGGAATCACGCCGGCCCCTCGGCCGGCCGCGGCGAGCGCATCCCAGATCTCCGGCCCCCGGTTCCAATCCACGAAGACCTCGAAGCCATCCTCGCCGGTGTAGCCGGTCCGCGCCACGAGCGCGGGCACCCCGGCGACCGTCCCCTCCGCGGCGGCGTAGTAGCGGAGGGCTCCGAGGTCGACGCCGGTCAGGGCGGCGAGGACGCCGGCCGCCGCCGGACCCTGGATCGCGATCAGTGAGGTCGCGAGGGATCGGTCGTCGAGCACCGCGCTGGAGCCCTGGAGCCGCGCGGCGAGCTCGTCGGAGACGGTTGCCGCGTTGCCCGCGTTGGCGACGACCAGGAACCGGTCGGGCGCAAGGCGGTAGACGATGAGGTCGTCGATGATCCCGCCGTCCTGCGCGCAGATCATCGAGTACTGGGCTCGACCGACGGCAAGCGTCCGGGGGTCGCTGACGACGGCCGCCGCGAGCGCATCGCCGGCCGCGGCACCCTCGACGTAGAGCTCGCCCATGTGGGACAGGTCGAAGAGGCCGGCCCGCTCGCGGACCGCCCGATGCTCCTCGAGGATGCCGCCGTACTGGACCGGCATGAGCCAGCCGCCGAACTCGATGAGCCGGGCACCGAGGTCGCGGTGGCGGCCCGCCAGCGCGGTCTCGTGGAGCGGGATGGCCTCCGTGTCCGTCATGGAGCCGGGCTCTCGGCATGCAGCGGGACGGCGACGGGTGGCAGGGGCCGCTCCGCCGCCGGCTGGTCGAGGAGACGTGCCGCGGCCTCGACGAGCGCGCGCTCGGTCTCGAACGTCAGCAGGGTTGGCGCGTCCTCGAAGCGGACCCAGCGGACCCGCTCGAACTCCCGGTCGTGGCGGGAGAGGTCGCCGCCAACGGGCTCCATGAGGAAGTAGTGCACGGTCTTGTCGATCCGGACGCCACCCTGGACGAAGGTGTACTCGATCGACGGCAGCGGGGCGACGATGCGAACCCGCAGGCCCGTCTCCTCCTCGACCTCGCGGAGCGCCGTCTGCTCGACGGTCTCGCCGGGGTCCGGCGTGCCCTTCGGAAGGGTCCAGGTGCCGCTTCGACGATCTCCGTCACGACGTCGCAGGCCCGCGACCAGCCACGGCCGGCCGGCCTCGAATCGCACGACGACTCCGCCGGCGGATGTGGCGGTGGCGGCCCTCAGCCGCGCCACGGCGCCGCGGCGGCGCTCGAACGTCCCACCGGGACGGAACGCGACCAGGTGATCGAGACGACCGGATGGGGACGTCCCGTCGCCGGCCGGCGCGGCCGTGTCGGCGTGATGGAGCGGGTGCCCGCGCGCAGGCTGGCGAGCGCGGAACGCTCCGGCTCGCGGAGCACGGTGGCCCGCCCCCCGCCGGCGCGGAAGGCCACGGCCGATCGCAGGCCGAGCCGGCGCTCGCGGATCCGGGCCGACGGCTGCGGAAATCGGGCGGCCGGCCGCGCGGCGTACTTCGCGGCGATGCTGTGCTCCATCGGGGACATGGTAGCGCCTCAGTCCGGCCGCGCAAGGGAACGACGCATCGCCTCGGCCGCTGCCGGTGCCAGCGCGCCACGACCCTCGGCGATCGCGATCTCCCGCTCGGCGGCCGCCCGGTAGAGCGGAAGCGCTTCGGGTGCGTGCGCGCGAAGGGTGTCGAGGTGCCGCTCGAGCGTGCCCTGGTCGCCGCGGATGATCGGCCCGGTGAGCGAGCGCGCGATGCCGAGGGCGCGCGTATTGGCGAGCGTCTGTTCGGACAGCCGGCCGTAGATCGCGAGGGAGCCGGCCTCGTCGAGGCCGGCCACCCGGCCGAGCTGCGCGATCGCGTCGAGGAGGGCGATGAACCCGCCCGCGGCGAGAACAGCCGCGGCATGGTAGGCCGCCTTGGTACCTGGGGCGAGCCTGACCGCGTGCGCCCCGACCGCCTCGGCCATCCCGGCGAGGAGCTCGGCCAGCTGGTCATCGCCCTCGATGGCCACCGTGGCGCCCCGGAGCGCGGCGACGGAGAGCTCGGTGTCGGCGAAGGCCACGAGCGGATGGAACGCGCCGACCTGCGTGCCGGCGGCCATGGCCGGCTCGAGGACCTCCGCCCCGAGCGCCCCCGACGTATGGATCATCGCCTGGCCGCTGTAGAGCCGGAGGCTCCCGGCCAGCGCCGGGAGCGCGTCGTCCGGGACGGCGAGGATGACGAGCTCGACCTCGTCGAGAAGCGCCACCGCCTCGCCGAATCCCCGACTTCCCGGGACGAGGGACCGAAAGCGATCCCGCCGGGCGGGATCCCGGGACGCGATCGCGCCGACGGGCCAGCCCGCCCGCGAGAGGGCGACGCCGAGGGCGGTCCCGACGGCGCCGGCACCCACGATGCCGACGACGGGGGGCTCGCCCGGCCCGGAGTGGACGTGCGGGTGTGCGTGATCGGACGGGTGGACCGTCTCGCCGTGGCGATGCTGGCCGGGCGGTTCGGGGTCCAGGTCGATCCCGCGCTCGCGGAGCTCCCGGAATGCCGCCTCGTCGACGGGATCCGGGGACGCGGTGTCGTCGCCGGGTGGCCAGGCCCTCACGACGCCCGGTGCCCGGAGCGGTGCGGCCGGTCGCGGTACGCTTGCACGGATCGAGTGTATCGAGCATCGCGAAGGACCGACCCTTGCCATCCCACGATCCGTTCGGCGCCCGGGCCTCGCTCGGACCCGGCCTCCCCGATCTCTACCGCCTCGACGCGATCGGAGATCGGATCGACCTGGACTCGGCGCCGGTCACGCTGAAGATCCTCCTCGAGAACGCGCTCCGGCATGCCGGCGGCGGGGTCGTGAATGCGGACGACGTGGAGCGCCTGGCCTCCTGGCGACCGGGAGTGGGCGGCGATGCCGAGATCCCGTTCATGCCGTCGCGGGTCGTGCTCCAGGATTTCACGGGCGTGCCCGCCGTCGTGGACCTCGCCGCGATGCGCGACGCCGTCGCCGCCATCGGTGGCGATCCGGCCCGCGTGAATCCCCTCGTTCCCGCCGACCTCGTCATCGACCATTCGGTCCAGGTCGACCGGTTCGGGACCCCGGGCGCCTTCGCGTTCAACGTCGAGCGGGAATACGAACGCAACGGCGAGCGCTACCAGCTCCTGCGCTGGGCGCAGACGGCCTTCCGCGACCTGCGCGTCGTGCCGCCGGGAACCGGGATCATCCACCAGGTCAACCTGGAATTCCTCGCGCCGGTCGTCGACGACCGGTCCGACGCACACGGGCGCGTGGCCTTCCCGGACACGCTCGTCGGCACCGACTCGCACACGACGATGATCAACGCGCTCGGGGTCCTCGGCTACGGCGTCGGCGGCATCGAGGCCGAGGCGGTCCTGCTCGGCCAACCCCTCTACCAGCCGATGCCGCGGATCATCGGCGTCCGGCTCCACGGGGAGATGCCGCGCGGCTCCACGGCCACGGACCTCGTCCTCGTCGTCACCGAGATGCTGCGGGGCTACGGCGTGGTCGGCGCGTTCGTCGAGTTCGCCGGCGACGGCCTGGCCGGGCTGACCCTCGCCGACCGGGCGACGATCAGCAACATGAGCCCGGAGTTCGGGGCGACGTCCACCCTCTTCCCGATCGACGACGAGACGCTCGCCTATCTCCGTCTCACGGGCCGGCCGACGTGGCGCGTCGATCTCGTCGAGCGGTATGCCAGGGAGCAGGGGCTGTGGCGCGCCCCGGGCCGCGCCACCGCGTTCGACGATGTCCTCGAGCTGGACCTCGCAACCGTCGTTCCGTCCGTGGCGGGGCCGCGCCGGCCCCAGGACCGGGTGCCGCTGGCTGCCCTCCGCGAGAATTTCCGGACGAACTTCCCCGACGGCCTGGAGTCGATGTCCCAGGCCGCGCTGGAGCAGCTGACCCCGGACGGCGGGCTGGTGGAGTCGTCGTCCGCGGATTCGTTCCCGGCCAGCGACGCCCCGTCGTTCGCGCTCGGCGACGAGACCGCGGCGCCGGCCCCGGCCGAGCCCGTGATCGCGGCGGCGATGGCGTCGAGCGGCTACCGCAGCTTCCCGGTGACGGCCGGCGACGCGGGCGGCGCGTCCGGGAGCATCGCGACGGGCTCGGTCGCGATCGCGGCGATCACGTCGTGCACGAACACGTCGAACCCGACCGTGATGATCGGGGCGGGACTCCTCGCCCGGAACGCGATCGCGCGTGGCCTTTCCGTGGCCCCGACGGTGAAGACATCGCTCGCGCCGGGCTCGAAGGCGGTCACCGCCTACCTCGAGAACGCGGGCCTCATGGCGCCGCTCGCGTCGCTCGGCTTCGCCCTGGCGGGCTACGGCTGCACGACCTGCATCGGCAACTCCGGCCCGCTCGATCCGGCGGTGGCGGCCGCGGTCGAAGCGAACGACCTCGTCGTCGCGGCCGTCCTCTCCGGGAACCGCAACTTCGAGGGCCGGATCCATCCCCTCGCCCGGGCGAGCTACCTCGCCTCGCCGCCGCTCGTCGTCGCGTTCGCGCTGGCGGGGCGGGTCGACATCGACCTGGAGCATGAGCCGATCGGCATCGGCGACGACGGGCGGCCGGTCCACCTCGCCGACATCTGGCCGGCGCCGGACGAGATCCGGGCCGTGATCCGCGATTCGATCGATCCGGACCTCTTCGCCCGGACCTACGCGACGGTCTTCGAGGGCGACGAGCGCTGGCGCGCGCTCCCGATCCCGGCCGGCGACCGGTACGACTGGGATGACGCTTCCACGTACGTCGCGCGGCCGCCGTTCTTCGACGGGATGGGCGCCGAACCGGCACCCATCGGCGATCTCGTCGGCGCCCGTGCCCTCGCCGTCCTCGGCGACAGCGTCACGACCGACCACATCTCCCCGGCCGGCTCCATCGCCCCGTCCTCGCCAGCCGGGCAGTGGCTCCAGGCGCACGGCGTGCCGCCGCTGGAGTTCAACTCGTACGGCGCCCGGCGCGGCCATCACGAGGTCATGATCCGCGGCACGTTCGCGAACATCCGGCTCCGGAACGCGCTCGCCGAGGGTCGCGAGGGGCCATGGACGCGGCACCTCCCCGACGCGACCGGGATGCCGATCTACGACGCGGCGATGCGGTACGCGGCCGAGGGCACGCCCCTCATCGTGCTCGCGGGCCGGGAGTACGGGACGGGATCCTCGCGCGACTGGGCGGCCAAGGGCACCGCGCTCCTCGGCATCCGGGCCGTGATCGCCGAAAGCTACGAGCGGATCCATCGAAGCAACCTCGTCGGGATGGGCGTGCTGCCGCTCCAGTACGTCCTCGGCGAGACGGCGGCGTCGCTGGGCCTCACCGGCCGCGAGCGATACACGATCGAGGGCGTCGCGGGCGGCCCGGAGGCGCGGAGCCGGCTGACGGTCCACGCCACGGACGACGGGTCCGGCCAGGTGACCACGTTCGAGGTCGTCTGCCGCCTCGACGGCCCGATCGAGGTCGGCTACATCCGCCACGGCGGGATCCTGCCGGCCGTCGTCCGGCGCCTCGCGGCGACCCCCCGGACGGCCTGACGCCCCCGGCGAACCGGGGGCGTCGACCTGGAGGAGGACCGGCGGGACTGGCCCGCGCTGGTCGTTTCGACGCGGCAGCCGTTCCGGCCGTGACGCGTCCGGCGCGACGAAGTCGGGGCGCCCCGGGACCCGGCCCAGGCGGCCGTGACGCGTGCTTCGGGGTGACTTCCTGCTCGGCGGCACATGGGGCCCGGCCCAGCCAGATGGGGTCCGGGCAGCTTCCGTGTTCGCTTACTGTCATCTACGAATCGGGGGCGTCGTAGGCGCAGCGCCACCACACGGGAGCGGACTCGACACGCGGCGGGCGCGGCCGTCCGAGCGTGGACGAGTCGCCGCTCAGCACCGTGGGGGGCCGCACGACGGCCACCACCCGCCCTCCCACGGCTCATGGCGCACCGAGCACGACCCGGGTTCGTAGGTGGTCCTCAAATCAGCCGGCGGCCGGCATACGACGACCCCGGTTCGTATTGGTGGTCAACGCCCCCGGCCCGCGGCGGGGCGCGGGCAGACGCGGGGCGGCGCGGCAAACAACGGCGCGGCGCCCCGGCGCCGTCAAGCGGCCGGGACTGCGAGCTCGCCCGCCGGCACAGGCAGACGATGCCGGCGAGGAGGAACGCGGGCGGGGCCGCGTTCGTATCACGGGCCGACAGGGCGAGGTCACCGGTCGCGGCCCAAGAGGGCGCATGAGCCCACGGGCGCGAGATCAGAGGGAGGGTGGTGGGCGATACTGGATTCGAACCAGTGACCTCGCGGATGTGAACCGCGCGCTCTAACCGACTGAGCCAATCGCCCGGGCCGCCGGCGTCGCCGGATCGGGGGCCGATGATACACCGGGCCCGAGGTCGATCCCGCGCATCCACCGGTTCCTCGGCCTCGGGGCCGCGGTCTCCTTCCTCGGCGGACCGAGGGGCACCGGCGGCGGCGACCGCGCTCATCGGGATCGCGATCGCGGTCCGGGCTGGCTTGCCGGCCCCGACCCGACCTCACACCCCGAGATCCGGCCACCGACTGACGAGTGCCTCCCGGTCCAGGTTGTCGACCGCGACCATCTTGTCGCGCGATCGGGCGCCCCGGATCAGCCGCACGGTCGTCGGTGGAACCCCGAGCTCGCTCGCGATGAGGCGGAGGGCCGCGGCGGTGGCCGCCCCGTTCGCCGGCGCGGCGGCGACCCGCAGGCACAGGGCTCCGACGACGACGCCCTCGACCGCATCGCGGCCGCCGCGCGGCGTGACCCGGACCCGGAACCGAACCGCCCTCGTCGGGTCACCGCTCACGGGAGCGCCCGGACGACCACCCCGATGATGAGGATGACGATGAGCGGCGAGAAGTCGAACATGCCGCCCTTCGGGAGCATCCGGCGGATGGGCGCGAGCACCGGCTCGGTGATCTGGACGAGGAACTGGGCGATCCCGGACTGGGCGCGCGGCTCGACGTACGAGAGCAGCACGCGGCCGATGACGAGCAACTCGAAGGCGAGCAGCAGGAAGCGCAGGAAGTTGGAGATGAAGGCGGCGCCCACGGCCCGAGTCTAGCCTACCGATCCGCCGACGCGCCGGGTGCCGGCCGCTCGCCGAAGAGCGCCCGCCCGATTCGGACGATCGTCGCCCCCTCCTCGACGGCCACGGGATAGTCGTCGCTCATGCCCATCGAGAGCTCGGGCCCCAGCCGGGCATCGTCGCCGTGCATTGATTCGAGGAGCTCGCGGAGCAGGGCGAAGGTCGGCCGCGCGGCTTCCGCGTCGTCGACGAGGCGGCCCACGGTCATGAGCCCCCGGACGTCGAGGTGCGGGAGGTCGAGGATCGAACCGAGGGCCGCCGGGAGAGCGTCCGCCCGGAAGCCCGCCTTGGCGGGATCGGCATCGACGTTGACCTGGAGGAGCACCGGCAGCGGCGTCGTGCGGAGCTCGCCCGCAAGCCGGTCCAGCCGGACGGCCAGGCCCACGGAGTCGACGGATTCGACCTCGTCGAAGAGGTCCACGGCCCGACGCGCCTTGTTGCCCTGGAGGGGCCCGACGAGATGCCAGCGAGCGCCGGGCACCGCATCGGCCTTGCCGGCGGCTTCCTGGACACGGTTCTCCCCGAGGTCCGTCAGGCCCGCCGCGACGGCGGCTCGCAATCGCGGCGGGGCAACGGCTTTCGACACCGCCACGAGCCGGATGTCCGCGGGCGAGCGCCCGGCGCGCCGGGCCGCCGTCGCGATCGCCTCAAGGACGCGCGCCCGCGCCGCCACAAACCCGGCGACCTCGGCGGGATCATCGGTCATGAACTCGGCGCCCGAAAGGCCACCCGCCGCGTCAGGGGTCCGGCCGCATCCGTCACCGCCACACGCCGCGTCAGGCGTCCCGGCGCCAGGGCGGCGGCGAGCACGCGACCGAGCGCACCGATCGATTCGAACAGCGCGGGGCCGCGAGCGCATCCAGTACCGGGAAGCGGCACGTCGCGCGCTGGAAGTGCCTGAAGCGGCGCCTCAGCCGAGGACTCGCGAAGGCGGCGCCGGAGCACCCGAGCGAGCGCACTCGAACGTGCGTGAGCGAGCGCCCGGACCCGGCAACGCCGCCGCGGGCGGCATCCTGACCCGCGGCACGCCGCGTCAGGCGTCCCGGCGCCAAGGCGGCGGCGAGCACGCGACCGAGCGCACCGATCGATTCGAACTGCGCGGCGCCGCAGGCGAGCCTGCGGCAAGGCGCCGGGGAGGACGCGAGCGAGCGCACTCGAACGTGCGTGAGCGAGC
>JACPOU010000046.1 GCA_016191345.1 Chloroflexota bacterium
CGTCAATTGAGCGTGTCACTGCGCGCAGGACGGCGGATTCGAGCCTGCGGCGAGCGTGACTGTGCCGGATTTGACCCGTGAGGCGGGTCGGCCGGGCGCACCGCTGGCGCTGACGCGCTGGCGCTGACGCGCGGGTGCTGACGCGCGGGTGCTGACGCGCGGGTGCCGGCGCGGGCGGCCCTTCGCCGGCTTCGCGGGCAGGACGCTCAGGCCGCGCTGCGCCCGGTGACCCGGCTCAAGACTCAATCCGGCGTCAATTGAGCGTGTCACTGCGCGCAGGACGGCGGATTCGAGCCTGCGGCGAGCGTGGACTGTGCCGGATTTGACCCGTGAGGCGGGTCGGCCAGGCGCACCGCTGGCGCTGACGCGCGGGTGCTGACGCGCGGGTGCTGACGCGCGGGTGCTGACGCGCGGGTGCCGACGCGCGGGTGCCGACGCGCGGGTGCCGGCGCGGGCGGCCCTTCGCCGGCTTCGCGGGCAGGACGCTCAGGCCGCGCCGGCCGCCGCGAGCGCTCCGGGACCCGTCGCCTTGGCCGTCCCGAGGGCCGCCTCGGCCGCGGCGAGCAGCTCTTCGGCGCTCGCCCCGTCCGATGGGAAGCGCGCGACGCCCGCCGAGACCGTGGCGTTCCGGCCACCGATCGACGGCCGAGCCGCCACCGCATCGAGGACTCGCTGCGCGACGGTCATGCCGGCCGGCCCGGGTGCCACGACCAGGAACTCGTCGCCGCCCCAGCGCGCCACCGTGTCCACGAGCCGGACCGATTCGGCGAGGATCGCGGCCACCTCGCGGAGGATGTCGTCGCCGACCGCCGCCCCGGCCGCCTCGTTCGCCGCGGCCAGCCCGTCGACGTCGAAGAGCACCACGGAGAGGTCGGTGCCCTGCCGGCTCGCCCGGGCGACCTCGAGCTCGAGGACCCGGGAGAGCGTCCGCGCGTTGGCAAGGCCGGTGAGGGCGTCCGTGTGGGCCACCCGTTCCATCCACTCCGAGCGTTCCGTCGCCATCGCCACGAGCCGGGACCGGTCGATGGTGATCGCGATGAGGTCCGCGAACGCCGCGAGCGTCGTGGTGTCCCCGGGCGTGACCGACCACGCCCCCGCGCGGTTGACGACCAGCGTCCCGAGCGGCTCCTCGACGCCGGTGTGCGCGATTCGAAGGGGGAGCGCCGCCGCCGTGCCGCCACCATGCCACGACCCGTCCACACCCAACTGCGGTGCCTGGCCGTGCGCCGCGGCGGCAACCGGGTGCAAGGGGTCCGCCTGGATCGAGGCCTCGAGCACCGCGGCGTCCTCCGGGGACAGCGATGTCGACGCCGCCACGACGAGTCGCCCCTCCTCCGGATCCCAGACGAACACCGAACCCCCGTCGCCGTGGACCGCGCCGACCGCGAGCTGGAGCAGTGCCCCCAGGTCCTCGTCCGCGGTCCGGCCGCGGGCCGCGATCGCGATGCCCTCGGCGAGGGCGGCGTCGGGGGATGGGCGGTCGGCGCGGGCGTCGGTCACTGAGGGCTCCTGCGGTCGGCGAGCGGATGGATCGCGGGCCCTCGGGCGCGGCTGCGCGACCGGTCGGGCCGCTCGATCCTACACCGCGCAGGAGGCGGGTCAACGGGGTCGGCCGAGCGTGACGCCGCCCGTATACTCGCCGCGTGAAGCTGGTCGTCGCGATCGTCCACAACGAGGATGCCGGCGCGCTCGTCGATGCCCTCCTCGAGAGCGAGCATCGCGCCACCCGGCTCCAATCGTCCGGCGGGTTCCTCAAGCAGTCGAACGCCACGATCATCGTCGGCGCGGACGACGATGGGGTCGATGCGGTCCTCGAGATCGTGCGGGCGAACTGCACGTCCCGGACCCAGGTCGTGAACCCCATGCCGCCGATCATGGAACCGGGCGAGTTCTTCATGCCCTACCCGCTCGAGGTCGAGGTCGGCGGGGCCACCGTCTTCGTCCTTCCCGTCGAGCGGTTCGAGCGGCTCTGACGGAGCCGGTGGACCTCCACGAGGCGCTCGCCGCGAAGGTCGACGCATGGCGCGACGCCGGCTATCCGAGCGATGTGCCGGCACTGGCGGAGATCCTCGAGTTCGCCACCGAGGGCGATGACGACGGCCGCGGGCACCTGCGCTTCCTGCGGGCCGCCCAGCTGCGCGCCCTCGAGACCTACTGGTATCTCCGCGTCGTCGAACGGACGCCTTCGATCCCGGACCTGTACAAGTCCCTCTTCCCGGTCGGCTCGGAGCGGCTGGCGGCGATCGGCCTCGGGGCGTCCGAGTTCATGGCCCTCGTCGTGGACGATGGGTATGACGGCCTGCTGACGCGCATCCGGACCGATGACGCGTTCGTCAGGGCCCACAAGCTCGGCGTCCTCCGCGAGACCCTGAGCCTCGACTACCCGAGCTACATCCTCGCCCTGGCCATGGGCGCCGGGAAGACGGTCCTCATCGGCGCGATCGTGGCCTCTGAGTTCGCCCTCGCACTCGACACCGCGGAGCCTCCACAGGACCTCCAGTTCATCGAGAACGCCCTCGTCTTCGCCCCGGGCACGACGATCATCGAGTCGCTCCGCGAGCTCTCCACGATTCCGTTCGGCAAGCTGCTTCCGCCTCGACTGCTGGGGCCCTTCGAGGCGAGCCTCAAGGTGACCTTCACCCGCGACGACGAGCGCGGGATCCCCGTCGTGGCCGGGAGCCGCTTCAACCTCGTCGTCACGAACACGGAGAAGATCCGGATCCAGGCGATCCCGCGGCGCCGTCAGCTGACCCTAGCGTCGCTCCTGGACATGCGGGACGACGAGGCCACTGAGCGGGCGAACCTGCGCCTCGAGGCGATCGCGGCCCTGCCGCACCTCGGCGTCTTCAGTGACGAGGCCCACCACACCTACGGCCAGAACCTGGAAACGCAGCTGAAGCGGGTTCGCCAGACCGTCGACTACCTGGGCAAGGCAACCAACCTCGTCGCGGTCGTCAACACGACCGGAACGCCCTACTTCGAACGGCAGCCCCTCCGCGACGTTGTCGTCTGGTATGGCCTGCGGCAGGGGATCCGGGACGGGATCCTCAAGGAGGTCGCGAACAACATCCAGTCCTTCGCGTTCGAGGCTGAGCAGGCGGATGAGTTCGTCAGCCACGTCGTGACCGACTTCCTCGCCGAGTACGGGGATCACGCGTTGCCCGACGGAGCTCCGGCCAAGCTGGCGATCTACTTCCCGCAGGTCGACGATCTCGAGGAGCTCAGGCCGCACGTGGAGCTGGCCGTCGCGAAGGCCGGGCTTTCGCCCACGGTGATCCTCCAGAACCACTCACGCTCTTCCGTGGATGAGGTGGATGCGTTCAATCGCCTGAACGACCCCACGTCCGAGCACCGTGTGATCCTCCTCGTGAACAAGGGCACCGAGGGCTGGAACTGCCCGAGCCTCTTTGCGACGGCGCTCGCCCGCAAGCTCAGGACCAGCAACAACTTCGTCCTCCAGGCCGCATCCCGATGCCTTCGACAGGTGCCCGGCAATGATCGCTCGGCGCGGATCTACCTTTCGGACGCCAATCGAAACGCGCTCGACAAGCAGCTCCAGGACACCTACAACGAGTCGCTCTCGGCGCTCCTGCTCCAGCGGCGCGCGACGACCCCGAACGTGATCCGGTTGCGGAAGTCCGACCTGCCGCCGATCCGGCTCCGCCGGCCGCGCCGCGTCCTGACCCGTGAGACGGCCGCGCCCACCCGGATCGCGTTCACGCGCCCCACAGGTATCGAGACCGCGCGCCTCATGACTCGCACAACCTATGGCGTCGGCCTCGCCAATGCCACTCGCCGGATGCTCACGGCGTTGGGCGACACCATCGAGATCGAGACGAGCCTGGACACGGTCGACACCTACACGGCGGCCATGACGCTCGCGACGACCTATCGGCTCGATGCCTGGACCGTCCTGGATGCCCTGCGAGCGGCGTACGGGTCCGATGACGTACCGGTGGCGCACCTGGAACCGCTCGCCGAGACGCTCGAGGCGAGCCTCGGACGCCTCGTCGAGACGACGACCTACGAGGACGTCGAGCTGGCCATCGCGAAGCCGGAAGGCTTCGACGCCGTCACCCTCGCCGATGGCACCGTTGCGCGGCAGGCGGACATCTCCTACCCCGCGGACAGGGCCCACCTCGTCTTCGGTCCGGATCGCCTGGTGGGCGAGAACCCGGCTGGCTACGGGTTTCACTACACGCCGTACAACTTCGACTCCAGCCCGGAGGCCGATTTCTACGAGAAGGTGCTGCGGGCCCTCAATCTCCACCCGGATGAGGTCCGGGACATCTACTTCACCGGCGCGATCACCGACCCCGGGAAGACCGATCTCGCCTTCACGTACCGACGCGACGGGCGCGACCATCGGTATACGCCGGACTTCGTGGTGCACGCCCAGGGCGACCGCTGGCTCCTCGTCGAGATCAAGATGACCGCCCGTCGCCAGGACGCGGTGGAGGGCGAGGCCGGGATCAAGGCCACAGCATTGCGGGCAATCGCCGATGCAAACCCGGGCCGGATCTTCTACCGGATGGTGTTCGCGGATACCGTCGCCCCGGCGCCAGAGATTGCCAGAGTTCAGGTGTTCGTCGACGGGCCGGCGGCGCCGTAACCGTCCGATCTGTGGGTTGACTTCGGACACTTAGGTCCTCATCCTTCGGTAAGTGTCCAAAGTCGAGCATCGCTTGGACACTTCAGGCGGGAGGACGTCTCCGTGGCTCGGTTCATCGAACGGCGCTGGGAGGGCGATCCCGGGGCGTACGGCGGGCGGGCTGCCCGGGCGTCGTTCACCTACCAGGCCTTCATGCCTGACTCCATCGCCAACGCCTCCGTTCCCATCACCTTCGAGGTCGCTGAGGCCGTGGCGGCAGCGGAAGCGGCAGTCCGGGACCTCAACGCAACACCCGGCGTCGCCGGGCTCGAGGCTGTCGCGGCGCTGCTGCTTCGGTCCGAAGCGATCGCCTCATCGAGGATCGAGGGCTTCGAACTCTCCCAGCGGAACCTCGCACGAGCCCTGATCGACACTCGGGCCGCCCGCGGAACGGCCGGAGTCGTTGCAGCGAATGTCCTTGCGATGGAACAGGCCATCGGCCTCGGCGACCTGCAACGGGATCTCGAACCTGCCGACATCCGCGCTCTGCACCGGACACTGATGATGCGGGAGCCCGCTCGACTCACGCCCGGCGAGTTCCGGCGCGAGCAGAACTGGATCGGCGGCCGGGTCAACTCGCCGATCGACGCCCGGTACATCCCACCGCCCGAGGGCGCCGTCGATGAGCTGATCGCAGACCTCGTTGCCTTTGCGAACCGCCGTGATCTGCCTGGCATCGCCCAGGCCGCCATCGCCCACGCTCAGTTCGAGACCATCCATCCGTTCCTCGACGGGAATGGCCGCGTCGGCCGCTGTCTGATTCATGTGATTTTGCGACGCCGTGGCGTCGCCTCTCGGTTCGTTCCCCCGATCTCGGTCGTCCTGGCCGCCCGGTCCAGCCAATACATCAGCGGTCTTGTCGGATATCGCGAGGGCGCCGTTGCCGAATGGTGCGCATCATTTGCCGGCGCCTGCGAGCGCGCTGCCGTGCTCTCCGCGGAGCTTGCCCAGACCATCCGTTCCATGGAGGCGATGTGGTTCGACCGGGCCGGGAAGCCACGTCGGGACTCGGCCGCGGCTCGGATCATCGCCCTCCTCCCTGCCCAGCCGATCGCATCCGCGGCGACGATGCGGGCCGCGATCGGGGCTTCCCATCGCCGCGCACTCGAGGGCCTCAAGGTGCTTGCGGACGCCGGCGTCGTGCGGCAGGTCAGCGAAGGGGACTATGACCGGCAATTCGCTGCCGACGAGCTGTTCGGACTGATCGAGTCGTTCGAACGTCGATTGGGCGGAAGCGCTTCCGACGAGTGAGAAATGACGGGCAAACGAACCATGGCTGTCGACCGCAACGTCCCTCGGCAGGTCATGCACCTGATCCGGGATCGGGAACGCGCCCTCCTGAAGGCGAGCACCCTCGAGCAGAGAGGCGGCGGCTCGGTTGTCGAGGAAGATCGCGAGCCACTGCCGCACGGGGATGGCCGGATCTCCGAGTGCTTGACACGCCGTCGTAGGAATTCCTACTCTGAGGGTATGAAAGCGACCGTTTCCGAGAAGGGCCAGGTCACAATCCCCAAGGCGCTCCGCAACCGCCTCGGCATCCGCCCCGGGGCCGTTCTGGAGTTCGAGGCCGAGGGCGGCCGGCTGGTGGCACGCAAGACGGCGCAGCGAGACGTGCTCGATTCGGTATACGGCACGCTCCGGATGGCCGAGTCGGTGGACGAGTTCATCGAGCGGATTCGCGGGCGTTGATCTCCGCGATTGATACCAGCGTGCTCCTCGACGTCCTCCGGGGAGACCCGCAATTCGGGCCCGTGTCGCTGGAGGCGTTGCGCCGGTGCTCCTCGGAGGGTCGCTTGGTCGCATGTTCGACGGTGTGGGCGGAAGTCACGGCAGCGTACGAGGACATCGACCTGGCCGGCCGGACCATGGATGCCATGGGGGTCGAACTTGTGCCGGATGACCGGGCGGTCGCTACCGCGGCCGGACGAGCCTGGCAGGCATATCGTCAGGCTGGCGGGACCCGGCGTCGCGTCCTGTCTGACTTTCTGGTCGCCGCGCACGCGACCGTCAAGGCTGACCGACTTCTGACTCGAGATCGGGGCTTCTACCGCAGCCACTTCATCGGGCTCGCGGTCCTCGAGCCGGCGGACCTCAGGCCGAAGGACGTCGAGTGATGGCCGGCCGCCGCGAAGTCGACGGCACCCGCGTCACGATTGCGAAGGCGAGGGCCGGCCCATGCTCCGTCAGGCCCCTTGACATTCTTTGCCTGGATTTACACGGTCCCGGTCGACTCGCCGGCTTGCGTGGCATCGCCTGCGTTCCGATGGAAGAACATCAGTGGTTTATCATTCGCGGCGAGGGGAGGCTGGCTAGATGACCGACACCGCGATGCTCGCGTTCACCACGGACGAGGCGCAGCGTCTGACGAGCCTGTCTGCGCGGCGGCTGCAGTACTGGGATGAGACCAACTTCATCCGTCCTTCGGTCGCGGCCCGGCAGGGCCGCGGCTGGCCACGCCTGTACTCCTTCAGGGATCTCATCCAGCTGCGCGTCGCGGTGCAGCTCCGCGATCGTCTGTCCCTCCAGGCACTGCGGCGGCTCAAGGCCGCCCTGGATACCGAGGCCCTGTTCGCCACGGTTCGATTTGCGCTGCTCCCGGATGACGAGGTGGTCTACCTCGGGCCGGAGGGCCACTACGAGGCGGCGCTCAAGCCCGGTCAGATCGTTCTCGAGTTCGACGTTCCGCTTCGGGAGATCCGTTCCAGCCTCGAGCGTGACGTGGATCGGCTCAGAGCGCGGAAGGGCGCCGGGCGCGTGGAGAAGCGGCGCGGCGTGCTGGGCAACCAACCCGTCTTCGCCGGAACGCGGATCCGTCCAGAGGCGGTCTCCAGGGCGCTTGCGGCCGGCTGGTCTGACACCCGGATCCTGGAGGAGTATCCGGACCTGCAGGCTGCCGACATCGCGTTGGTGCGCCGCGAGGAGCGGGCGAGTCGGGCGGGATGACGCACGATGTGGCTTGTCGACAACAATGTCCCTCGACAAGTCACGCACCTGCTCCGGGATCTCGGGCATGACGTGGTTGAGGTTCGCGAGGTGCTGGCGCCAAACGCTCCGGATGCCGCGATCGCGGCGTTCGCTCGCCAGTCGGGCCGTCGCGTGGTCACGCACGACACCCGATTCGCGGGCGCGTGCCGCCGCGACGGGATCCGCCACCTGTGGCTTCGCATGCCAGAGGCCGACGACCCACGACGGATCCGCGAGGAGATCGAGAGAATCGAGGCCTGCTTCCGCGTCGGCGCGCTGCGCGTGACCGTGCCTCGCTCGTGGGTCGCATGCGAAGAGGCACGAGCGTGACTGACGGAACCCGCGTCCCGATCGCGAAGGCGAAGGGCCGGCCCATGCTCCAGTGGGTGGGCAAGCGGCCGCTGCGCGAGGTGCGCTCGTTCCCCGCCCAGCCCGTGGAGCGGTTCGGTGGGCCGGCGGCTCCGGAGGGGGCCGTCGCCGCGGACGTGGACTGGTCCGGCTGGCCGGATCGATTCGATCGCGGCGGGCTGCTCTTCCATGGTGACAACAAGGAAGTCCTCGCCCATCTCCTCGCCAACGGCTTCCGGGGGAAGGTGGACCTCGTGTACATCGACCCGCCGTTCGACTCGGGCGCGGACTACGTCCGGAAGGTCCAGCTCCGCGGCGCGTCCGGCTCGGTTCGCCTTGACGGCGAGTCGCACACCCTCGGCGAGCAGATCCAGTACACGGATATCTGGGCGAACGACACCTACCTCCAGTTCATGTACGAGCGGCTGCTGCTCATCAAGGAGCTGATGGCACCGACCGCAACGGTGTGGCTTCACTGCGACTGGAATCGGAGCCACTACCTGAGGCTGTTGCTCGATGAAGTCATGGGTGCGGACGCGAAGCGAAACGAGGTGGTTTGGCAACGCACGTCAGCAAGGAGCGATGCGTCGACGCTGAGCCAGATCCATGACACGCTGTTCTTCTACTCGAAGACCGGTGTATTCGAGTGGAATCCCCTCTTTGAGGCCCACGGCGCCGAGTATGTAGCAGAGAAGTACACCCACGACGATGGCGACGGCCGTCGCTATCAGCTGGTGGACATGACCAGCCCGAATCCCCGCCCAAACATGATGTACGAGTGGCTTGGGCACGCCTCGCCGGCAAAGGGTTGGCGCTATTCGATCGCGACCATGCAGCGCCTTCATGACGCCGGACGCATCTGGTACCCAAAGGACAAGACGAAGAGGCCAAGGCTCAAGCACTACCTCGACGAGGTAGAGGGACGCCCGCTTCAGAGCGTTTGGACCGACATCTTCCCGGTAAACAGTCAGGCAGATGAGCGCTTGGGATTTCCTACCCAGAAGCCCGAGGCGCTGCTCGACCGGATCATCCGGGCGTCGTCGAATCCCGGAGATATCGTGCTCGACTGCTTCATCGGGAGCGGGACCACGGCGGCCGTCGCGCAGACGCTCGGGCGGCGGTGGATCGGGGCGGACATCAACAAGGGCGCGATCCAGACGACCGAGAAGCGGCTCGCGGCGATCATCGAGGACCAGGCTCGGGCGGCCTCGAGCGAGCAGCTCGCGATGGAATCGAGCGAGGCGACCCGCCCGGCGCAGCTGGGGTTCAGCGTCCTCCGCGTCAACGACTACGACCTCCAGATCCAGCACAACGAGGCGGTCAACCTGGCGGTCGAGCACCTCGGCGCGGATCGGACGAAGACGGACGCGTTCTTCCAGGGCACGCTCGGGCGGGAGCTGCTGTACATCGTGGGCTTCAACCACCCGTGCAGCCCGCTCGATCTCCAGGCGGTCGCCCATGAGCTGGAACAGCGCCCCGACGAGCAGCGCGACGTCGTCGTCGTCGCCCTCGGGCGCGAGCTCGCCTGCGAGCCGTGGCTCGCCGACTACAACCGCGTCCGCCCGATCAACAAGATCAGGCTGGTCGAGCTCCGGACGGACCCGAAGTACGGCAAGTTCTTCGAGCATCGACCGGCGTCCGCCCGGGTCCGGTTCGAGGCCGACGGCGATGTCGTCCGGGTCGTCATCGATGACTTCATCTCACCCTCGATCGTCGAGCGGCTCTCCGCCCAGGAGGGCGTCCTGACGCCGCAGATCACCGATTGGCGGGCGATGGTGGACTCGGTGTTCATCGATGCCGCGTACGACGGCGAGGTCTTCACCGTGGCGGAGGCCGACATTCCCGAGCGGCGGCAGGACCTCGTGTCGGGAACCTACGACGTGGCGCGGCCGGCCGGCTCGGATCGGCCGGTTGCGGTCCGGATCACCGACATGCTCGGCGAAGAGATCCTGGTGGTCGAGGAGCGTGGAGGGGCCTAACCCGCTCGCCCGCGAGCCGGCCGGCCGATGGGCCGCGCTCCTCGTGATCGGCGTCGGAACGCTCCTGGCGTTCGCGCCCTGGTTCAGCGCCTCCGCCGTGGGACCGCTGCTCGCCGCGGAGTGGCACACGAGCGGGCTGCAGCTGCCGCTCCTCACTGTCGCCGTCCAGCTCGGATTTGCCGTGACGGCGCTCCTGCTCGCGATCTCGGCAGCCCCGGACGTCGTTCCCGGACCGGTGCTCTTCTTCGGTGGCGCGGTCGTCGCGGCTGCCGGCAATCTCGGCTTCGCGCTCCTCGCCGCGGATCCCACGACCGCGCTCGTCTACCGTGCCATCACCGGGGCGGGCATCGCGGCCGTGTACCCGGTCGCCGTCAAGCTCATCGCCAGCTGGTTCCGGCGCGAGCGCGGCCTCGCGATCGGGACGCTCATCGGCGCGCTCACGGTGGGCTCGGCGCTGCCGCACCTCTTCCGCGCCATCGGTGCCGTCGGTGGCCTCGAGTGGCGGGCCGTCGTGGCCGCCGCCTCCGTCGCGGCGCTCGCGGGCGGCGGCCTCGTCCTCGCCTTCGGGCGGGCCGGACCGCTCGAAACCGCGGCCAGCCGCTTCAGCCCTGCCGTCGCGGCCAGCGCCTACCGTGAGCCGTCCGTCCGCCTGGCCAACCTCGGCTACCTCGGGCACATGTGGGAGCTCTACGCGATGTGGACGTGGGTGCCCGCGTTCATCGCGGCCTCGTTCGCCACGGCCGGTCTGACCGAGCCCGGGCCGGCCGCGCTTGCGGCATTCGCGGTGGTCGGGGTCGGCGGGATCGGCTGCATCGCGGCGGGCGCCCTCGCCGACCGCCTCGGCCGGACGACGATGACGATCGCTGCGATGGCCGCGAGCGGCGCCTGCGCGATCGCGATCGGGTTCCTGTTCGGGGCGCCGCCGATCGTGCTCATGCTCGTCGCGATCCCGTGGGGCATCACGGTCGTCGCCGACTCGGCCCAGTTCTCGGCGGCGGTGTCCGAGCTGGCGCCGCGTGGGACGGCGGGCTCGGCGCTCTCGGTCCAGGTGGCCGCTGGATTCATCCTCACCGGCGTGACGATCATCGGCGTCGGGTTGCTCTCGCCGACCGACGGCGCGGGCTGGCGGCTCGCCTTCGGATCGCTGGCGCTCGGGCCGCTCGTGGGCATCGTGGCGATGTGGCGGCTCCGCGGGCGCCCGGACGCCGGGCGCATGGCCGGCGGGCGGCGGTAACCCGCGGTGGCGACATCCCCCGAGGGCGACAAGCCGGACCTATGATCCCGGCCATGGCCCACTGGCTCGACACGCTGGAGTCCGCCGCGCCGATGGCGGTCGCCGCGTTCCGGGGGATCGAGGCCGGGGCGTTCATCGGCGTCCGGCGCGCCATCCGCCGCGACGCCGGCGCGGGTTCCGCGGCCACCGTCGTCGTCGAGCTCGCGGCGATCGCCGCGGCTCTCGAGGCGGTCACGGCCAGCCTGCCGGACGTGGCGTTCGAGGCGCCCGGCGGCGAGGGCGACTGGACCGTCGCCGAGGCGATCGGCCACGACGCGGAATCGCGCGCCGGCCTCGCGATGGCGGGCTCGCTCGCTGCGCATGGCCGCTTCCCGGCGGACGCGCCGCAGGTCGTTCCCGGGATCCCCGGCGAGCGCGCCCTGGATCGGGCGGCCCTCATCCGCCGGATCGCGGCGAGCCAGCGGGTCGTGGAGCGGGCGGCGCGCTCCATCGCCGGCCACGAGACCGATCCCTGCCCGCTCGACCACCCGCTCGTCGGGCGGCTTCGATGCGGCGAGTGGCTCCTCTTCGCCGGCGTCCACGACCTCCAGCACCTCGAGCAGCTCCACCGGATCGCGGCCGCGTTCGGGGACCCGGGGGCCTGGCCCGGCGGCGGGACCGGGGCCGCGGACGTGCCAAGGCAGCCGGACGTGCCGGGGCAGCCGGACGTGCCAGGGCAGCCGGACGTGCCGGGTCCGACCCAGCCATGAGCGCCCGCCCGGACCTCGTCGCCTGCTGGCTCTTCCGCGTCGGGGTCGAGGGCCAGCCCGAGGTCCTCCTGATCCGCCGCGCGCCCGACCGGATGTACCCCGGGCTGTGGCAGTGCGTGACCGGCAAGCTGGAGCCCGGCGAGCGGATCGTCGAGGCCGTTCTCCGCGAGGTGTCCGAGGAGACGGGCGTCGGCCCGGGTGACATCGAGGCCTTCTTCGAGACCGACATCGTCAACTGGTTCCACGAGGCCGCGCTGGACGCGCTTTTGTGCGAAGCCGTGTTTGCCGCGCAGGTCAGCACCGCCACCGCCATCCGGATCTCGCTCGAGCATGACGACCATCGATGGCTCGACGTCGTGGCCGCCAAGGCGATGGTGACGTGGCCCGCCTACGAGCGCGCGATCGACACCGTCCAGTGGCTGCTGGACCATCCGGACAAGGCGGCCGCGTTCCGGCTTCCAGTTCCGGGCTGAGCGAGCGGGTCCCGAGGCCAGCCTGGGTCGCGGTGTCACTGCCAGACACACGAATCGAATGAATGAGTGTGCCCCACCCCTGACTTCGTACCTGAACTGCTGGAAATCGAGTCTGGCGCGTGCTCATTCGTGTGGATCCTGCTTCTCAGGGACACACGCGGATCCGCATCGGCTCCGTCGCCCCGCGGCATCGGCACGCGGCCCGGTGCACCGTCGCCCCGTATCGGTGTCACTGCCAGACACACGAATCGAATGAATGAGCGTGCCCGACCCCCGACTTTGTACCTGAACTGCAGGAAATCGAGTCTGGCGCGTGCTCATTCATGTGGATCTGGTGTCTCACAGACACGCGCGCGGCGGGGCAGGGGTGGCTCGGCGCGGCGGCGGGGTGGCTCGGACCTCCGCAGCGGGGCCGTGAGCCTGGAACCGGGGCGTTGGCGCGGGCCGGCGTTCCGCACTCGGCTGCTAGACTTCCCGGCACCCAGCGAGCGTCAGGAGGTGCCCGAATGATCGACCAGCGCGGCGCCTCGACGGCCTCGCTGCCGGCCTTCCGCTCGAAGGTCGACGCCATCCGCCCGACCTACGGCTTCGAGGACGTCTCGCTCGCCCCCGGCACGAGCACGGTCGAGCCCAGCGACGTGGACCTCGCCCAGTCCTTCTGCGGCATCGAGCTCCGGATCCCGGTCCTCGCGTCGGCGATGGACGCCGTCGTCGACCCCGCGTTCGCGGGGGCACTGGCGGCGCTCGGCGGCCTCGCCGTCCTGAACCTGGAGGGTGTCCAGACTCGCTACGACGATCCGTCCGAGGTCCTCGAGCGCATCGCCACCGCGTCCGACGACGACGTCCAGCACGTCCTCTCCGAGGCCTACGAGGCGCCGGTCCGCGACGAGCTCGTCGCCCGCCGCCTCGAGGAGATCCACGCGGCCGGCTCGAAGGCCGCCGTCGCCGCGACTCCCGGCGCCGCTCGCCGCTGGGGTCCGTTCTGCGCCGAGCACGGCGCTGACCTCTTCCTCGTCCAGAGCCAGGTCTCGTCGGCGCGCCACCTGGCGACCGGCTACGACCCCCTCTCCCTCGCCGACTTCACCCGCTTCATGCCGATCCCCGTCGCCGTCGGCAACACGACGAACGCCGAGGCCGCGTACCTCCTCATGGAGCAGGGCGCGGCGGCGGTCTTCGTGGGGGTCGGACCCGGCGCCGCGTGCACGACGCGCGAGGTCCTCGGCATCGGGATCCCCCAGGTCACCGCCATCGCCGACGTCGCCGGAGCGCGCGACGCCTACCACGAGCGGACGGGCCGGTACGTCCCGGTCGTCGCCGACGGCGGCATGCGCCGCGGCGGCGAGATTGCCAAGGCGATCGCCGCGGGCGCGGACGGGGTCATGCTCGGGAGCCCGCTGGCGCGCGCCGCCGAGGCCCCCGGCCGCGGCGTGAACTGGGGGATGGCCGCCCCGTCGCCGGTCCTGCCGCGCGGGACGCGGATCAAGGTCGGGACGAGCGGCTCGCTGGAGAAGATCCTCAACGGCCCGGCGACCGTCACCGACGGCTCCCAGAACCTCATGGGCGCGCTCCGCCAGTCGATGGCCGCGCTCGGTGCCCGGACCATCCGCGAGATGCAGCAGATGGAGCTCGTCTACGCCCCGTCCGTCGCGACCGAGGGCAAGTCCTGGCAGCAGAAGGGCCGCTGACGGACGAGGTCGGCGAGCCCGCCGAGCCACCGCCCGGTCGCGCCGACGAAGTCGGCGAGCAGCTCGCGGGCTGGGGGACCGTCGTCCGCATCGAGTCGCGGGGTCGGCGGAGCGGCCGCCCCGCCGCCGTCGCGGTCGGGTTCATCGAGGAGCCGGACGGCAGTCTCGTCGTGGCCGCGGGCGACCCGAACGCTGCCTGGGCCCGGAACCTGGATGCCGACCCCGCCTGTCGCGTCACCCTTGGCGAGCGGACCTGGGACGCCGTCGCGGAGCCGCTCGACGCCGCCGCGACCGCGCGCGCCGTGACGCAGCTGATCCTCCGCTACGGGACGCCGGCGGAGCGGCTTGGTCGCGGGCCCGGCTACCGACTGCGCCCCGGCCACCGACTGCGCCCCGGCGCAACCTGACCTCTCCCCGCTACCATCTCGCCATGCCTCAGCCCCTTCCCGTCAGACCCGCTCGCCCCGACGAGGTGGCCGCGGCCAGCTCCGGCGCAGATGCCGGGATCCGCATCAACGTCTTCGAGCTCGCCGGCGGCCAGGCGTTCTTCGACAGCCTCGTGGACCGGTTCTACCAGGGCGTCGAATCGGACCCCGAGCTCCTCGCGCTCTACCCGGACCGCGACGACCTCGCCGGGGCGCGGCGGCGGCTGGCGATGTTCCTGGCCCAGTACTGGGGCGGGCCGACCACGTACAGCGAGGAGCGCGGCCACCCGCGCCTCTTCATGCGTCACCGCCCGTTCCGGATCGATGCCGCGGGCGTCGATCGATGGCTTCGCCACATGCGGGCGGCCGTGGCCGAGCTGGCGCCGCCGGCGCCGGTCGAGGCGCGCCTGCTGGCGTACTTCGACATGGCCGCCGCGGCCATGCGCAACACGGAATAGCGGGGCCCGCCGGAAACGCCGCGGCCGGAAACCGGCGCAGCCGGAATCGGCCGCTGCCGGGCGTCACCGCCGGCGAAGATCCTCGCCCGGGACGCCCTCGGCCCGCAGTGCGGCCCCGAAGGCCTCGAGGTCATCCGCGCCGACCCAGAACGCCGGGACCCGGAACGGCCCGTACCGGACCGGTGTCACGAGGTCCACCCGGACGCCGCCGTGCGGGCTGCCCGCGAAGGAGATGTCCCGATGCCGGACGCTCATTCGCACGCCGATCGCCGTGATCCAGCGGAACGGCCCCTCGATCTGCCAGTGCCGGCAGTTCGAGATCGGGGTCTCGAACCCGAACCGCCCGAACCGGACGGCGACGCGCCCGTCGCCCACGTCCGCCCAGGCGGATCCGTCGGTGACGCCGAAGGCGATGCGGAGCAGCAGCCTCGAACGGGCTCCGACGCGAATCGGGAATCGGCGGCTCGACATGACCACAGGGTAGCCGCTCCATCCCCCGTTGCCGGTGCCGCGACCTCGCCCGGTACACTGGCCTCGTCGGAGGAGATCCGCCCGCGGGCGGCGCGCTGGAGGGCGGCATCGAGGGTGGCGGACAAGGGCAAGACGGTCCACGGCGAGGCGGCGAATGCCGGCCATCGCGTCCTCGCCCCGGACGATGCCGAGGTGGAGGCCTATCTCGAGACGGCGCTCCACGCCCCGGGTCCCGAGCGGGCCGCCACGGACCGGCCCGCGACCACGGAGCGCGGCACGGTCGTCATCCTCGACTTCGGCAGCCAGTTCGCCCAGCTGATCGCGCGCCGCGTCCGGGAGCTCAACGTCTACTCGGAGCTCCTCCCGCACGACACGCCGTACGCGGAGCTGGAGCGGCGGGGAGCCACCGCGATCATCCTGTCGGGCGGCCCGAACTCCGTCTACGACGCTGACGCACCGAAGCCCGACCCGGCGGTCTGGAGCGGCCGGATCCCGGTCCTGGGCATCTGCTACGGGGCCCAGCTCATGGCCCTCGAGCTCGGCGGCGACGTCCTCCCGGCCTCGAAGCGCGAGTACGGCCCCGCGACGATCACGATCACCGCCGACGAGCCGCTCTTCGCCGGCATCGATCGCGAGCAGCCCGTCTGGATGAGCCACGGCGACTCGATCACCCGGCTCCCTGAGGGCTTCCACTCCACGGCCCACTCGGGCTCCACGCCGTTCGCCGGCCTCGTGGACGCGACCCGGAACCTGTACGGGATCCAGTTCCACCCCGAGGTGGCCCACACGCCCCGGGGGCGCGACATCCTCCGCAACTTCCTGCTCGGGATTGCCGGTGCCCAGCCCACCTGGACGCCGGCGAACTTCATCGAGTCGACGGTCGCCGAGATCCGGGCACGGGTGGCCGCCCATGCCCGCGCCGTCGGTTCGGACGGCAAGGTCATCTGCGCCCTGTCGGGCGGCGTGGACTCGGCGGTTGCGGCCGCGCTCGTGCATCGGGCGGTGGGGGATCGGCTCACCTGCATCTACGTGGACCACGGCCTGATGCGGAAGAAGGAATCGGAGCTCCTCAGGGCGACGTTCGAGCAGCACCTCGGGATGCGCCTCGTCATGGTCGATGCCCGGGAGCGGTTCCTCGCCCGCCTGGCCGGCGTCGTGGATCCGGAGCAGAAGCGGAAGATCATCGGCGACGAGTTCATCCGGGTCTTCGAGGAGGAGGCGACGAAGCTCGGCCAGATCGACTTCCTGACCCAGGGCACGCTCTATCCCGACGTCATCGAGAGCGCGACCTCGGAGACGAAGACGGCCCAGAAGATCAAGACGCATCACAACGTCGGGGGCCTGCCGGCGGACCTGCGGTTCAAGCTGATCGAGCCGCTCCGCTATCTCTTCAAGGACGAGGTCCGGCTCGTCGGCGCGGAGCTGGGCCTGCCCGACGCGATGGTCCAGCGCCAGCCCTTCCCGGGTCCGGGGCTCGCGATCCGGATCATCGGCGAGGTGACCGCGTCGCGGCTGGACACCCTCCGCGACGCCGACTGGATCGTCATCGACGAGATCAAGGCCGCGGGCCTGTACCGGAACGTCTGGCAGTCGTTCGCGATCCTCACGCCGATCAACAGCGTCGGCGTGATGGGCGACGGGCGGACCTACGCGAACGTCGTCGCGATCCGGGCGGTGACCTCCGAGGACGGCATGACCGCCGACTGGGCAAAGCTGCCGTACGACGTCCTCGGCAGGATCTCGTCGCGGATCGTGAACGAGGTCCCCGGCGTCAACCGGGTCGTGTACGACATCAGCTCCAAGCCGCCGGCCACGATCGAGTGGGAGTGACGCGTCGGCGGGTCAGTGGCTCCAGGACGCGCCGTCCCGGTTCCAGCTGATCAGCCCGCCGCGTCGGCCGTCAGGGCAGCGACGAGCCGTTCCGCACCCGGCAGCTGGCCCGCCGCCACGAACCGACGGAGGTGCTCGCCGGAGCGCGGCTCCGCGGCAAGGGCGCTCCGGTAGAGGCGCCGGCCTCGATCCTCGTCTCCGGAATCGAAGACCGCGACGGACAGCCAGAGCCGGATCTGGTCGTCATCCGGGGCAAGCTCGGCCGCACGCTCCAGGAACGCCAGCGCCGCGCTCTGCTCGCCGACCGCGATCGCCTCGAAGGCGTTGTCGAGCGATTCGTAGGCGCGGTTGAGGCGAAGGAGCCGGTCAAGCGCGTCGAGCGGCGCCGGGTCGTCGTCGACGCGGATGTCGAAGCGCACGTCCCAGGCCTGCGCCGTCGAGCCGCCCGGGACGACGACGAGCGCCGCCGACTGGCGGCCCCGCACGTCACCGCCCTCGGCCTCGGCCGCGCGGAGCGCGGCGACCAGCCGGCCCGCGAGGTCCCCGTCTGCCGCCTCGTACGCCTCGAGCATCGCGGGCCAGACGGTCGGCCGCTCCATCATGTTCGCGTGGACCGTGACGCCGTCGCCGGTGAGGTGGCCCGCGAAGGCCACGCAGTCCGCGCCGGTGTGCGCGGCGACGGCTCCCGTGGCGGAGACCATCCCGACCTGCCGGACGCCGGGGTCGCGGTCCGCCGCGAGCAGCTCGGCGAGGGCTCGCTCCGGGGTTCGGTCGGCGGCGAGCAGCTCCAGGCCCGCGTAGCCGTAGCGGGCGTCCACGAACGACTGGGTCGCGATCGCGCCGACGCCGGGCCGAACCCACGGCACGAGCGAGCCGACCGCGAACCAGCGGGTCTGGACGGCGACGCCGAGCTCGCCGGTCGCGGCGTCCCGGGCGGCGATCGAATAGGTCATGGGCCGCAGAGCGTGCCTCCGCGGACCGCGATGCGCAAGCCGCGAATGGGACCTCCGGGCTATTCCCGCGCCCGCGGATCGCGCTAGAGTGTCGGCCATGTCCGAGCAGCCACTGTCCGGGGGCGGGCCGAGCGCCGACGACCTCATCTGTCCATGGTGTTCCGCAGCCCTGCCCGCCGCGGACGTCGCCACCTGTCCGTCCTGCGGGGCCGCCCTCCGGGAACCGTCCGAATCGGACATCCCGGGCGTCACGAAGGTGGACCACGAGAGCCTCCTGAAGGGTCGCGCCCCGGTCCAGAAGTCGCGTGGCCTGATGGGCTGGCTGTCCGGGGAATACGCCCCGGCGGAGGCCCCGGTCGATCACGAATCCATCGCCCCGCCGGCAGAGGAGGTCCGCCGCGAGATGCTCCGCCTGGAGATGGCGGCGCTCGAGGCCGAGGCCCAGGCCCGGCGCGGCGAGGCCGTCTCGCTCGTGGTCGAGGCGGTGGACGCCGAGGCAGCCAACGATCCCGATGCCCTCGACCCCGACGCGGCACTGGCCGCGCTGGCCGCCGAGGCGACCGACGACGCCAGCTCGGACGATGCCGACACGGGCGACGCCGAAGCCACCGTCGACGACGAGGAGTCGACCCCGGCCTGACACGTTCGCGCCCCGCTATCCTCGACGCATGCCCGACCGCCTCGCTTCGCCCGGGATCTCGTTCCTCAGGGAGCAGGTCGTCCGCGCCGGCGATCGAGACCTGTTCGCCGGCATGGCCCGCCCCACGACCGGCCCGGACGATTGGTGGCTCGCGATCCTGTGGGTCCGCGACGGGGACGGCATCGTGGCCTTCCGGGACGTGGCACCCGCCGCGGGGCCTCCGCCGGAGCCGCCGCTCGCGCGCCTCGGACCGGCGATGTCGGGGAACCTCTCCGGGCTGATCCGCGAGGACGAGGGCCGCCTCTCCATCCGCCTCGGCCTCGTCGCGCCGCCCGACGAGCCGGACCGGCCGTGGCGCTGCCCGCTGGCCATCCGGGCCGGATTCCGGTGGGAGCCGGCGCGCGCCGCGACGATGACCCCGAATGCCCTCGCGAGCGAGGTGCTGACCGCGTTCCGGCAGGCGGTCGAGGGTCTTGGCGGTCGGCGGCCCGCCGCAGCGTAGACTCCCTCCGATGCAAGACGACGATCCCGCAGGACCCTTCCGCCCCGATTTCGGCGCCCGACGGCGCCCCGGCCCCGGGCCGGGCCGGGCCAGGCCCGTCCGCAGCGCCGGAGCCGGCACCGGCGGACCCAGCCGGCGCCTCTGGGTCCTCGGCGGGATCCTGCTCGTCATCCTCCTCTTCGGCGCGGGCCTCATCGAGTTCTGGACGGACGCGATCTGGTATCGGAGCGTCGGATTCGATGCCGTGTTCTGGACTCGCATCGGCGCCGGGCTTGCCCTCTTCGTCGCGGGCGTGGTGCTCTCCCTCGTCGTCCTCGTCGGCAACCTCTGGCTGGCCCGCCGGCTCGCCCCGCCGCCGAACGGCGTGCCGGGCACATTCCGCGACCTCTTCGAACGCCTGAACGAGGCCGGGTTGACGGGCTCCCGCGAGGACGGCTTCGACAGCCGCCCGCCTCGCCCAGTCACCGTCGGCCCGGAATCCATCCCGGACCTCACGCCGACGGCGACCCTCGTCCTCGTGGGGCTGTCCATCTTCGCGGCCCTGATCATCGGTGCATCGATGGCCGGCGCCTGGCAGACCGTCCTGCTCTGGATCAATCGCGTCCCCTTCGCCGCGGCCGGTGCCACGACGAGCGTGGACCCGATTTTCGGGCGGGACATCAGCTGGTTCCTCTTCGACCTGCCGTTCCTCCGGACGATCCAGTCGGTCTTCAACGGGCTCGTGCTCGGCGGGCTGATCGTCGCCTTCGGGCGGTACCTCGCCGGCGCGCCGCAGAGCGGGCTCTCGTTTCCGACCCCGGTGCGCGTTCACCTCGCGGTCCTGGCCGGCCTGTACCTCCTGTCGGTCGCCTTCGGCTACCAGCTCGACAAGTACGAGCTCGTCTACTCCGGGCGCGGCGCTGGCGGGATCATCGGCGTGAGCTTCACCGACCAGAACGCCCAGTTCTTCGCCTACGACCTGCTCACGGTCCTGTCCGCCTTCGCCGCGGCCTTCCTCATCGGTGGTGCGTTCACCCGGTGGACGTGGCCGCTCGGCGCGACCGTCGTGGCCTGGGTCCTTGCCTCCCTCGTCGTGGGGCGGATCTACCCCGAGGTCGTCCAGCGGCTCACCGTCGATCCGAACCGGCTCCAGCAGGAGCAGCCGTACATCGCGAACAACATCGCGATGACGAGGGAGGCGTTTTCGCTCGCGGGCTGGGAAGAACGGCAGTACTCGGGTGACAAGGTCCTGACGAAGGACCAGATCGCGGCCGAGGCGGCCACCTTCGCAAACGCCCGGCTGTGGGACTACCGGCCCCTCGGCGACACGCTGGACCAGCTCCAGACGGTCCGCCGCTACTACGACTTCACGGACGTCGACACCGATCGCTACACCATCAACGGCGCCGAGCGCCAGGTCATGCTCTCCGCCCGGGAGCTCAACATCGCCGCCAACGATCAGGCGACGGGCTGGGTGAACCAGCGGATCATCTACACGCATGGCATCGGCGTCGCGATGGTGCCGGTCAACGAGGTCACGACCGAGGGCCAGCCCCTGCTCTACATCAAGAACCTGCCCCCGGTCTCGACGGGCGGCGCCCCGACCATCACCGAGCCGCGGATCTACTTTGGCGAGGCGAAGTCCGACTACGTCGTCGTCCGGGCCCGCCAGGACGAGTTCGACTACCCGCGCGGGGAGGGTGACGGCGGCGGCGATACCCAGGTCCGCACCCGGTGGACCGGCAAGACCGGCATCGGCCTGGACACGACCCTGTCGCGGCTCCTGTTCGCCCTCCGCTTCCGCGACCTGGACCTGCTCATCAGCGACCAGGTGACGGCGGACAGCGAGGTCCTGATGTATCGAACGCTGAGCGAGCGGCTCGCGCTCATCGCTCCCTTCCTCGCCTACGACAAGGATCCCTACGTCGTCATCACCGACGCGGGCCGGCTGGTCTACGTCCAGGACGCCTTCACGACGAGCAATCGCTTCCCGAATGCCCAGGGGATCGACCCGACATCGATCGGCGCCACGGGCCTCCGGACCGGCCCCATCAACTACATCCGGAACAGCGTCAAGGTCGTGATGGACGCCTACGACGGGACGATGACCTTCTACGTCAGCGATCCCAGCGACCCGATCATCCAGGCCTACCAGGGCATCTTCCCGACCCTGTTCCGCCCGCTGGCCGAGATGCCGGGCGACATCCGGGCTCACCTCCGGGTGCCGGAAGACCTCTTCAACGTCCAGACCGCGGTCTTCGGCCGATACCACGTCACGAACCCCGAGGTGTTCTTCAGCGGCCAGGACCTGTGGACGGTGCCCGGCGACGCCAAGAACGACCAGAGCCTCCCCTCGGAGGCGTACTACGTGATCATGCGGATGCCCGGCGAGCCGGACCCCGAGTTCCTCCTGCTCCAGCCGATGGTTCCCCAGGGCCGCCCGAACATGATCGCGTGGGTCGCGGCGCGGAACGACGGCGCGAAATACGGCGCCGTCCGCGTCTACCGGTTCCCCACCGATACCTCCGTGTTCGGGCCGACCCAGATCGAGGCGCGCATCGATCAGGATCCCACCATCAGCGCCCAGGTCACGCTCTGGAACCAGTCGGGCAGCAAGGTGGTCCGGGGCAACCTGATCGTCGTGCCGGTCGGGGACACCCTCATCTACCTCCAGCCCGTCTACCTGCAGTCGACCTCGTCGTCGTTCCCGGAGTTCCAGCGGATCGTCGTCGCGTCGCCGACCTCGGTCGTCTGGGGCCGGACGCTGGCCGAGGCGCTGGACCTCCTCCTCCAGACGGGCGGCGGCCCCGGACCGTCGCCATCGCCGACCCCCGGCGGGACGCCGGGACCCACCGCGTCGCCGGGAACCACGCCGGTCCCGACGGTCGGGCCGGGGCTGCCCTCGGACGTGGCGGCGCTCATCGCGTATGCGAACACGCACTTCGAGGCGGCCCAGGCCGCCCTCCGGAACGGTGACTTCGCCGCCTACGGCCGCGAGATCGAGCTGGTGCGGCAGGCCCTGTCGCGGCTCGATGAGCTCGCCGGAGCGACCGCCTCGCCCGCTCCCTGATCCCGAGGATCCGTCCCGTGTCGCTGGCCGCGTCGCTGGCCGCGTCGCTCCTCGCGGCGCTGAGTCGCCCGGCATGGTGGGCGATGGCCCTCGCCGCGTTCCTCGTCCGCGGCGGCTTCCTGCTCCTGCTCCTGCCGATCGTCCGGCTGCCGACGCCCGCCGGCCTCGCCAACGAGATCGGGCCGACGCTCGTCGGATTCGTCTTCGGCGGGGCCTCGGCCGGCTTCATCGTCCTCGTGGCCACGATCTCGGCCGTCCTGCTGTTGTGGCGGGTCCTCGGGGGCCTCGCCGGCGCGACACTCGACCTGGCCCTGGCCCGCGAGGTGGCCGCGGACGAGGAGCTCGGCGGGGTCGCCCCGCCGATCGGCGGGGGGCCGTGGCGTGCCCTCGCGGCCCGCCTGCTCGCGCACGTGCCGACGGCCGTCGTGCTCGTGCTGGGATCGGTGCGCCTGGTCGAGGAGGGGTACCAGGAGCTGATCCGTCCCGGCGACCCGGCCATCCCGATCGCGCTCCGGATCGCGCTCCGGATCCCCGACGTCGTGGGGGCCCTGGTCGTCGCGTGGCTCGCCGGCGAAACGGTCGGGGGTCTCGCTGTCCGGCACCTCGCCTGGGGCGCGGGCGTCGGCGCAGCGATCGGACGGGGGGCCCGCTCTGGCTTCCGGCCCAGCGGTCTCGTGACCCTCGTCGTCACCGGTGCCGTCGTTGCGACGGTCCTCCTCGGAAGCGGGATCGCGACCAACGTGGCCTGGGAGCAACTCCGGACGGAGCTCGTCGACGGGCGGACCCGGACCGAGATCGTCATCGCCCTCGCGCTCTTTCTCGCGACCTGGGGTGGCGGCCTGTGGCTGACATCGCTCGCCCTTGCGTGGCGCTCGGCGGCCTGGACGTTCGAGGTCGCCCGCCACCTGCCGACCCGGACCATCGACTCCCCGCCGGGCTGACCGTCGCGGGGGCTTCCGCTCGGGGGTCCGTTCTGGCACCCTGACGACCTCGGCCGCGGGGTGCCGAGGAGAGGGGAGTGGTCATGCCGGGATCCATCCCATGCCCGTCCTGCGGTGCGCCGGTCGCGGCGGACCGAGCGGCCTGCCCGTCCTGTGGGACGCTCGTCGCGTCGATGGCCGCCTCGATCGTTGACCCGGTGGCCGCGCCCGACGCGCCCCAGCTGGCGGAGACCGCGCCCGACGCGCCCCAGCTGGCGGACACCGCGCCCGACGCGCCCCAGCTGGCGGACACCGCGCCCGCGCCCGAGCGTGCGGACGAGCCGCCCGTGCTCGAGGTGGCCGACGAGGCGCTCGCACCTGCCGTCGCGGTCGATGCCCTTGGGCCCGAGGTGGCAGGCGAGCTCGCGCCGCTCGCGACCGCGGCGGCCACCGCGGCGCCGGCGCCAGGGGACACGAGCAGCGCGGCGGACGGCATCGCGTCGGGCGGCATCGTGCCGGGTTCGTACCTCCCGCCCTCCACGGTCCACCGGGCGGTGCCGCCCAACGCCCTGGCCCCCGACTCGGTGCCGGCAGCCACCCGCGCCGAGCCCGGCCTTCGCGGCGGCGCCCAGGGCGTGGACGCGCTCGCGTGGCCCGGGTTGCTCCGGCCGTCCGCCACGACCACCCCGGTCGCGTCCGGGCCACCCGGGAGCCCCGTCCCGACACTCTCGGCCGCGGCGGCTGCGCCCGCCGGTATCGGAGCCACCATGCCCGTCGCGCCCGGCGCCGCTGCTGCGACCACGACCAGCCGTTCTCCCGCCCCGCGCCCGGGACACGCCTCCATCCTCGCCGATCTGCCGTTCGACGCTCCCGACGAGCTGGAGGGCTGGCTGGTCGTCCTCGGCGGCGGCACTGCCCTCCTCGGGTTCCTGCTGCCGTGGCGGTCGGCCCTCTCGAGCGGCTTCAGCGGCTACTTCGAGAGCTGGGGCCTGGGGATCGGGACGAACCTCCCGATCGTCGTCCTCGTCATCGTCGCGACCGCCCTGTCCATCGTCCCGAACCGCGTCGCCGACTGGTTCCGGCACGGGGTCCTGGGCATGGTCGCGGGCGGGGTCCTGTTCGGGCTCGTCTGGCTCTACCTGTCCGGTGGCGGCGAGCTCGGGGCGATCCTTGCGGCCGTCGGTGCGGTCCTCCTCATCGGCGGCGGCGTGGTCGCCGTCTCGCCCGGGCGACGCGAGGTCCGACCCGAGGGGCGCTGAAGGGAGAACCCGGGGCCGCGGTCACCGCGGCCCACGGCCCCGCCACGTCGGCCCACGGCCCCGCCACTTGGGCGCACGGCCCCGCCACTTGGGCGCACGGCCCCGCCACTTGGGCGCACGGCCCCGCCACTTGGGCGCACGGCCCCGCCACTTCGACCTTGGGCGCACGGCCCCGCCACTTCGACACCAGGCGGGGCTTCTTCAAATGCTCTGCGTCAGATCGACACCTGCGCTGAATTCGCCGGAATCCGGCGGTCGTGTGGAGCGTGGCACGGCTCCAACGGCCCGGCGGCTCGTGACGAACCTCCGCCTGGCGTCGATCCGCCGGTTCCCGTGGGCGGCTCGTGACGAACCTCCACCTGGCGTCGATCCGCCGGTTCCCGTGGGCGGCTCGTGACGAACCTCCGCCTGGCGTCGATCCGCCGGTTCCCGTGGGCGGCTCGTGACGAACCTCCGCATCGCGTCGACTCACGAGCGCTTCGGCCCCGCACGCGGCGCGTTCAACTCGACATCGTCACGCCGGCGCCGCGTGCGCCGTCGGAGCCGCGACGCAGCCGGGGACAGACCCCCTGCTACACTGCCCGGCGATCAGCGCGGAACGCGTTCCCGGTGATCGCCTGAGCTCACGGAGGCGACGAACCGGCGCATGGATCAGATCCTCGGGACGATCGGCGACGCGATCGGGTCCGTTTTCAACAACCCGGTCATCCAGTTCGGCTTGCAGCTCTTCACCATCTACTGGGTGGTCCTCTGGCTTGCCGCGTCCTACTGGGCGTTCCGTGACATGCAGCTCCGGACCGAGAACCCGATCGTCCCGTACCTCGCCGCCGCGTTCATCATTGTCTTCACGCCGGTGCTCTTCCCGCTCGCGATCTTCGCCTACCGGATCGTCCGGCCCCAGGAGCGGATCGGGGAGATCTACGAGCGGAACCTGGCCGAAGAGGCGATGCTCGCCGAGATCGAAGCGATCCGCCATTGCCCATCCTGCGATCGGCGCGTCGATTCCGAGTGGATCATCTGCCCGACCTGCCGGACGCGGCTCAACCGCGTCTGCCCGAACTGCGCCAAGCTCGTCGGCCTCGACTGGTCCCTGTGCGCCTGGTGCGGCAAGGATTTCGAGCGGCGTGACGTCGCGGCAACCGGTGCCCCGGTCGTCACCGCTCCGGCGCGTGAGGCCCTCCCCGAGCCGGCCCCCGGCCGGCAGGTTCCGACCGGCGCCCGGACGTCGATCCGATCCACGACCCAGCCCGGCGGCGCCCGGCCGGCCGCTGCTCGAGCCGCGGACCCGCTGATCGAATCTTGACGGGCTCGCCGCCGCCTCCGGGCGGGGACGACGCCGAGCCGCCGCCACCCGCGGCCGCGCCGTCGCCGCCGCCGCCGCCCGCCGAGCCACTGTCACCCGCCGAGTCGCCGCCACCCGCGGCCGCGCCGTCGCCGCCGCCGCCCGCCGAGCCACTGTCACCCGCCGAGCCGCCGCCCGCCGAGCCGCCGCCACCCGAGGCCGCGCCGTCGCCGCCCGCTGCGAGAGGCCTGTTTCGCTTCTCGGTCGAAGGCCGCAACGCCCCGGGTCTGTTCGTCGGCGGCTGGCTCGCGACGCTCGTCGGGGGTTCGTCCGCGGTCATCGGCCTCATGGCCGGCCAGACCCTCGCCGGGGTCATCCTCTTCGTCGCCGGGCTGGCGGTCCTCTTCGTCGGGCTGCTCTTCCTGGCCGGCGCCCAGGCGATCGAGCGGCGTGCCGCCGGCCTCGCCTACGCGGGACCGTCCCCGATCCTCGTCTTCATCGCCACGTTTGTCGCGATCTACCTGACGGTCGTCGCCGTCGCGACGCCGCTCAGCCTCGCCGGCGTGACGATCTCCGGGGCCGGGCTGGCCCTGTTCGGCGTCGCCCTCCAGGCCCTCGCGGTCTACATCGTCCTGCGGGTCCTGGTCGTCGGGCCGGGGGGCCTCACGTGGCGGGAGATGGGCCTGGTCCCGGGGCGCGCCGCCGCCATCCGCGATCTCCTCTGGGGCGCCGTGTTCGCGGCCCCGGTCGTCGTCGTGACGGGCATCGGGGTCGCGGTCCTCGTGAACCTCATCGGGCAGACACCGGAGAGCCCGCTGCCGCCGACCGGCACGTCCACCGGCCTCGTCATCAACCTCATTGCCGGCGCGGTGATCGCCCCCATCTCCGAGGAGCTCCTCTTCCGTGGCTTCGCCACGACGGCCTGGGCGCGGATGATCCGACCCGTCGGGGCGATCGTCCGGACCTCGCTCCTCTTCGCCCTCGCCCACGCGATCGACCAGCAGGCGGCCACCTTCGCCGCGGGCGCCTCCCTGGCCCTGGTCGCGTCCGCCGCGCGCCTGCCGGTGGCGTTCGCCCTGGGCTGGGTGTTCATCCGGCGGCGCTCGCTGTGGGCCGCCATCGGGCTCCATGCGACCTTCAACGCGATCCTGATCGTTGCCGCCGAGATGGCCGTCCGGGCCTGAGCGGGCGCGCCTCGCTCGGACGGGCGCCGCGCTGTTGCGCCAGCCACGCCCGCTCGGCATCGCGGCTGGTGAGCCGCAGTGCAGCCTCGATTGACCGCCCGGTGAGCCCTCCCCGATAGGCTCCGCCATGTCCTCGGGTCCGGATGGCGGGGGGAATCGGCGGGCTTCCGTCGTCCGGGCCCCGGGGACGCCTCCCACCGCCAGGGACGCCACGGACGCCACACACGCCGGACGCCACGGAGGCCAAGCGATGGGATCGATCGGCGAGCACTCGAGCGCGATCGTCCCGTTTCCAGCGGGCCGCGCGATCCGCGAGCTGCCCGCGGCGGAGCGGCCCCGCGAGCGGCTGGAGCTGCGCGGGGCGAGCGGGCTCAGCTCGGCCGAGCTGGTCGGCCTCCTCTGGGGCTCGGGGAGCCGGGGCCGCTCCGCCGTGGACCTCGCCGAGGAGGCGATTGCCCGCTTTGACGGCCTGACCGGGCTCGCCCGGGCGTCAGGGCTTGAGCTCGAGGCGATCCCCGGCGTGGGGTCGGCCAAGGCGGCCCAGCTCCAGGCCGCGTTCGAGCTCGGCAGGCGCCTCCTCGCCGACTGGCCCGCGGCGCGCTGGACGGTCCGGTCGCCGCGCGACGTCGCCGACCGGCTCGTCCTCCAGATGGGCCGCCTCGAGCGGGAGGAGCTGCGGGTCGTGGTGCTCAACACGAAGAACGTGGTCCTCCGCGTCGCGCTCGCCTACCAGGGCAACGTGAGCGCCTCGCTCGTCCGGGTGGGGGAGCTGTTCCGCGACGCGGTCCGGCTCACGGCCTCGGGCGTGATCCTCGTCCACAATCATCCGAGCGGCGACCCCACGCCGTCCCCGGACGATCTCCACCTCACCGCCGAGGCCCTGGCCGCGGGGAGGCTCCTCGACATCGCCGTCCTCGACCACCTCGTGATCGGCCACGACGCGTATGTCTCGATGCGGGACCGCGGGATCGCCTTCGACCGGCCGGGGCTGCCACCGGACGCCGCGGCCTGACGATGCCCCTGGCGCGGCCGCCGCGCCGGCGGGCCCAGCCGGCCCGCGCCGGACGCTCCGGGATCGACGGGTATACTGCGCAGGCTCCATCGGGCGCTGACTCCGACCCTGCCCAGAGCCCACCCGCAGAGGACCCCTTCCCGGCATGCTCGACCGCATCCTCGGCATCTTCTCCCGCGACATCGGCATCGACCTCGGGACCGCGAACACGCTGGTCCACGTCCGCGACCGCGGGATCGTGATCAGCGAGCCGTCCGTCGTGGCGATCGAGGCCCGGACGAAGCGGGTCCTCGCGGTCGGCGCCGAGGCGAAGCGGATGGTCGGCCGGACACCGGCCAACATCATCGCCGTCCGGCCGCTCCGCGACGGGGTCATCAGCGACTTCGACGTGACCGAGCAGATGATCAAGTACTTCGTGGACAAGGTCCACGATCGGATCGGGCTCATCGCCCGGCCGCGGATGCTCATCGGCATCCCGTCCGGCGTCACCGAGGTCGAGAAGCGGGCCGTCAAGGACGCCGCCCTCAACGCCGGCGCCCGCTGGGCGCGCCTCATCGAGGAGCCGATGGCCGCCGCGATCGGGGCCGGGCTGCCGGTCAGCGAGCCGTCGGGCAGCCTCATCGTCGACATCGGCGGCGGCACGACCGAGGTCGCGGTCATCAGCCTCGGCGGCATCGTCGTCAGCCGGAGCATCCGGATCGGCGGCGACGAGATGGACATCGACATCGTCAACTTCGCCCGTCGCGAGTACAACCTCTTCCTCGGCGAGCGGACCGCGGAGGACATCAAGATCGCGATCGGCTCGGCGTACCCGGGCGAGTGGGACAGCCAGCGGATCAACCTTCGCGGCCGGGACCTGCTGACGGGCCTGCCGCGGAGCGTCGAGGTCGGCGCGGACCAGATCCGCGAGGCGATCGAGCCGTCGGTCATCCAGATCGTGGACACGATCCGGGACACGATCGAGGAGACGCCCCCGGAGCTCGTGGCCGACATCATGGACCATGGCATCGTCCTCGCCGGTGGCGGCGCCCTCCTTTCCGGCCTGGACCGCCGCGTGGCCGAGGCGACCCAGATGCCCGTCCACGTCGCCGACGATCCGCTGACCTGCGTCGCCCGCGGGACCGGCATGGTCCTCCAGGAGATGGATCGCATGGAGCGGGTGCTCGTCACCGAGACCTACGCCCGCCCGCCGCGCTGACGATCCGGCGGGTCCCGGCTTCGCACCCCTCGCAGGACGAACGATGAGCGCCGTCTTCAGCAACCGCCTCGCGCGCCGCCGGGCGATCACGTACGTCTCCCTGCTCGCGGTCTCGCTCGTCCTGATGGCCCTCTCCGCGAACCCGTTCGTCGTGGACCTCCAGCGCGGCATCGGCTTCGCGTTCCGCCCGATCCAGGGCGCCATCGACGGGTTCGGCCGGAACATCCGCTCGATCACGACCGCGATCGCCGAGATCGACCAGCTCCGGACCGAGAACGAGGCCCTCCGGATCGAGAACGATCGGATCCGGATCGAGAACCAGCGGGCTGCGGAGATCGGCCGCGAGAACGAGGTCCTGACGGCCCTCCTCCAGCTCCGCAGCGGCCTGAACTACGAAACTGTCGCCGCCGCGGTCATCGCCCGCGAATCGTCCGAGGTCCAGCAGCGGATCGTCCTCGATCGCGGGACAGCCCAGGGGATCGCCGTGGGCGACGTCGTCATCGCCGCCGGCGGCGCGCTGGTCGGACGCGTCGTGGACGTCACGGGCGCATCGGCCACGGTCCAGCTCATCAGCGATTCAGCCTCGACCGTCATCGGCCAGCTCGTCAGCACCGCCGACACGGGCAAGGTCGTGGGCCAGCTGCCCGGCAGCCTGACCATGGGCGACATCAACGCCGCCGTGAACGTCGTCCTCGGCGAGGAGGTCGTGACCGCCGGCATCGAGCTCGGCGGCGGCATCCGCTCACCGTACCCGAAGGGCCTCCTCATCGGCCAGGTCATCGACGTCCGGCGCGACGCGAACGAGATCGTCCAGACCGCGTTCCTGGAGCCCGCGGCGCCCTTGGACCGCCTGGAATACGTCCTCGTGATCCTCGATTACGAGGGTGGCCTGCCCCCTCCGGAGCAGCAGCCGACGGGCTGCCAGCCCGGCGACAGCGGGACGCTGCCGGACTCCGAGCAGCCCTGCATCGAGGCGACGCCGACCCCCGGCCCGACCGTCGCGCCCGCTCCCTGACGGCGCGGGGGTGGCGCACGGGCGCCCCGCACCGCTCGACCCCCCATCCGCCCCGACCGCACCGGACCCCACGGGTCGTCCCGACCATGGGGCCATGGCCGCCGGTACCCATGCTCCATTGAGCTGCTCCACCTCCGCCCCGAGGCTTGGAAGGCAATCAATCCCAGTCGGTCCAGACCCGGACCCGGATGGAGTCTTCCTTGCCCCACGCGGTCCGCGCCCTGCTCCTCGCGATCCTCGCCGGCCTCCTGGCGATCGCCCCGGTGGCGGCCTCGGCCGGGCCGGCGTCGACCTCCGCGACAACCGCCTCGACGCTGGCTGCGGCGGACACCCCGCCACTGTCACCCGCGAAGGTCGTCATCATCGTCGGGCCGACCCAGGGCGCAACGGCGAGCTACAAGACCGCCGCCGACTCCGCCTATGCCACCGCCATCCAGTACAGCTCCAACGTCGTCAAGGTCTACTCGCCGAACGCAACGTGGGCCGCCGTCCAGGCCGCGGTCGCCGGCGCCTCGATCGTCCTCTACCTCGGCCACGGCAACGGCTGGCCGTCGCCCTATACGTGGGACCCGCAGTACACGACCAAGGATGGCTTCGGCCTGAACGATCCGGCCAATCTGACTGATGCCGTGCACAAGTACTACGGGGAGCCGTACGTCTCGACGCTCAAGTTCGCGCCGAACGCCGTCGTCCTCCTCAATCGCCTCTGCTACGCCTCCGGCAACTCGGAGCCGGGCTTCCCGGACCCGACCGTGAGCGTTGCCATGCAGCGCGTCGACAACTTCGGGGCGGGCTTCCTCAAGGCCGGCGCCCGAGCGGTGATCGCCGAGGGTGTCGGGACCGTCAACGGCATGATCCGTGACCTGTTCACGACGCACCAGACCGTGCTCGACGTCTGGCGGAACCAGGCCAACTACAACGGCAATGAGTTCTCGTTCCAGTCCTCGCGCAGCCCGGCCTTCCGGGCATACATGGATCCCCGGACGCCGACGAGCGGGTACTACCGCTCGCTGATCGGCAACCCGGACCTGCGGACCGAGGACGTCACCGGCGTGCCCTTCTCCCCGACGGACGTGGATCCCTCGGCACTGACGGCCCCGGGCGCTGCCGAGGTGGGGGCGAACGGCGCCGCTGTCTCGACCCGGCAGGACCTGACCGGCCCCTCGACCGCTGTTCCCGCGGGCCTTCGCGTGCGCGTCGATGCGCTCGGCGTCAGCCAGGACGTTGCTGTCGCGTCGGTGCGCAGTCTCGATGGGGCGGTTGCCGGCTGGACGCGAGCGGACTCGCTGATACCCCGCGACAGCACAGCACCGAAGCCGTGGAGCCTCGCCGCCGGCCCCTCGAGAATCGTCGTCGGCCAGACGAGCTTCACCATCGATGCCACGCTCTCCGAGCCGAGCTCCTGGAAGCTGACGATCGGAGGCGACTCCGGGTTGGCCAGCCAGGCCTCGGGTGGCGACGCTCGGGCAATCCTGACCTGGGACGGCCGCTTCAATGGCACGCCGGCGCCAGGCGGCCGCTACACCTGGACCTTGACCGCGATCGATGCGTTCGGCAACGAGATGGAGGGCAGGACCGGTTCCTTCCTCCTGTGGGATGGCGGCGGGACGCAGTACGTGCCCCTGGCGCCCGCCCGCGTCCTCGACAGCCGCGTCGGGACGGGACTCGCCGGCGCGTTCATGAGCGGATCTCCGCGGACGTTCCAGGTGTCCGGCATCGCCGGCGTGCCGGAGGATGCGGTTGCCGTGACGGGCAACGTGACGATCGTCGGCCAGACGAGCGGCGGGTACCTGAGCGTCACCCCGACCGCGATCGCCTCGCCGCCCACGAGCACGCTCAACGTTCCGGTGGGTGACGTGCGGGCGAACGGCGTCACCGTGCCACTCAGCCCGACGGGAACGCTCTCGGCCGTCTTCCGCGGGAGCGCCGGCTCGATGGCGCAGGTCATCTTCGATGTGACGGGCTACTTCGCCCCGTCATCGGCCGGATCGACGTACGTCTCGATCGAGCCGGCCCGCCTCCTCGACTCGCGCTTCGGCAACGGCCTGTCCGGGCCGTTCGTCAACGCCACGCCCCGGTCCGTCCAGATTGCCGGACGCGGCGGGGTCCCCACCGCCGCCGTCGCCGTGACCGGCAACGTGACCGTCGTCGGCCAGACGAGCGGTGGCTACCTGAGCGTGACACCTGCTCCCATCACGCTGCCGGCCACGTCCACCCTGAACTTCCCGGTCGGCGACGCTCGGGCCAACAACTTCACGCTCCCGCTCGGCCCGGATGGCACGGTGTCCGCCGTGTTCCGGGGAGCCGGCGGCGCTACGGTCAACGTCATCATCGATGTGACCGGCTACTTCGTGCCGGGCGACGGCGGCTCGAGCTACGTGCCGGTCACGCCGACCCGGGCCCTGGATACGCGTTTCGGCACCGGCCTCTCCGGGGCCTTCGTCATGGGCGCATCGCGCACGTTCGGGGTCGCCGGCACGGGTGGCATTCCGTCCGCCGCCGTCGGTGTGACCGGGAACGTGACCGTCGTCGGCTCGACGAGTTCCGGCTACGTGACCGTTTCGCCGACCCCCAACGACAGCCCCACCACCTCGACGATCAACTTCCCACGTGGCGATATCCGCGCCAATGGGGTCAACATGCGCCTCGAGGGCGGACAGCTCAGCGCGGTCTTCCGCGGGAGCGGCGGCGCCACCACACAGCTCATCTTCGATGTCACCGGCTACTTCCTGCCGGCCGACTAGGAAGACGGCAGGGCCCGGAGGCCAACCCCGTCGCCCGGCCCAGGACGTCGGGCCCCCTGAGCCATAATCGACCACACCGGACCGGACAGCAGGCCACAGTACCACCCACGCCATGACCATCGTCAGGCTTGGATCGGGGCGCTTCGAGGCCTAGGGTCGCGGTCCGCGATCGGAGCCGGTCGCGGCAAGGCCGGCGCCGACGGCGAGCACCGGGCAGATCAAGGGGACCTCGCTTGAAGCATCCTCGACGCCGCTCCGCCTGGCTTGCCCTGACCATCGGCCCAGCCGCGATTCTCATCGCCCTTGCGGCCTGGCCCGGCGCCGCCGTCGCGGGTGACACGGCCCGTCCGCTGCCGGCGCCCGTTGATCTGCCATCGGCAGACGCGCAGGCACCGGGCGTCCAACCGTCGATCCAGTACGAGGAAGCCGCGGCACACGCTGCCGACGTCATCGACTTCACCCCCGGCGAGCGAGTCGACGTGGGGTTCACGCCTCGCGTCAACGACACGTGGGCCGTCGGTGGCGGACGACCGCGTGCTCTCCCGGCGGGGCAGGCAAGCGGTCGCGAGATGCGGGCTGCGCGCCAGGGCTCGATCTGGACGCTCGATCGACCGGCGGGCCCACAGCCCTCCCCTGACAATGGGGCCGGGTCGAACGTCGGCGCGCCGATCGACGGGGCCACGGGCCCGTCTGCTCGAGCCACGACCGCGGTCTCGAGATCCGGCGACGCGACCGCGACCGGTACGCCCGCCCTGGATGCGACCATCAGTCCCAGCGGCCTCCGTCGCGAGGTGTTCGGGTTCCTGCCCTACTGGGAGCTGCCCGACAGCTCCACGACGCTCAGATGGGACGTCCTCTCGACGATCGCCTACTTCAGCGTCGGGACGGACGCGTCGGGCAACCTCCTGAAACAGGATCCCGATGGGTCATCGTCCACGGGCTGGGGCGGCTGGACCAGCTCGAAGATGACCTCGGTCATCACGGCGGCACACCAGAACGGATCACGCGTCGTCCTCACGATCACCTCGTTCGCTTGGACGTCCGGCCAGCAGGCGACGCAGTCCGCCCTGCTCGGCAGTCCAACGGCCCGGGCAAACCTGGCGAGGCAGGCAGCCGCCGCGGTGCGCGACCGCGGTGCCGACGGCATCAACCTTGACTTCGAGCCGATCGCTTCCGGGTATGCCGAGGAGTTCACGGCGCTCGTCCGGTCGGTTCGCAGCGAGCTCGACGCGATCGCCCCCGGCTACCAGCTGACCTTCGACACGACCGGCTACATCGGCAACTACCCCCTCGAGGCCGCAACCGCGCCCGGTGGCGCCGACGCCATCTTCATCATGGGCTACGACTATCGGGGCACGTCCTCGTCGCAGGCCGGCTCGATCAGCCCGCTCGCCGGTCCCGTCTACGACCTGACCGATACCGTGAACGCGTACATGGCCCGGGTCTCGCCGTCGAAGTTGATCCTCGGTGTGCCGTACTACGGCCGAGCCTGGTCAACCGATACGGACGCTCTTCGCGCGACGAACATCTCGGGGACGCAATACGGGACATCCGTCACGACGCTCTACGAGACCGCGGTCGATCTCGCCGCCCAGTACGGCCGCCGCTACGACAGCGTCGAGCAGGCGCCCTGGACCGCCTACCAGAAGCAGACATGCACCACGACGTACGGCTGCGTCACGGCCTGGCGGGAGCTGTACTTCGACGACGCCGCGTCCCTGAAGCTCCGCTATGACCTCATCAATCGAACCGGTCTCCGGGGTGCCGGGATCTGGGCCCTTGGGTACGACGGCACCCGCCCGGAGCTCTACCAGGCCCTCGCGGACAAGTTCCTCCTGGACACCACCCCGCCCGTGGTCGGCATCATCGCTCTCGCCCCGGTCCAGCGGAACCTCGGCTTCAGCGTGGCCTGGACCGGCCGTGACGACAGCACGATCGCCGGCTACGACGTCCAAGTCGCCGCGGACGGCGGGGCGTGGACCGACTGGCAAACCGATACCACCGCGACCAGCGCCGTGTTCATGGGCGTGGACGGCCGCAGCTACGCATTCCGGGCGCGAGGTCGAGACTCGAAGGGCAACATCTCGGCCTGGGACGTCACCTCGACCTCGACGGCTGCACCACTGGCCGTCGGCGGCTTCGGAACCGTGCAGGTGGACGGGCTGAAGCTGCGAGCTGCGGCCGGAACCTCGGCCGCGATCCTCGGGACCCTGAACAGCGGAGATGTCGTCGCCTTCACGGGCGGGCCGGCGTCGGCCGATGGCTACACCTGGTACCAGGTCACGGCGCCCGTCCGCCAATGGTCGCCGGTCGATCCGGTGCAGGTCGGGTCGTGGGTCGCGGTCGGGAGCGCCACGGAGACCTATGTGACCGCCCGCGTGCCCATCAACGCGACGAGCGTCGCCGCGGTGATTCGCGACTATCGAGTCGGGGATTCGTCCGGCCTTCGCATCGTCACGCCGAACGACCCCCTGCCCAGTTCGGTTGCCGTGAGCTGGACGAATGCCGCTGCGCTGAGCGAGCTTCAGCTCAGCGTCATTCGACCGGACGGGGGCCTCGTCGACGCGCGGTCGATCGATCGACTGGCTGTCGGTCCACAGTCGATCGACTGGGATGGCCGCGTGAACGGTGCGGCCCTTCCCTCGGGGGTCTATCTCCTCCAGCTCACCGGGCGAAGCGGCGGGGTCGCGGTCGCCGCGCCGTCGGCGGCGCCGATGAGCCCCGAGATCGCAGCCCTCGCCAGCGTCACGGTCGATGCCCGACCCGGCTCGACCTACGTCGCCCTGCCCCCGACGCGACTCCTCGACAGCCGGTCCGGCAACGGCCTGTCGGGCGCCTTCGGGGCGAACGTCCCGCGCTCGTTCGTCGTCGCCGGCCGGGGCGGTGTCCCGACCAACGCGGTCG